>BNUD01000100.1 GCA_025997095.1 Betaproteobacteria bacterium | reverse complement strand
ACTACACCGGAGCGGGCATTTTGGCGCGCTTTGCCTTCTACGAAAGCAACCTCAACAACCTGTACCTCGACGCCAGCCTGAGATCAGGCAAAGTCAAAACCGACTTCAGCGGCAACCTCTACGACGGTTTCGGAAGAGCCGCCGCCTACAACGCCAAATCCACCTACGTGAGCGCGCATGTGGGCGCAGGCTATGTGATAAACCTCACCGAACAGAGCAAGCTGGATATTTACGGACAATACCTCTGGAGCCATCAAAACGGCGACACCGTAAAACTCACCACAGGCGAAACGGTGAAATTCAAGGCAGTGGATTCGCAAAGAACAAGGCTGGGCGTGAAATGGCACCACGCCCTGAACGCCAAAACCACCGCCTACGTAGGCGCAGCGTGGGAACACGAATACAACGCCAAAGCCAACGCCAGCATCTACGGCTACAAACTGGACACGCCCAAATTGAAAGGCGATACAAGCTTGCTGGAAGCCGGTCTGACCCTAACCCCCACCACCGCAAACCAACAAGGCTGGTCGTTGGATTTGGGCGTGCAAGGCTACGCGGGGAAACGCGAAGGGGTGACAGGAAGTTTGCGGGCGCGGTATCGGTTTTAGTAGGTCGGGCATGGTTTCATCATGCCCGACATCGGAGATGTAGGGGCACGGCGCGCCGTGCCCCTACGCGCCTGTCACCTGACCTCTGATCCCTGATGTCGGGCACATGAAGCGTGCCCGACCTACGAAACTACGAAACTGGATTTCGGGGTGCAGGGGTATGGCGGCAAACGCGAAGGGGTGACGGGGAGTTTGCAAGCGCGGTATCGGTTTTGAGCCTGGGAGCGCTGGCGTCCCCGCTGGCGGTTTTAAGATGTTTCGCGCGGAACCAAACCCGCCGGCGGGGACGCCGGCGCTCCCAGCAACCGCAAACCTGGCAGCAAGCGTAGCGCCGACAATCCGTGTCAAACATTCGGGTACGGTACATCAGGGCACGGCACGCCGTGCCCCTACGGGGAACGGGCGGATCGCATGTAGGGGCACGGCGTGCCGTGCCCTATGGCGGCAAGCGCGGTATCGATTTTGACGTCAGGTAGGGGCGGTTCGTGAACCGCCCGTGGGGTTGGCTCCACGCGAAAAATCTTAAAACCGCCGACGGGGACGCTGGCGCTCCCAGGTGGGTTTGGGATGGGGGCGCTGGAAGCTCCCTCCACGATAACCCGACAATCGAGTATGCCACGGGCGATTGAACAGGTTGGGCGGGTACATTCAGGCAGGGCGCTCTACGACCCCGCCCTGCCTGAATTCCTGCTATATTCGACGCTCTCTGTTGTCGGTCAGTTTTCATGTCGCATCAAAACAGCGTTCCCGTTTCGGGGCTGAAAATTTATCTTCGTTTGCTCGCTTACGTGCGCCCCTATTGGGGCATGTTCGCCTTGAGCATTGTGGGGTTTTTAATCTTCGCCTCTACCCAACCGATGCTGGCGGGCATTCTGAAGTATTTTGTTGACGGGCTTGCCAATCCCGACGCTGCCCTGTTCCCCGATATGCAGTGGCAATGGCTGCACGGGTTGCGGCTGATTTATGCCGTGCCCATCCTGATTGTCCTGATTGCCCTCTGGCAGGGTTTGGGCGCGTTTCTGGGCAATTACTTTTTGGCGCGGGTGTCGTTAGGGTTGGTGCATGACTTGCGCGTTGCCCTGTTCAACAGCCTCTTGATCCTGCCCAATCCCTATTTTGACCATCACAATTCCGGTCATCTGATTTCGCGCATCACCTACAACGTCACGATGGTGACGAGCGCGGTGACAGACGCGGTGAAAATCATCGTCCGCGAGAGCCTGACGGTGGTGTTTCTGTTTCTCTATTTAATCTGGATGAACTGGAAACTCACGCTGGTGATGCTCGCCATCCTGCCGCTGATTGCGTTCATGGTGACGATTGCCAGCCGCAAATTCAGAAAACAGAGCCACAAAATTCAGGCGGCGATGGGCGATCTCACGCACGTTGCCTCCGAGACCATCCACGGGTATCGCGTTGTCCGCAGCTTTGGCGGCGAAGCCTACGAACAGCGGCGTTTTCTGGACGCCAGCCAGATCAACAGCGACCGTCAGTTGCGGATGACCCGCACCAGCGCCATCTATACGCCTCTGCTGCAACTCGTGATTTACTCCGCCATGTCCGTGTTGATGTTCCTCGTGCTCTGGCTGCGCGGCGACGCTTCGGCGGGCGATCTGGTGGCGTACATCACGGCGGCGGGGCTGCTGCCGAAACCCATCCGCCAGCTCTCCGAAGTCAGTTCCACCATCCAGCGCGGCATCGCCGGGGCAGCCAGCATTTTCGAGCAACTGGACGAAACGCCGGAGCACGATACGGGCATACTGGAACGCGAACGGGTGGCGGGGCGGCTGGAAGTCAAAAATCTGCGCTTTACGTATCCGGGCACAGATAACGTCGTGTTGAACGACATTGATTTTGTCATCGAACCCGGCAAAATGGTCGCCTTGGTGGGGCGTTCCGGCAGCGGCAAATCGACCCTCGCCAATTTGATTCCGCGTTTTTACGCGCACAGCGAAGGCGAAATCCTGTTGGACGGCGCGGGCATCGAAACCTACCGCCTGAAAAACCTGCGTCAGCACATCGCGCTGGTGACGCAGCAAGTTACGCTGTTTAATGATACGGTCATCAACAACATCGCCTACGGCGACCTCGCCGACCGAGCGCAAAGCGAAATCAGGCAGGCTGCCGCCGACGCCTTCGCGCTCGAATTCATCGACCGTCTGCCAGAAGGCTTTGCAACCGAAGTGGGCGAAAACGGCGTCATGCTCTCCGGCGGTCAGCGTCAACGCCTCGCCATCGCCAGGGCGATGCTGAAAAACGCGCCCGTGCTGATTCTCGACGAAGCGACCTCGGCGCTGGACACCGAATCCGAACGTCACATTCAGGCGGCGCTGGAAAAAGTCATGGCGGGTCGCACCACGCTGGTCATCGCGCACCGCCTCTCCACCATCGAACGCGCCGACCAGATTCTGGTCATGGAAGCCGGAAGCATCGTCGAACGCGGCACGCACGCCGAACTGATCGCGCAAAACGGCTACTACGCCCGCCTGCACGCGAAGCAGTTTGCGGATGAGGCGAGAGACGCGCCATCGAAACCGGAAGATTGAAAGAAAAAACGCCATGCGCCATGTTGGTCGTCGTCAGGAACAGCCCATCACTTTTTCAGCTTCTGCCGCCCCGCTGATTTTCCCCTCTCCCACGATGGGGGAGGAAAATGACAGGCTTGCGGCAAATATTAATCCGGCAATCAAATACGCCATATGCTGCTACAGGCTTTAGGTAGGGCTGTTTCTCCGAAACTGCCGGACGTTACATCCGGCGCGCTCGGAGAGCACGCCCTACCAAATGCCATCGTCGTGCGCCAGAGGGTATATTTGATTGCCGGATTAATATCTCAAAAATAAAACGGAGCGTTACATGAACATTCTGCTTACCGGTGGCACTGGCTACATTGGTAGTCATACGGCAGTCACGCTGATTGAAGCGGGGCATCGCGTGGCGCTGTTGGATAACCTCGCCAACAGCAGCGCAGACGTGCCCGAGCGCATCGCGCAAATTACGGGGATGAAACCCGCTTTCATCAAGGCGGATGTCCGCGACACGGCGACGCTCACGCAGACCTTGCGCGATTTTTCCATCGACGCCGTGGTGCATTTTGCGGGTTTGAAGGCGGTTGGCGAGTCGGTGGAAAAACCCATCGACTATTACGCCAACAATGTTGAGGGCACGATCCGTCTGTTGGAAGCCATGCGCGAAACTACCTGCAAGACGCTGGTATTCAGCAGCAGCGCCACGGTTTATGGTGAGCCGCAATATCTGCCGCTGGATGAGGGGCATCCGCTTTCTGTGACCAATCCTTACGGGCGTTGCAAACTGCATTGCGAGGAAATTTTGCGCGATGTGGTGGTGGCGTATCCTGACTGGAATATCGCCTGTCTGCGCTATTTCAATCCGGTCGGCGCGCATGACAGTGGGTTGATTGGCGAGCATCCGGCGGGCATTCCCAATAACCTCATGCCCTACATCGCCCGCGTCGCCGCCGGAGCGTTGCCGCAGGTGCAGGTCTTCGGCAACGATTACCCCACGCCGGACGGTTCCGGCGTGCGTGATTACATTCATGTCTCAGATTTGGCGGAAGGTCACGCGGCGGCGTTGAACTGGCTCACGACGCATCCCGGCTGGCACGCCATCAATCTGGGCACGGGGCAAGGTTACAGCGTGCTGGAAATGGTCGCGGCGTTTGCAAAAGCCAGCGGCAAGACTGTTCCCTACCGGATTGCGCCGCGCCGCGCCGGTGATGTCGCCGCCTGCTACGCCAATCCGACAAAAGCCGCGCAGGAGTTGGGCTGGCAGGCAGGGCGCAGTCTGGAAGACATGTGCGCGAGCGCGTGGAAATTCCAGCAGAATTTTCAGGCAGGGCGTGTGTTCTGAATGCGTTGGATGGCTGACGCCCTGCTTTACGTTTTTTTTACATGTCGGCTGCTAGAATCCCGGCTTTGCGTTTGCGGGAGTCAAGGGGATGTCTTCAATCGACTGGTTCGGGCTGGGCTGGCTGTACCTGTTTTTCTGGTATTTCTCCGGCATCACGCAGACCCTGCTGATCCGCACTTCGAGATTCACGGGACTTCGTAGCGCTTTTTACATGAGCCTCATATGGCTCGCCCCGGTTTTATTGTTTCCCGCCGCGACAAAAGCCATCAGCGCAGGCATCGGAGTCATCCTCTGGGCAGCGTCGGTGGTCAGCTTGAGCTATTGGGCGATTTACAAAACGGAATTTTCCCAGAGCGTCGTGTTTACCATTTTTGAATCCAATCCCGAGGAATCCAAAGAATACTTGAGCCAGTACGTCAATCTTGCGCTGCTCGCTGGAATTGCCGTTTATACCGCGATTGCCTGCCTGCTCTGGAATCACCTGCGTCCGGTTTATCTGCCGCGCCATTACGCGATTGGCGTGTCGGTCGCCGTGCTGATCCTCAATTTCGTCGAACCCTATTTGGACTATTTTCGCGGCAAGGTCAATTTTGAGAGCGGCACGAGCAAGTTGTTTCGGCGCATGGAACCCGCCGCGCCTTGGCAATTGGTGGTGGGCTATCTGCAATACCGGATGCAGCTTGGTAACGTCAAAAAGCTCCTCGCCAAAAATTCTTCCCTGCCGCCGCTGGAAAATCTCGTCGATGCCAATGGCGACGCGCCGCGCACCCTGGTGTTGGTCATTGGCGAATCCACCACGAGCCAGCGCATGAGTTTATATGGCTATCCGCGCAAAACCACGCCCCGTCTGGACGCGCTGAAAGAAAAAGGGGAATTGTCCGTTTTCAGGGATGTGATTGCCTCGCGTGTCTATACCGTCGAAATGCTGCAACAAGCCTTGAGTTTTGCCCATCAGGAGGAACCGGATCGCTTCCTGACCGAGCCGAACCTGATGAACCTCATGAAACAGGCGGGTTACAAGATTCACTGGATCACCAACCAGCAGACCATGACCCACCGCAATACCCTGATGACCATGTTTTCGCAGCAAGCCGATGAAACGCGCTACCTGAACCAGAACCGCGCCCAGAACGCCTCTTCGCCGGATTTTGTCGTGCTCGATCCGTTTGCCGAAGCCCTGGCGGATCCCGCGCCGAAAAAATTCATCGTGGTGCACCTGCTCGGCACGCATTCAAAATATGCCCTGCGTTACCCGGAAGCATTCGACGTGTTTAGCGGGCGCGAGCATGTTCCTGAGCGTTTGTCGGACAAGCAGACCGCCATTTTCAACAGCTATGACAACGCCGTGCTGTATAACGATTTTATCGTCTCTCGCCTGATCGAGATTTTCTCGAAAAACGACCCCAACGGTTTTTTGCTCTATTTTTCCGACCACGGCGAGGAAGTGTTTAACGATCCCGCCCATGAAACGCTTGGGCGCAACGAGAGCAAGCCCAGCGTAGACATGTACGCCGTCCCGTTTGCGCTGTGGATGTCGCCCGAATGGAAAAAGACGCATCGCTCCGATTTCGCTTCGATGCTCGACCGCCCCTACAGCAACGCCCGCTTCATTCACACCTGGTCGGATCTGGCGGGTTTGCGCTATGACCGTTTCCAGCCCGAATCAAGCCTCGTCAACGCCGCATTCCAGAAAAAGAAACGCTGGATCGGCAACCCGGACATCCCCAAAGACCTGCGGGATTTCGATGCGCTTTTTCTGGAGAACGCGAATTGAGCCGTCGAGGGGTTATGGAATACACCGTCTGGCGCACGGACGCCCCGCCCTCGTCCCGTGCGATGGATTTTGGCAGGGCGGCATCGAAGAGCGCGCCGCAGACGGATGACAAACCCCCGCGTCAAAAGCAAGGCGCGGAGCGACGCGGCAATTCAGGAATCAGAGGTCAGGTGACAGTCATCAGGGGCGGCTTTGCCGCCATAGGGCACGGCACGCCGTGCCCCTACAGGTGATCCGCCCATTCCCCGTAGGGGCACGGCGTGCCGTGCCCCGGTGTGCCGTACCCGAATGCTTGACACGGATGTAGGTTGGGCACGTTTCATGTGCCCGACATCAACCGATGCAAAAAGGATTGCGCGAATTTGTCGAGATAACGCCGGGATAACCGACGAACGCCAAATGAACGGAGGGATATGATCAACCGCCAAACGTCGGGCATGTGAAACCATGCCCGACCGACCAGAAACCCACGCTTGCGACGCAAACATCTTGCCGCCATAGGGCACGGCACGCCGTGCCCCTACATGTGATCCGACCATTCCCCGACATTGCCGACCGTTCCCCGGTGTGCCGTGCCCGAATGTTTGACACGGATTTGTCGGCGCTACGCTTGCTGCCAGGTTTGCCGTTGCTGGGAGCGCCGGCGTCCCCGCCGGCGGGTTTGGCTCCGTGCGAAAAATCTTAAAACCGCCGGCGGGACGCCGGCGCTCCCAGACTTAAAACCGATACCGCGCCCGCAAACTTCCTGTCACCCCTTCGCGTTTGCCGCCATAGCCTTGCACACCCAACTCCAGCGACCAGCCTTGTTGGTTTGCGGCGGTGGGGGTTACGGTCAGACCTGCTTCCAGTACGCCTGTGTCGCCTTTCAATTTGGGGGTGTCCAGTTTGTAGCCGTAGATGCTGGCTTTTGCCTTGCCGTTGTATTCATGCTCCCACGCCGCGCCTACGTAGGCGGTGGTTTTTGTGGTCAGGGCGTGATGCCATTTTGCGCCCAGCCTTGTTCTTTGCGAATCTACTGCCTCGAACTTTACCGTTTCGCCTGTGGTGAGTTTTACGGTATCGCCGTTTTGATGGCTCCACAGGTATTGTCCGTAGACATCCAGTTTGCTCTGTTCGGAAAGTTTCAGCACGTAGCCTGCGCCCAGATGCGCGCTCACGTAGGTGGATTTGGCGTTGTAGGCGGCGGCTCTTCCGAAACCGTCGTAGAGGTTGCCGCTGAAGTCGGTTTTGACTTTGCCTGATCTGATGCTGGCGTCGAGGTACAGGTTGTTGAGGTTGCTTTCGTTGAAAGCGAAACGCGCCAGAATGCCTGCTCCGGTGTATTGGGTGTCGCCTTTGCCGTGAACGCTGGCGGCATTGGAAAAGCTGTTGTAGCTGTCGTAATTGCCTTCGCCGTGTTCGATGAAGGCGGCGGCGGTGAGGTTGCCTGTTTGGGTGGGCGTGGTCGCGGCGAGGCCTGCCAACAGGGTGTAGCCGTCTACGTCGATATGCGAACCTGTGTTGTGGCGCAGGGTGCTGTAGCCGATGGCGGCGAAGCCGTGTTTGTCGGATGATTGAACCGTTTGCAGGGCGGAATGGATGCCGCGCTCCGCTGCGAAATCCTGCGCCTGATTCAAAAACGCCGTGCCGCTCAAAAAGCCTTCGGCTAAGGCCTTGGTTTGCGGGTTGAGGTTTATGCCGGGGTTTGTGGGCGGCGTTACGGGCGGGTTGGGGTCGACGGGTGGGGTCACGGGCGGGTTGGGGTCAATCGGCGGGGTGCCGCCCGCTACGGTTGCCAGTAGTTGTTTGCCGTTGGCGGTCAGGTCAAAGTCGTAGAGCAGGCTTACGCCTTGCAGTCCTGTGCCGTGGGCGATGGTGTTGGCGGGATTACCCGTCAGACTGTTGGCGTTGATGAGGGTGACCGTATCGCCCGCTGTCAGGGGCGAGGCGCTTCCGAGGATGCCGACGTTGACCGTGCTGCCCGTGATATTGGCGGTGCCGCCGACGTTTAACAGGCTGTAGCCGTTTGTGGCGATGGTGGGCAGATAAAAATTCAACTGGCTGCCGATGGCGGAGAGGTTTCCGGTGATGGCTGCGCCTTGGTAGACGTTTAACCGGGCGGCGTTTGCCAGTGTCAGGTTTTTGCCGATGCGGTTGTACAGATTGAACGTCGCGGGGCTGGCGATGCTGACATTGCTGTTGGGCAACGCGCCAGAGAGGGCGAGGGTGAGGGAACCGGCGTTAATGATGGTGTTGCCGCTGTAGGTGTTGTTGCCCGTCAGGGTCAGATTGCCGTTGCCGGTTTTGGTCAGCGTACCTGTGCCGGAAAGGGTGCCGCTTACCCTGTAATCGTGACCTTGGGTGTTGGTAAAGATCGTTGCCGCCGGAGCGACGCCGGGGGTGACGATATTGACCTGCCCGAATCCGGTATCGGTGAAGGTGACGGTATCGCCGTTGATGAAGGTGGATGCCGGCGTCCAGTTTTCTGAAGTCAGGATGTTCCAATTGCGGTTGGTCGCGCCCGTCCATTCGAGGTCGGCGGGGGTGGTGCGGTCGGGGGGCGTCGTGGGTGTGGGCGGGGTGACGGTGGGGACTGGCAGCGTCCCCGGCCCGCCTGTCAG
>BNUD01000099.1 GCA_025997095.1 Betaproteobacteria bacterium | reverse complement strand
GAACAGGGGCGTGGCTTCGCGGTTGTGGCGGACGAAGTGCGTAAACTTGCCGAACGTACCGCGCGCGCCGCTTCGATGGCGGCGTTCAAGGCCAGCAGATTGGTCTGGTCGGCAACTTCCTTGATGACCTGCACAACCGAAGAAATCTGTTCGGATTCCGCACCCAAAGCCTGAATCACCTTCGCGGCTCCGCTCACGCTCTCGGAAATGATGCCCATTTCGTCGGCGGTGCGATCAATGATGTCGCTGCCTTCATTCGCCACTTCGCCCGCACGTTGCGCCATCACTTGCGCGTCGCCGGCGCTGCTGGAAACGGTGTTGATGGAAACCGTCATTTCTTCGACGGAAGCCGCCATTGCGGACGTGGAACTGCTCTGACTGGCGGAACTCTGGGCGACTTGCGACGCGGCGGTCGAGAGGGATTCGACGGCATTGCTGACTTCGCCGATGCTCGCCTGGATGCTCCGAAGGGAGGATTGCAGCTTGCCCATCATGGCGTTAAAGGCCACCACCATTTCGCCGATTTCGTCGCTGGAGTGGTAATCCACGCGCAACTGGAGATCGTTGTCGCGCTCAATGCGCTGTACGACATCGCGTAATTTTTCGGTAGGCCCGACCACGGCTTTCAGGGTGGTGATGCCCAAAAGAATGATGGCGGCAATCAGAACGGCAGAGAGAATGACCTGAACCCAGAACGCGTTGCGCGAAGTGCGTTGCATCTCAAACACCGCCTCATCGGTTATTTTGTCATTCAAATCGACCAGCTTGCTCAACAATTCCGTCATCGCGGTCGTTTCCGCCCGAACCGTTGACGCGCTCGCCACGATGTTGTCCGCCATGTGCTGTAAATTTGCCTCCGTCGGATTCTGCAATCCGCGCTCAATTTCCTGTGTGGCGGCAACAGCGATCACTGGTTGCCATTTGGCATAGGCAGTCCTGACCTGGGAGAAGAGCGCATCCGCCTCCGCTGTGCGTGGCAATTTGTCGTAGTCGCCAAACGCCTCTTGCAGACGCTGGTCGGCTTCCTTTTTGCGTTCAAGGGTATATTGCAGTCGCGGAACCCGCTCTGCCAAAGGCAACTCCATCAGGATGCTGGCTTCGTAATTGCGCCGAACTTCGTTATTGACCTGAATCCTCAGCTCCATCAATGTCTGAATTTTGGGGATGCGAACCTGATGTATATCCTTGATGGATTCCGCGTCTCCCTCGGCATTGAAGATGCCGACCGCCGAAATGACGACCAGCCCCACCCAGGCAAGGGTCGCCAGGAGGTGAATTCTCAGTTTGATTTTCATTGTCATGCTCCGTAAGCAAAAGATGAAAAAACAGCCCGCGCCGAACCTCGTTCAACACTGGCCGCCTGAACAAGCCGCCGCGCCCTTCTTTCTGGCGGCACGACATTATTTTTTCCGCATCCGAATCCGGTCTTCAGGAAATGCTTGTGCGCGCAAGAAATATGCCAAGCACAGGATTATTTCTCATGGCTCCGCGCCCCTCATTGGATAAGCAACATAAAATATACGTCGACACCAGGCGCAGTTGGGTACTTTTACAATTATCACAAACATTTCATTTGTTTGGCATGACAGCTTTCGTCACCCCAAGTCGCTGACAAAGCGGTACAAATTGTTTCGTTGAGGCGAGATTTTGAATCTGCCAAGTTCGCCGTTGCCGGAAGCGCTGGCGTCCCCGCCAGCGGTTTTAGAGCAGATTATTAATCCGGCAAACGAATATACCGTCTGGCGCACGACGATGGCATTTGGTAGGGCGGGATCGAAGAGCGCGCCGGATGTTAACATCCGGCGGTTTCTACGATCCCGCCCTACCTAAAACCTATGGCACCATATGGCGTATTTGATTGCCGGATTAATAACAAATTGATACGCAAATCAAATTTGGCGCGCGTTCGATTTTTACGTAGGGGCGCGCATATAGCGTCCGTGGTTTCGTCCGTGCGGTCTCCAACACGGACGCTATATGCGCGCCCCTACACGATGGCAATGGATGTGAGCCAGGTTAAGTCAATCTGATCCAAGATTTTTCGCGCGAAGCCAAACCCACGGGCGGTTCTCGAACCGCCCCTACCTGACGTCAAAACCGATACCGCAAACTCCCTGTCACCCCTTCGCGTTTGCCGCCCCATGGCACGGCACGCCGTGCCCCTACATGTGATCCGCCCGTTCCTCGTAGGGGCACGGCGTGCCGTGCCCGAATGTTTGACACGGATTGTCGGCGCTCCCAAGTGGACGGCGACGCCCAGCGGCGTCAAAAGCGAGGCGTGTAGCGACGCGGCAATCTTGGCAATAATGAGAGATTGCCGCGTCGCTGCGCTCCTCGCAATGACGATGTAGCGGGAGCATCCTACTCCCGTGGGTTTGGAATGGGGAGCAGGATGCTCCCCCCCATTTTACTGTCACCTGACCTCTGATACCTGATGCCGGGCACGGAAAAGCTTACCCCTCTCCCCAGCCCTCTCCCACAAGGGGAGAGGAAGTAAAGCCGTGCCCCTACGGGGAACATCGGCAAATGTCGGGGAATGGGCGGATCGCCTGTAGGGGCACGGCGTGCCGTGCCCTGTGGCGGCAAAAAACTTCTTGCATGAAACCGACAAACCGCGTCCCCCTGGGAGCGCCGGCGTCCCCGCCGGCGGGGTTGGTTTCGCACGAAAAATCTTAAAACCGCCTTTGGTGCCGCCGACGCTCCCAGGCAAGTCAGATGTCTTTGCTCTGCGCCTGTTCCAGCAGCTTTTCCAGCTTTTCCACTCGCGCCGTCAGTTTTTCCAGATGCCGCAGTTGCGCGGCGTTTTTGAGCCACTGCTCATGCCGTTCAAGCGGATAAAGCGCCGTGTATTTGCCGGGTTCCCTGATATTTTTCATCACCATGCTGCCGGGGGAGATTTCCGTGCCGGGGGCGATTTCGAGGTGTCCCAGAATCATCGCCGCGCCGCCCAGGGCACAGTGGTGTCCGATATGGGCGCTCCCGGCGATGCCGACGCAACCGGCGATGACGGTGTGCGCGCCGATGACACAGTTGTGTCCAATCTGAATCTGGTTGTCGAGCTTGCAGCCGTCGCCAATCACCGTGTCTTCCAGCGCGCCCCGGTCGATGCTGGTGTTGGCGCCGATTTCCACGTCATTGCCGATGATGACCCTGCCCATCTGGGGAATCTTGACCCATTCGCCACAACCATTGCTGGCAACCTCGCCCGCAAAGTCGGGGGCAAAACCAAAACCGTCCGCGCCGATGACCGCGCCGCTATGCAGAATGGCACGTTCACCAATCTGACAGTCGGCGTAAATGCTGACGCCGGGATGAATCACGCTGTCCGCGCCAATGCTCACGCCCGCCGCAATCGTCGCATGAGCGCGGATTTCCACCCGTTCGCCCAGGGTCACGCCCGCGCCGATAGAAACCCCCGCGCCGATGTGGCAGGACGCGGGAATATCGCTCTCAACGCTCGCCGTCGGATGCACGCCAGCGGCAAGACGCGTGGGCGGGTTTAACAGGGCGGCGACGCGGGCATAATAGACGTAGGGCTTGGGGGTCAGAATCGCCGCCATGCGTTTGCCATTCACTTCAGGCAATTCCGACGCCAGATTCGGATGCAAAATCACGGCGCTGGCGCGCGTCGTGTGCAGGTGTTTTTTGTACTTCGGGTTCGCCAGAAAAGCGATTTGACCGGATTCTGCGCTTTGCAGGGGGGCAATCTGGTCAATGGGCGTTGCCGCCTCGCCACGCACTTCGCCCGCGCAGACATGCGAAAGACGCCGGACAATCTCGCCCAGCGTCAACGTCACCGCATGTGCCGACATGAACGTGAATTACTTGTCGGAGAGCGCCTTCACCACCTTGTCGGTGATGTCCAGGCGCGGACTGACCCAAACGACATCCTGAAGCACCAGATCGAGTTTTTCGGTCTCGGCGATTTGCTTGATGACCTTGTTGGCTTTTTCGATGATGGCGGCGTTGGCTTCGTTCTGGCGCAGGCTCAGGTCTTCGCGGAATTCCCGTTGTTTGCGTTGAAATTCGCGGGAAAGGTCAGAAAACTCGCGTTCTTTTTTGCTCCGCTCGGCTTCCGACAGGGTGAGCGCGTTTTTCTCCACGGACTCCTGCAAGGTTTGCAACTGCTTCGCCATTTTTTGCAGATTCTGATCACGGGCGGAAAACTCGTTTTCGATGTCCTTCGCCGCCTTGACCGCGGCAGGCGCGGTGCGAAAGACCCGCTGGGTATCCACGTACCCGATTTTCAATTCCGCCCCTTGTGCGAGGGCAGCGGCAAACGGGGTTGTCAGCGCGCCGACGCAAAGACTGGCGACCATGATGGATTTGATGTTCAAGATTGATTCTCCTGCGTTAAAAAGTGGAACCCATTTGGAACTGGAAGGTTTCGGTATCATCCCCCTTCTTGTCATTCAAGGGGTTGGCAATGCTGAATTTCAAAGGCCCGATGGGGGAAATCCAGGACAGGGAAAGACCGGTGGACATGCGGATACTATCATCGTAATTGCGATGCTTTTTGCCCTTGTTGTAAGCCTGACCCGCATCAAGGAACCAGCCCATGCGCAGGCTCTTGTCATAGCCCGGCAGCCCCCACAGCACTTCGACGTTCCCCACAGCCTTGCGATTGCCGCCCAGACGTTCGTCCGCGTCAAACTCGTCGGCAGGCCCCAGACTGGACGAAGCGTAGCCGCGCACGGAATTGATGCCGCCTACGTAGAAATTCTTGTAAAACGGCAGGTCGCTGTTCTTGCCAAAGCCATCCGCAATCCCCACTTCGCCATTCACCATGAGCGTAAACCGTTTGGAGAGCGGGAAATAACGCTGGTACTGGTAAGTGAGTTTCCAGTATTGCAAATCACCGCCGGGCAGGGCGACTTCCGCTGACGCCCGCTGATAGACGCCCCGGGTCGGGAAAATGGCGCTGTCCTTGCCATCGCTCACCCACCACGCCGTCGCGGGGAGCGTGATGTTGGACTTGCCGTATTCCCGCACAAACTCCCGATAACGCCACGGGCTTTGGCTATACACATCAATTTTGGTGTGGTCAATGGCAAGCCCCACGCCGATGGATTCGCGCTCGGAAATGGGAAAGCCGAAACGAATGCCGCCGCCAGTCGACGCGCTTTCGTAGTCGCCGATGTCGATGGTGGAAGAGGTGGGCTTGAAGGTGCGGTGGTAGACGTCAATCCCCTGACTGATGCCGTCAACGGTGTAATAGGGATCGGTGTAAGAGAGGGACAGGACGCGGTTTAACTTGCTGGTATTCACCCCTAAAGTCAGGTGCTTGCCGCTGCCGAAAATGTTGTTTTGCGAAATGGAGCCGGAGAGCATGACTTTTTCTTCTTTGGAAAAACCCGCGCCCAGCATGATGTTGCCGGTGGGTTTTTCCGTCACGTTCAGGTTCACGTCCAGTTGGTCTGCCGTGCCCGGCACGGGCGGGGTTTCTACCGTGACATCGGTAAAGTAGTCGAGTTTGTCGACCCGCTCGCGGGAAATTTTCACTTGCTCGGCGTTGTACCAGCCGCCTTCCATCTGCCGCATTTCCCGACGGATCACTTCGTCGCGGGTGCGGGTGTTGCCCGTGACGTTGATGCGGCGCACATAAACGCGCTTGCCGGGATCAACGAAGATGGTGAACGCCACCTGCCGGTTTTCCTTGTCGATTTCCGGCGCGGCATTGACATTGGCAAAGGCATAGCCCCGGTCGGAAAGCCGGTCGGCGACCAGCTTGGTGGTGTTGTTCAATGCTTCGCGCGAAAACACCTGCCCCGGCTTCAAGGGAATCAGCGTGCGAATTTCGTCTTCCGGCAAAATCAGTTCGCCCGCCAGCTTGATGGCGGAAATCTGAAAACGCTCGCCTTCGCTGATATTGACGGTAATGTAGATGCTCTCTTTATCCGGCGAAATGCTCACCTGCGTGGAATCCACTTCAAATTCCAGATAGCCGCGATTCATGTAGAAGGAGCGCAGCTTTTCCAGGTCGGCGGAAAGTTTTTGCCGCGAATACTGGTCGCTCTTGGTGTACCAGGTGAGCCAGCCAGGCGTGGTTTGCTCGAACAGGTCGAGCAGTTCTTTTTCGCGGAAATTTTTTGCGCCCACAATGTGAATATCGCGGATTTTCGCCGCGTCGCCTTCAACGATGTTGAAATTGACGCCAATCCGGTTGCGTTCCAACGGCGTGGTGGTAGTGGTGATTTGCACCCCGTATTTGCCGCGTGTCAGGTATTGACGCTTCAATTCCTGTTCGGCGCGCGCGAGCAGGGCGCGGTCAAAAATCTGGGTTTCCGACAGCCCCATTTCCTTCATGGCGGCGATGATCTGGTCTTTTTCAAACTCTTTCATGCCGATGAAATCAATCCGGGCGATGGCGGGACGCTCTTCCACCACCACGACCAGCACATTGCCTTCCACCTCGATCCGCACATCCTTGAAGAAGCCGGTGGCGAACAGCGTTTTAATCGCTTGCGCCGCCTGCTCGTCACTCAAGGTGTCGCCCACCTTGACAGGCAGATAGGAAAATACCGTGCCGGCTTCCGTGCGCTGGATGCCTTCGACGCGAATATCCCGAATGGTAAAAGGCTCAAAAGCCTGGGCGGCGCTGGCAACGATACCCGCGACCAGAACAGCGCAAAGTTTTTTCTTCATGCATCAACCATTGAACAAGGGAGTCAGCAGGCGACTGAAATCGTTAAAAAACGCAAAAATCATCAAGGTCGCCAGGAGTGAAAGCCCGATCTTCTGCCCCACTTCCATCGCCTTCTCCGAAACGGGACTACCCTTGATGAGTTCGAGCGCATGATACAACAAATGCCCGCCATCCAATACAGGGATGGGCAGCAGATTGAAAATCCCCAGGCAAAGGCTGACGATGGCCATGAATTTGAGATAGGCGTCTGGTCCGATGCGTGCGGTCTTGCCCGCATAGTCGGCAATCGTGACCGGGCCTGAGAGGTTGCGCCAGGACACTTCGCCCGTGAACATTTTGCCCATCATCACGAGCGTGAGCGCCGTTTGATCCCACGCCGCGCGCCCCGCTTTGCTCGCCGCGTCGATGGGGCCGTAGCGCACCACCGTATGCAATTCGTCAAACGCCGCCCGCAATTTTTCCACTTCCGCCTCCGACACCCCCACGCCGACGCGCCCGATTTTTCCGTTTTTCTCCGGCGTCAGGGCAATGTTCATCTCCCGCTCGCCCCGCGCGATGACAACCGACAAAGACGCTTCCGGCGAACGGCGCACCACATCCACGAATTCGCTCCAGCGTTGCACGGACTGACCTTCGATGGCAAGTACACGGTCGCCGGTTTTCAGCCCCGCCTTCTCGCCGGGCGAATCGGGCAGCACCTCGCCCACAATCGGCTCGAAAGGCGGTTGATACAGGCGCAAGCCCAGAATATCCAGCGGGTTGCCCTCCCAGTTCTTTTCCGCCAGCCGCCGCATGTCCAGAAGTCGCGTTTGCGTCATTTGCTGGCGGTCGATCACTTCCAGTTCGACGCTCTCGTTCATGCTCGCGTGACGCATCAGGCGCAGATGAAAATCCTCCAGCGTCACCACCGGCTCCCCGCCCACGGAGCGCACCCGGTCGCCATTGGCAATGCCCGCCACGGCAGCGGGCGATGCCGCGTCCGGCGTCCCCAGCACAGGTAGCGGCGCGTCGCTGCCCACCATGAACATCAGCCAGTAAATCAACAACGCCAGCAGGAAATTGGCGACAGGGCCAGCCGCGACAATCGCGCTGCGCGCGCCCACCCCTTGACGATTGAAAGCGCGCGGCAAATCCTCCGGCGCGATTTGCTCCCCCGCTTCCAGTTCGCGCTCATCCACCATGCGGACATAGCCGCCCAGGGGAATGGCGCACAGCGTCAATTCCATCTGGTCTTTACCGTAACGCCGCTTCCACAACACCCGCCCGAAGCCGACGGAAAAGCGCAGCACCTTGACCCCGCAAAGCCGCGCCACGGCGAAATGACCGAATTCGTGAATGACCACCAGAACGCCCAGCAGTACGACAAAAGCGAGCGGATAGAGAATAAAAGAAGTCATGTTTCAATCCACGCCCATGATCGGGCGACACGGCACGGAAGCGCTGACGCCGCTCCCGTGCCTGGTTATCCCCCTGAAGGAGGAAATTTCAAACCGAAGTTTGTGCCTGATGAAGTCGAAGGTTCCAAAAAATTTACCATAACGCCATATGCTGCCACAGGCTTTAGGTAGGGCGGTTTCTCCGAAACCGCCGGATGTAACGTCCGGCGCGCTCTTTGATCCCGCCCTACCAAATGCCATCGTCGTGCGCCAGACGGTATATTTGATTGCCGGATTAATAATGGTAGCGACAAGATGCCATTTCAAAACTGTCATCCTCATTGACCCGATAAACAATCCGATGTTCTGAATTGATGCGCCGCGACCAGAAACCGGAAAGATGATGTTTCAGCGCCTCTGGCTTGCCGATGCCTGCAAACGGAGCGCGTTTGATGTCTTTGATCAGTTCGTTGATTCTTTTCAGAATGGCTTTATCGACCTGTTGCCAATAAAGGTAATCATCCCATGCCTGATCTGAAAAGACGAGCCTCATTCCAGAAGCGCCCTTTCCTTGCCGCGTCCGGCGTCAAGGTCGGCGATGGATTCCTGCAAATGGCGGGCATTGGCGGGCGAGCGCAGCAGGTAAGCGGTTTCCTCAAGCGCCTCGTACTCGTCGAAGGCGATCAACACGCAGGGTTTGCCGCCGCCGCGCGTAATCAGGAGCGGCGCTTTGTCGTCGTTGGTTTTGTTCATGATGGCAGCAAAATTCTTTCTTGCCTCGCTGTAGTTTACCGTTTCCATCCTTGCGCTCCCTGTTCGTTTACGTACTTATTGTTGTACTCGATGCGCGCCATGTCAAGTCCTTATCGCAACCCTATTGCACCCCTATCGCAACTCTACCGCAGCGTTATACCCGATTCACGCCC
>BNUD01000098.1 GCA_025997095.1 Betaproteobacteria bacterium | reverse complement strand
CGTGCATGAAGACAATCCAGTCTGCGAAGTGATCATTCTGAATTTCGCTAGCAGTTTTAAAGAAACACTCAAGGTAACGATTGATCACCCGTTTTATGTGAAGCGCAAAGGGTGGATGCCCGCAGGAACGTTAAATTATACCTGCCCGTTGTATGCAAAGGACTTTGGAAATCTAGCGGTTGCCAAGGTCTCCGTCACCGGGGAGCGGGCTCGTGTCTACAATTTTGAGGTAGATGCGTTTCACACGTATTACGTTGGAGACTTGGCGGCATGGGTTCACAATACTTGTGGTGACTTCGTAAAGCTCCCACCTCTTCGGGAAATTACGAGCGGTACGCCCCCGCGTCAAAAGCGAGGAGCGCAGCAGCGCGGCAATCTTCTGTTGCTACCTGGATTGACGGCAAGCAGGGTGGTAGCGGGGTTCGACGAAGCGACGCGACGGCAAAAGCGCAGCGTCTTTCACCATTTTGCCCATGCTGATGCACCATCTCCCAACGTCGACTCATTAACCATGATGCGCGATGAACCGCAGAATTGGTGGAAGGCGCTTCGCTTTTGCCGTCGCTACGCTTCGTCGTAACCCGCTACCACCCTACAGATGATGTCCGGGCTACGCGCTGCGCTCATCTAACCTCGTCACTGGTTGTCCGCGTTACGCTTGCTTGCTTTATCACGCAGGCGTTCTTCTTTCATCCAGTTAAACCCTTTCCATAATGCCAATAGCCTAACATACTCGGTTTCGTTCAAAATACCGCGTTTCCCTAAATCCCAAACCATACGGATAGCAAAATATCTTAACTCTTTTGGAACCCTCCCATCTTTGAATTCTCGAAAAACAAAAGTCCAGACAAGCCTTTTCAATGAATCCTCCATTGAATCAGTATCCATTGAACGGCTTTCCGCATAAACATTTACATCTATATTATTTACTGCCGTACAAAAATACAACAATCTGGTTATCGATTTTGGTTCCAGAATTCGCAAATGAAGCACTCCAATTTCTTTTTCACTGGATATACCCCAATCCTCAATCGCAACACCTTCGTAAAGGCGAAGCAAGTTGAAAATCTCTTCAAGCTCTGATGTTGCCATAATGCGGCTCCACATTGTTACTTCAAACGCCTTACCCCTGCATCCGCGCCCGATATTCGCTGCCCTGTTCCGAGTGCAACAACTGCTCAATAAACTGCTCGACGCCGCCGTGTTCGTATTCGGCGGCTTGCCAGGTCAGCAGGTGGTTGGCGAAGGTTCGTAGCGCGAGGGCGGCGGGGGTTTCGGGCAGGGCTTCGACGATGGGTTGGCAGAGTTGTCCCAGTTGTTTCAGGCTGTTGTCCAGGGGCACCGCGCCGCCGTATTCCAGGCGGGCGACGCCGCGTTCGGCGGCGACCTGTTGCAGGTTTTTGAAAATCAACTGTCCGTCCGCAGGGGTTTTGACGCGGTTTGCCAGAATGCGGAAATGTCGCCGGTGCAGGGCGAGGCTGACTTTTTTGATCAGCGCGTAGGCGTCGGTGATGGAGGCGCCGGAGCCGGAAACGACCATCACGGCTTCGCCCGCCGCCAGACCCCAAGGTGAAAACCCGTGCGCGTGGTCGGGGGAACTGTCGACCAGAATGACATCAATGGGGCGCGCCAGACCGTTGATGCCGTCTTGCATCGCCTGTTGTTGCGCGTTGTTGAGGCAGGTCAATTGGCGGGCGGCACGTCCGGCGGGCAGGACATGCACGCCGGACACGGGGCAAAACAGGACTTCTTCCAGACTCAATTTGCGGTTCACGACCTGTAGCAGGTCGCCGCTGGGGACGATGCCGAAAAACGCGCCCATGTGCCGCGCGCCGCTGTTTTCGTCCACCACCAGCACTTCCAGACCTTGCCGCGCCAGCGCGACGGCGACATTGGCGACCAGCGTGGTCTTGCCCACGCCCTTCGTGCCGGAAGCGAAGGTGACGATACGCAGGCGGCGGCTGTCAAACAAACGTCTTAACCCCGCCGCCTGGTCGAGGCGGAAATCAGCCACGCCAGGCTCCGCCCGCCGCCATCAACCCGGCGTTCGCCATCATCAAGCCCGGTTCAAGACCCGTGTAGCGGTGCGTGGCTTCTGTTGACTCTTTGAAGGCGCGGTGCAACAGGTAGGCGCGGTTGGGCAGGTGCAGGTCTTCCGGCACACGCTGACCGTTGGAGACGTAATGCAGTTTCAAGCCGTGGCGCATGATCACGTCAAGGGCGGGGGCGAGGCTGACGGCTTCGTCGACCTTGGTGAGTACGCAACCCGCCAGATCGCCGCCGCGATAGGCGCGCACCACGTCGTCCAGCGTATCGCCGCGCGCGGTCGAGGAGAGCAGCAACAGGCGATGTACGGCGCACTCCGACAGCATGGCGTTTTGTTCCACCACCAGTTTGTCTTTCTGGCTCATGCCCATCGTGTCGATCAGCACCATGTGTTTGCTAGCGAGTTCGAGCAGGGTTTGGCGCAGTTCTTCCGCGTCCTTGGCGAGATAGACGGTGACGCCCAGAATGCGACCATAGATCCGCAGTTGCTCGTAAGCGCCAATCCGGTAACTGTCAGTGGTCACCAGCGCGACCTTGCTGGCGCCGTGTTTCAACACGCAGCGGGCGGCGAGTTTGGCGGTGGTGGTGGTCTTGCCGACGCCAGTCGGTCCCATGAGGGCGTAAACGCCGCCTTGGTCAACAATATCCTGTCCGGCAGTAAACAGGCTCATGTCGGCAATGCCCTGGCTCCACGTCATCGCCTCTTTGACCGTCATTTTGGCGGGCAAATCGTTCAGCAGTTCGCGGGCGAATTGCGGCGAAAACCCGACTTCCAGCATCCGCCGCAACACTTCGGTTTTGACGGGATGGGTGCGGGCGGTTTCGCCCCAGGCGAAGCCCGCCAGATGTTGTTCGACAATTTTCCTAAGCGAGCGGATTTCATCCAGCACTTCCGCCGGAACGACTTCGGCGTCCTGCATGATGACCGCCGGAGCGCGTTCGACCGACGGATTCAAGGCGTCGCTCGTGCGCGTACTCCGCAGGGAATCGGGTTTGGGGATTCCGGCATTGACGACAGCGGCAGTGCGGCTGCTGGGCACGACGGGCGGGCGTACAGGCTGCGTTGGACGGCTTTGCGCCCGCGCCTGAATCTGCGCGTCGGATTGGGCGGCGGCTTGTCGCAGCAGGGGCGCGTGCAGGGTCTCCGCGCGAGCGGCAACGGAATCAACCGGAATGGCGCGGCGCGAGGACAGGCTGACGTGGTAGTCATCCTCATCATCGGCAAAGGCGGCGGGCGATACCGGCGCGGCAAAGCGCGAGGGTGCTGGCGCTTGCCGTGGTCGCTCCTCCGCAGGTGGCACAATCATGGCCAAATCGCGGTGCGCGACCGCCATGATTTCAACCCCGCCAGCGACGCTGCGGTTGGAAAGGATGACGGCATCCGCCCCCAGGGTTTCCTTGATTTTACGCAAGGCTTCGGGCGCGTTGGCGGCGACAAATTTTCTGACGTTCATGACCTACCTCCAATAATAGAGGTCACTTTCAAAAGCTTGGTTTCAGGGACTTCGCCGTGGGCGATGACTTTCAGTTGCGGGATATTGCGCCGCAGGAAGCGGGAGAGCAGCAGGCGGATGGCACCGGGGACGAGCAGTACGGCGGGCATCCCCAGTTCTTCCTGACGCGCGGTGGCTGCCGCCGCTTCTTTCAGCAGCCCGTCGGCAAGCCCCGGTTCCAGCGCGGCGGCGCCAGCGGAGCCATTGACGGTTTGCAGAAGCAGACGTTCGAGTTGCGGGTCAAGGGTCATCACCTGCATTTCGTTGCCAGTGGGATACAGGTCTTGCACGATGGCGCGTCCTAACGCCACGCGCACCTGCGTGGTCAGCTCGTCGGCGCTCTGCGTGCGCGGCGCGTGGTCGGCAAGAATCTCGATGATGGTACGCATGTCGCGGATATGCACGCCTTCGTCCAAGAGGTTTTGCAACACTTTTTGCAGTGTGCCGAGCGGCAGGGTCTTGGGTACGAGGTCTTCCACCAGTTTGGGCATTTCCTTGGCGAGATGGTCGAGCAGTTGTTGCACTTCCTGACGACCGAGCAGGGCGGCGGCGTTGTTCAGGAGCAGGTTGTTTAAGTGCGTCGCCACCACGGTGGAGGCATCGACCACGGTGTAGCCGTAGGCTTGCGCCTGATCGCGCAAACGGGATTCCACCCAGATGGCGTCGAGTCCGAACGCCGGGTCTTTGGTCACCGCGCCGGGCAGCGTCCCCGCGACGCGACCGGGATTGATGGCGAGGAATTGACCGGGGAAGGCTTCGCCCTGCCCCACTTCGACGCCTTTCAAAAGAATGCGGTAGGCGTTGGGTTTTAATTCCAGATTGTCGCGGATATGCACAGGGGAGACCAAAAAGCCCACTTCCTGCGCGAATTTCTTGCGGATGCCGCGAATGCGCCGCAGCAGTTCGCCGTCTTGCGTCTTGTCGACCAGCGGAATCAGGCGATAGCCGACTTCCAGCCCCAGCACGTCCAGCGGCGCGACATCCGCCCACGAGGCTTCCTGCGCGTCCGGGATCGGCGCGGGCGCGGCTTTGACGGGTTCGGGGCGCAGTCTGGCGCGCGCCGCCTTTTTCATCATCTTCCAGCCCAGAGTGCCCAGACCGCCGGAGAGCATCAGGAACACCAGATTGGGCATACCGGGGATGATGCCCATGCCACCCAGAATACCCGCCGTGATGAACACCACAGTGTGATTATGGAAGACCTGGCTGGCGAATTGCACGGCGACATCTTTTTCGTCGGACACGCGGGTGACGACCATGCCGGCGGCGATGGAAATGACCAGCGAGGGAATCTGCGCCACCAGACCGTCGCCGATGGCGAGCAGGGTGTAAATGCGGGCGGCGTCGCCAACCGCCAGATCGTGCTGCACCACGCCGATAATCAGCCCGCCGACCACGTTGATGAGGGTGATGATGATGCCGGCGATGGCGTCGCCGCGCACGAATTTGGAAGCGCCGTCCATCGAACCGAAGAATTCCGCTTCCTGCGCGATTTCGGCACGCCGCTGACGGGCTTCGTCTTCGCCAATCAGACCGGAGTTCAAATCGGCGTCAATCGCCATCTGTTTGCCGGGCATGGCATCCAGCGTGAAGCGGGCGGACACTTCCGCCACCCGGCCTGCGCCCTTGGTGATGACCATGAAGTTGATGATGACCAGAATCAAAAACACGATGATGCCCACCGTGTAATTGCCGCCCACCAGAAATTGTCCGAAGGCTTCGATGACCTTGCCCGCCGCCGCGCCGCCGGTGTGCCCTTCCAGCATCACCACCCGCGTGGACGCCACATTCAGCGACAGGCGCAAGAGGGTTGTGACCAGCAGCACGGTGGGGAAAACCGAGAATTCCAGCGTCTTTTTCACCTGCACGGCAACCAGCAGAATCAGCACCGAGAGGGCGATATTGAAGGTGAAGAACAGGTCCAGCGCAAAGGCGGGCAGCGGTAGCACCATCATCGCCAGAATCATGATGATGAGAATGGGCGCCCCCAACTGGGACGGGTTGATGTGCGCGGTGATGTTGCGCAGGGTCAGACTCGCGCTCGCCATCAGGCAGCCTCCGCGACCAGTTCGGGAACCGCCAGCTCAGGCGGCACTTCCACTTTGGAAGGCGGCGTGGGATAGCTGCCGCCCTGTTTTTTCCACTGGTTCAGTTGATAGACGTAAGCCAGCACTTCGGCAACGGCGGCATACAGCGCGCCCGGAATCGACTCGTCGATTTCCGTATGTTTGAACAGCGCGCGCGCCAGCGGCGGCGCTTCCAGCAGCGGCACGCCATGCTCCGCGCCGATGGCCTTGATTTTCTGGGCAATCACGCCCATGCCCTTGGCCAGCACCTTGGGCGCGTTCATGCCTTCCTTGTACGACAACGCCACCGCGTAATGGGTGGGGTTGGTCACAATCACATCGGCCTGTGGCACTGCCGACATCATGCGCCGACGCGCCGCCTCCCGTTGCAGGCTGCGGATGCGCCCCTTGACCATCGGGTTGCCATCCGTCTCCTTGTTTTCCTGCTTGACCTCTTCCTTGGTCATCCGCATCTTGTGGTAGTACTGCCAAATCTGGAACGGCACATCGGCGGCGACAATAATAATGATGGTCGCCACCAGCATCAAAAAGGTAAAGG
The DNA here is from genome assembly GCA_025997095.1 of Betaproteobacteria bacterium. Lineage (GTDB taxonomy): Bacteria > Pseudomonadota > Gammaproteobacteria > Burkholderiales > Rhodocyclaceae > Azovibrio. The sequence goes on along the minus strand of BNUD01000098.1, from coordinate 2,882 downwards.
TCAACAAACGTCCGGCTTGCGCCAGCCCGGCATCCAGCGGTTGCGCCAGCAGCCCGAAAATATCCTGCCATTCGCGCGAAATCATCAGCACCGCCACGCCGCCAATCAGCGCCGCTTTCAGCGCGGCTTTGGCGAGTTCCATCAGGCTGTTCCACGAAAACATGCGACCAATGCCGCTGATGGGATTCATGCGCCCGAAATTGGGCATCAGCGCCTTGGTCGAAAACACCCAGGCATTCATGACAAACGGCGGAATCAGCGCGGCGATGACCAGCGCCAGCACCAACGGGGCAAAACTGATGAAAGCGTCAAACCCCAAATCCCCCAGCCGCGCCACGCCCAAAAGCGGCTCACGAATCACCACCGGGTCAATGGTCAAGCCCTTTCGCATGATGCTCATGAAGCGTCCGGCGAACCAGTCGCCCAAAATCCAGAACGCCGCCGCCGCGACCATGAGCAAGAGAAAGCTGCCCAGTTCCCGCGAGTGGGGAACCTGACCTTCCTCCCGCGCCTGACTGATCCGTCGGCCCGTAGGTTGTTCTGTTTTTTCGAGATCGCTGCCTTCAGCCATGACATCGCCACCAATGAGGTGCCGCTATTATAGGAAAAAATCAAAGAAATTAAACAGGTAGCGCATCTTTTTTATAAATTAAATGAAGTTCCTTGCGGCGATGTGTGTTTTTATGGGGTTATTGCTGGCAACGATGTAGCGGGATGCGCCGATCCAGGGATCAGATGGCAGGTGTCAGGTGACAGATGTAGGGGCGGCTCGTGAGCCGCCCCGGATGGCTGACAACCCCGCCGCTTGCAGGTTGGGTAAGCCGCAGGCGCAACCCGACATTGGCGATTCATCGCGCGCAACCTGCCAGATACCGGGCGGATGACCAGATTGACGGGTAAGTGTCGGGTTCAACGACGCTTGTCGTCAAAAGCGAGGCGCAGAGCGACGTGGCAATCCAGGTGTCAGAGGTCAGGTGACCGTCATCAGGGGAGGCTTTGCCTCCGAAGGTACTGATTCCTGATGCGCGAAGCGCCGCAAGAAATTGGTGAGCGGCGCTTCGCTTACCCACTTACGCGCTGGGAGCGATGGCGTCCTCGCCATCGTACGACGGCGAGACGCCGTCGCTCCCAGAGGACGCTTGCCCGACTCTGTTGTGCTTCACTGAACCGTTCAATGTCGGGTTGCGCCTGCGGCTTACCCAACCTACGCGCCACTCCCCAACCACACGCACTTCCCTTCGCTTTCTTTCTGAATACGCTCCAGCACCTGCTGGTGCAGCGCGGCTTCTGCTTCGCTGGCGCGGCGCACGAGCAGGGGGGGGCGTATGCCGTTGGTTTTGGTATGCGCGGGGTTGTCGACATGCGTTTTTTGCGCGGGCGGCGATAAATCCATCACCAGGCTTTCCTGCCCGCGCGTCATGGCGAGGTAGACGTCTGCCAGCAATTCGGCGTCCAGCAGCGCGCCGTGCAGGGTGCGGTGGGCGTTGCTGATCTGGTAGCGGTCGCAGAGGGCATCCAGACTGTTGCGTTTGCCGGGATGCAGTTCGCGCGCCATTTTCAGGGTGTCGCGCACGCTGGCGCAGAGTTCCCGTGTGGGCGGCAGGTCAAGGCGGGCAAACTCCATGTCAAGAAAGCCGACATCAAACGGCGCGTTGTGAATGACGAGTTCAGCCCCGCTGATGAATTCCGTGAGTTCTTTGGCAATCTGCGCGAACTTCGGCTTGTCTTCGAGAAACTCGTCGGTGATGCCGTGCACCGCCATCGCGCCCGCATCAACTTTGCGTTCCGGGTTGCAGTAATAATGCAGATGCCGCCCCGTGAGGCGACGGTTCTTCATTTCCACGCCCGCAACTTCGATGATGCGGTCTCCATTCTTCGGGTTGAGTCCGGTGGTTTCAGTGTCGAGGATGATTTGGCGCATTTCAGGGATCAGGGGTCAGAGGTCAGGGATCAACAGCGTAGCATGGACAGCCATTTGCAGGACAGACGGTGTTCTACGAAGGCAGTATGGGTTTTGATCCCTGAAACCTGACCGCTGATCCCTGATTCGCCAGCGCGTCGGCGCGTTCATTGCCGGGGTGCCCCGCATGACCTTTTACCCAGACCCATTCCAGTTCGTGCAGGGCGGCGAGGCGGTCGAGTTCCTGCCACAAATCGACATTTTTGACGGGCGCTTTGCTGGCGGTTTTCCATCCATTTTTTTTCCAGCCGTGTATCCACTGGCTGATGCCTTGCTGCACGTATTTGGAGTCGGTATGTACGCGCGCGCTGGCTTTGCGTTTCAAGGCGGCGAGCGCCTGGATGACGGCGGTGAGTTCCATGCGGTTGTTGGTGGTGTCGGCTTCGCCGCCACACAATTCCTTGACATGTTCGCCGCTGACGAGCAACGCGCCCCAGCCGCCGGGACCAGGGTTGCCCTTGCAGGCGCCGTCGGTGTAAATGTCGATGGTCTTATTTGTCATAGGAGGATTCCTCGTGGGGTTCCTTGTGCGTTCGGTTCGTTGCGGGGGTAAATGCTTTGGCGGCGAGTTTTTTGCCGGTATCCCAGGCGGGCAGGATGAGGCGCATTCCGGCGACGCGCTTGATGGCGCGCAGCATGTAGACGCTGCCGGTGAAACCCCACCAGCGGTCGCCCGCCAGTTCCATGAAATGCCAGCGGCGCAGCCAGGTTTCGCTCTTGCAGGGCGGGACGTAGATGCCAAACGCCCCCCGGTCGACTTCAAAATTCAGGAGTTTCAGCCAATCGCGCAGGCGCAATACGGAGAGATATTGCCCGTTTTTGGGCTGACCGCGCACACGCCCCGGCAGGCTGCGGGTGAGTCCCCAGAGCGACAGCGGATTGAATCCGAGGATGAACAGGCGACCTTCCGGGCGCAGGATGC
>BNUD01000097.1 GCA_025997095.1 Betaproteobacteria bacterium | reverse complement strand
TGACCTTGACATCCAGAATGCCGAGCTTGTCTTCCAGACGCGCGCGGCTCAAATGCGGGTCGACAACAGACACTTCCGAGTAGTCCTCGGCGGGCAGGTCGAGCACGGCTTTGAGGAAGTCGGTGAGGATGTCGATGTCCCTGCCGTCACCAAACAGCATCTTGAAAATGGCGTCGTTGCGGGGAGACAGAAAGGGCTTGTTCATGCGGGTGTCACGAAAAGTACAGGGGTCTGCATTGTACTGGAAACCGCGCAGGCGGCGAAATTTGAGCCATTGCAACCGACGATTGGGGCGAAGAGGCAACTCCGTGAGGCTTTGCTCACTTGAATCGGCATAAAAAATCCCGCCGCATTCAAAACGGAGGGATTCTTGTTTAAGCCATACGGCTTACGCCACCTGGCGTTGCGGCTGGAACTGCGCTTCTTCGGTCGAACCCGTCAGCGCGGTGATGGAAGACGCGCCGCCCTGGATGACGGTGGTGATTTTATCGAAGTAGCCGGTGCCGACTTCCTGCTGGTGGGCGACGAAGGTGTAGCCCCGGTTGGCGGCGGCGAATTCGGGTTGTTGAACCTTTTCGACGTAGTGTTTCATGCCTTCGCCCTGCGCGTAGCCGTGCGCGAGGTCGAACATGTTGTACCACATGCTGTGGATGCCCGCCAAGGTGATGAACTGGTACTTGTAGCCCATTTTCGAGAGTTCGTCCTGAAATCCGGCAATGGTGGCGTCATCAAGATTTTTCTGCCAGTTGAACGAGGGCGAACAGTTGTAGGCGAGCAGTTTGCCGGGGAATCTGGCGTGAATCGCTTCGGCAAATTTTTTCGCCAGCGCGAGGTCGGGTTTCGAGGTTTCGCACCAGATCATGTCGGCATAAGGCGCGTAGGCAAGACCGCGACTGATCGCCTGGTCGATGCCGGGGCGCGTGCGGTAAAAGCCTTCGCGGGTACGTTCTCCGGTGATGAAGGGGCGGTCGTAAGGGTCACAATCCGAGGTCAGCAGATCGGCGGCGTCGGCGTCGGTGCGGGCGACCAGTACGGTGGGCACGTCCAGCACGTCAGCCGCCAGCCGCGCCGCGACCAGTTTTTGAATGGCTTCCTGCGTCGGCACCAGCACCTTGCCGCCCATGTGCCCGCATTTTTTCACCGAGGCGAGTTGGTCTTCAAAGTGCACCGCTGCCGCGCCCGCTTCAATCATCGACTTCATCAGTTCAAAGGCGTTCAGCACGCCGCCGAATCCGGCTTCGGCGTCCGCGACGATGGGCAGGTAGTAGTCGATAAAACCCTCATCGCCCGGTTCGATGTTGCTGGCGCACTGAATCTGGTCGGCGCGGCGGAAGGTATTGTTGATGCGCGTGACCATCGCGGGCACGGAGTTGGCAGGGTAGAGCGACTGGTCGGGATACATGGTAAGACCGAGGTTGCCGTCCGCCGCGACCTGCCAGCCGGAGAGGTAAATCGCCTCAATCCCCGCCTTCGCCTGTTGCAACGCCTGCCCGCCGGTCAAAGCGCCCAGGCTGTTGACGTAGCCTTTTTTCGCCGCGCCATTGATGAGCTGCAAGAGTTTTTCCGCGCCGCGCCGCGCCAAGGTGTTTTCGGGATTGACCGCGCCGCGCAGGGCGATGACTTCAGCGGCGGTGAAAGGACGTTGGATGCCCTGCCAGCGCGGGTTGGCCTGCCACGCGCTTTCCAGCGCTTCGATGCGTTGCGGGCGGGTTTTGTGAATGTGGGTGAGATGGCTCATGTGTGTCTCCAATGTTGATGACTTGATTGGGGTAAAAAGTGAAACTCAGGCAAGCTGCGCGTAGCCCGGCAGTGTCAAAAAGTCGACGAGTTCATCGTCGGTGGTGATGTCTTCCAGCAGGCGTGCCGCTTGTGCAAAATGTCCGCCGTCGAAGCGCGCTTCGCCCAACTCACGGCGCACCACGGCGTATTCCTCTTGCAAAAATTCCCGGAACAGCGCCTTGCTGACCTGCTTGCCGTTGGAGAGGCTTTTCTGATGGCGTATCCATTGCCAGATCGAGGCGCGGGAAATTTCCGCCGTCGCCGCGTCTTCCATCAGGTTGTAAATCGGCACGCAGCCATTGCCGGCCAGCCAGGATTCGATGTATTGCAATGCCACGCGGATATTGGCGCGCATGCCCGCTTCGGTACGCTCGCCCGACGAGGCTTCCAGCAACTGCGCGGCGCGGGTGGGCGCGTCGTCTTCGCGTTGCGCAAAAAGCTGGTTCGGACGTTCGCCCAACACCGTGTCGAATACCGCCATCGCCGTATCCGCCAGCCCCGGATGCGCGACCCAGGTGCCGTCGTGTCCGTTGGCGGCTTCCAGTTGCTTGTCGGCGCGCACTTTCTCCAGCACTTCGGCATTGCTCGCCGCGTCTTTGGTCGGGATAAACGCCGCCATGCCGCCCATCGCCATCGCGCCGCGCCGGTGACAGATCTTGATCAGGAGGCGCGAATAGGCGCTTAAAAAGGGCTGCGTCATCGTCACCGCCTGTCGGTCAGGGAGCACGCGGTCGGGGTGATTTTTCAGCGTCTTGATGTAGCTGAAAATGTAGTCCCAACGCCCGCAATTCAGCGCGACGATGTGGTCACGCAGCGCGAGCAGAATTTCATCCATCTGGAACACGGCGGGCAGGGTTTCAATCAACACGGTCGCCTTGATGGTGCCGCGCGACAGCCCGTAACGGTCTTCCGTGTAACAGAACACGTCATTCCACCAGGCTGCTTCCCGGTGCGACTGGAGCTTGGGCAGATAAAAGTAGGGACCGGAACCTTTTTTCAGCAGGGCGCGGTAGTTGTGATGGAAGTAGAGCGCAAAATCAAACAACGCCCCGGCAATCGGAGCGCCCTGCCAGAGCACATGCTTTTCCGGCAGATGCAGCCCGCGCACGCGGCAAATCAGCACGGCGGGATTGGCTTTCAGCCGATACGGCTTGCCTTCTTCGCGCTCGAATTCAATCGTGCCATTAACCGCGTCGCGCAGGTTGATTTGCCCATCAATCACCTTGTCCCATGAGGGCGACAGCGCATCCTCAAAATCCGCCATGAAGACTTTCACATTGGCGTTCAAGGCATTGATGATCATCTTCCGCTCAACCGGGCCGGTAATCTCCACACGCCTGTCCAGAAGGTCAACGGGAATGCCGCGTATCGTCCATGACGCCTTGCGGATGTCTTCCGTTTCCGGCAAAAAATCCGGCAACGCGCCCGCGTCGATTTTCTTTTGGGATTCAATACGCGCCTCCAGCAGCGCGTTCCGGCGCGGCATGAAGCGGATGACGAGCGCAGCGAGCAAGGCTTCTGCTTCGGCGGTCAACATTTGTTTTTCCGCTGCGCCGAAGGGTTCGGTAAAAATCAACGGATGTTCAGTCGGGTTCTGCATGTGAATGGTTCTCCTTGAAGGAATTTCGGCGCCTGCCCGCCGTGTTTGTATTCATGGCGCAGCGCGAAGCCTTTCCCTCGCGGGAACAGGTACGCGACAGATCGCCATGACAAAGGCAAAAGGGCGAAACAGGCTCTAAAAAATCACCGTGCAGCCACCACAGGATGTGGCGCTTTTACGGCTGGAACGGGGATGCGCTGCTGGCGCAACTTGGTGGAAACGTGACCGATGCGGTAAAACATCGTAAGCGTCTGGGAGAACCCCGAAAGCGGGTGTGTGGGATCAAGGTTCGAGGCAGATGATGGTCTGCGTGCCCGCATTCTGGCAGACCAGAATTTTTGTGTAAAGTATTTTATGATTTATATCTTATATAAGACATTGACGTTATCGTCCCATGCTACCGTCTGGCGCACGAGTACGATGGCATTAGGCAGGGCGGAATCGAAGAGCGCGCCGGACATTACATCCGGCGGTATCGTAGATGCCGCCCTACCAGAGCAGCCATTCTGTCCAAACCAGCGGACGCGATATGCGCGCCTCTACATCACTTCGTCAAAAGCGAGGAGTGCAGCGACGCGGCAATCTTGGCAACAATGAGAGAAAAGCCGCGTCGCTGCGCCCCTCGCTTTTGACGCGGTTGACCCGCATTCGCGGGCGGGGAGGGCGTAACCATGTAGGTCGGGCACACTTCATGTGCAGGGCATTGTTCGTTGCCGACCGCCAAACGCCCTGCATGTGAAGCCATGCCCGACCTACGCCGCCCCAGGGCACGGCACGCCGTGCCCGGCATCAGGGATCAGGCATCAGAGATCAGGTGACAGTAAAGTGGGGGGAGCATCCTGCTCCCCATTCCAAACCCACGGACGCGCAATGCGTGCCCCCACTTCGTCAAAAGCGAGGAGTGTAGCGACGCGGCAATCTTGGCGACCAAGGAGATTGCCGCGTCGCTACACTCCTCGCTTTTGACGCCGCTGGGTGTCGCCGTCCACTTGGTAGCGTCGCTGTCCCCCTGGGAGCGCCGGCGTCCCCGCCGGCGGTTTTAAGATTTTTCGCGCGGAACCAAAACCGCCGGCGGGACGCCGGCGCTCCCAGGATGGCGCGGATGCGGTTTGTCGGTTTCATGCAAAAAGTTTCCTGCCGCCACAGGGCACGGCACGCCGTGCCCGTACAGGTGATCCGCCCATCCCCCGTAGGGGCACGGCGTGCCGTGCCCCGGTGTGCCATGCCCGATTTACCGTCGCCGTCAAAAGCGAGGCGCGTAGCGACGCCGCTGGGCGTCCCACCTGGGAGCGCCGGCGGCACCAAAGGCGGGTTTGGTTCCGCGCGAAAAATCTTAAAACCGCCTTTGGTGCCGCCGACGCTCCCAGGGTGGCGCGAACGCATTGCGATCTGCGCTTTCGTATCCATGTAAAAAAGAATAGAATCGTCCAAATCTTTTCCGGCAGGGCGGCAGCGCAGAAACCGCCTCACTTTTTTCTATTTATGAAAGCAAAATAATCATGAAAAACAATGTAAATTCTCTTGACTTTTCAAAAACCGCCGCAACAATTTTTGCAAGCAAGCAAGCAAGCAAGCAAGCAAGCAAGCAAGCAAGCAAGCAAGCAAGCAAGCAAGCAAGCAAGCAAGCAAGCAAGCAAGCAAGCAAGCAAGCAAGCAAGCAAGCAAGCAAGCAAGCAAGCAAGCAAGCAAGCAAGCAAGCAAGCAAGCAAGCAAGCAAGCAAGCTAGGTAGGGCGGCATCGAAGAACGCCCCGTCCGCCGGATTAAAAAACCGCCTCCGCCCACCCCAAAAAACGAAACTCGCCGCCCTGCTGCTGGCCGCCGGTCTGGTTTTGCTGCCCACGCCAAGTGAGGCTGCGGTTCTCTATATCAGCGGGGGTGGCGGAGGTGGCGGCCTGTTCGGTGGGTCAGGAGGCACAAATGCGGGCAGCGGCGGCGCCTACAGCTACGACTTTAGCGGCCAATTCGGCAGCGGCGGCGGCGGCGGCTATGTAGGTGAATATGAATATCCATTTGTGAGAGCAGCAAACGGAAATTATTGGGATGGGGGTGCGGGTCATGCCGATTCGCTGACCGGCTGGACAACGATTGACGCTTATCAAGGAAATGACGGCAGCGGCGCTATTGGCGGCGCTGGCGGCGCGGCAAGCGCATCCACGACCAACGACAACAACGAGTATGACACCATCTATGTTACGGGCGGCAAGTCTGGCGCTGGCGGCACCCCCGGCGCTGGCGGCGATGCGAGCCTGAATGTAGACGGAACCCTGAGCGTCAATATCGCCCTGAATCTGACGTCCGGCTATGACGGAACCTACATGGGATACAGTGGAGGACCGGCCGGCGCGGCTTCTCTCACCGCAGGCACCCTGATCGCCCCCCAGATCACCCTGGAGAAACCACCATACGGTAGCTACAGTGGCGCCCTGACCTTCACCGTCACCCATCTGGAAATCGGCTCCGCCTTCGACACCACCCTGACCGCCACCGGCAGATTTGACGCTAGCGCCACGGCAAGCATTACCAACCTGCGGCTGACCGGGAACAGAAATTTCACCTTGACGGGTAGCTGGGCGAGCCACGTCAGCGTAGGGCGACTCGTCATCGACGGCGGCACCATCAACAGCGGCAATTACGCCAGTTTGATCAACGGAAGTTTTTACACCACACCCGACATTACGCTCGATTCCGGCGGCGCGAAATTTGACATCAGCAGCGGAAATCAGACGGTAAGCCGCGTCCTGACCGGCACGGGCAGCCTGACCAAAACAGGGGACGGAACCCTCGAACTGACCGGAACGAACAACTACGACGGCGGCACCACGGTCAGCGGCAACGGAACGCTGAAGGGCAACACCACCAGTCTGCAAGGCGCGATCACCAACAACGCCAATGTAGAGTTTGCCCAGACGACTAATGAAGCTTATGACGGAACCATGATCGGCAGCGGCAGCCTGACCAAGACCGGGAACGGAACGCTGACGCTGACAAGCCCCGGCAACAACTACAGTGGCGACACCACCGTCAGCGCGGGGACGCTGGAAGTGACCGGCTTGTTGGGCAACGGCGTTTATGGCGGAGACATCACCTACAGCGGCGCGTTGATTTTCAACCAAACCTCGCATCAAACCCTGTCCGGCGATATTTCCGGCAACGGCAGCCTGACCAAAGGCGACACGGGCACGCTGATTTTGAGCGGCACGAACATCTACAACGGCGCGACCACCATCAACGGCGGCGTTTTGCAATTGGCGAACTCAGCGGCGGTAAGTAACGCCACCAGCTTCAATACCGGCACAACCGGCAGCACGGGAACGCTGACGCTGGCTTTCGACGGCGGATTTGACAACGATGTCGACGGCGATGGCAACCTGACCGCCAACCCCGGCGACAGCAATACCCTCACCCTCTCCGGCACGAACAGCTATACCGGCATGACCACGGTACAGAGCGGAACATTGGCACTGAACAGCGCGGACGCGACACAAAACACCAGCGACATCACGGCAGCCAATGACGCAACGCTGGCGCTGAATTTCAACGGCGGATTTGACAGAAATATCACCGGCGATGGCAACCTGACCGCCAACCCCGGCGACAGCAATACCCTCACCCTCTCCGGCACGAACAGCTATACCGGCATGACCACGGTACAAAGCGGAACATTGGCACTGAACAGCGCGGACGCGACACAAAACACCAGCGGCATCACGGCTGCCAGTGGCGCAACGCTGACGCTGAATTTCGACAACACATTTGACAGAAATATCACCGGCGATGGCAACCTGACCGCCGACCCCGGCGTCGGCGTCGGCAATACCCTCACCCTCTCCGGCACGAACGACTATACCGGCATGACCACGGTACAGAGCGGGACACTGGAACTTGGCAGCGACCTTGCCTCGACGCACCTCACTTTGCTTGACGGCACAGCCTTCAACCGGAATGGCCAAACGCACACACTGAATAGCGGCTCCCTCACGGTACACGGCAGCGCGACCTACACGGGCGACCTCTCCGCGAACGGCGGCACGCTGAATTTCTACGTCCCCAACAGCACGCCGAGCGGAGCGACCCTGCTTGATGTTGTCGGTGACGCCAATGTGACCAACAGCACGATCCATGTCGGCATCGAAGGATCAAGTTCTCCACTCACCGCCGGAAACTACCTCGTGCTCATCGACGCGACGGGAACGCTCATCGACACGGGAGACACGCTCACCGACACGACCGCCACCCGCTCCACCGCCATGGCGACACAGGGCGTCACGCTGGTTTATACCTTCGACCTCTCGGTAGATGGCGCGACGAACCAACTCATCGCCAGCCTGCCCAGCGCGGCACCCCCTCCGCCGCCGCCACCAGTTACGCCACCCCCCGCTCGCACCACCCCCGCCGACCTCATCTGGACGGGCGCGACCAATCGCAACTGGAACATCCTGACTTCAGAAAACTGGACGCCGGAATCCACCTTCATCAACGGCGACACCGTCACCTTCACCGATACCGGATTCGGGCAGGTCAATATCGTCCCCCCCGGCGTCGCTCCGGCGGCAACGATCTTCACCAACACCCAAGGTCACGATTACAGGGTAAGCGGTACCCTTTCCGGCACAGGTACGCTAACCAAAACCGGCAACGGCAATCTGACCCTGACAGGCAACAACACCTACAGCGGCAACACCATCATTAACGCCGGTTCCCTCACCCTCGCCCTTTCTGGCGCGTTGCCCAACACCAATGTCAGCATCGCCAGCCCCGCAACGTTCAATCTGTACAACCGCGTCGGCAAAAACCTGACACTGGCAAACGCCGCCCGGTTAAACGTCTACCAAGGCGCAGCCATCACCGGAAACCTCTCCGCCATCGGCAGCCAGTTGAATTTTTATCTGCCCACCATCGCCACAAACGGCTACAGCCTGCTAAATGTCGGCGGCACCGCCAACATCACAAACAGCACCGTCAACGTCGGCATCCTCGGAAGCGCCTCGCCCCTGACAGCGGGCGATACGGTCACCCTCATCAACGCCAACAGTCTGACGGGTAATCCCGCCAACACCATCGCCCACGGTACAGGGCTGCAAGGCGTAAGCCTGCTCTACGACTTTGACCTGACCACCAACGGCAAACAACTACTGGCAACCGTGGCGGGCGGCACCCCGCCGATTGACCCCAATCCGCCCGTTACCCCACCCATTGACCCCAACCCGCCCGTCGACCCGAACCCGCCGACTGACCCAAACCCGCCCGTAACGCCGCCCACAAACCCCGGCATAAACCTCAACCCGCAAACCAAGGCCTTATCCGAAGGATTTTTGAGCGGCACGGCATTCTTGAATCAGGCGCAGGATTTTGCAGCGGAGCGCGGCATCCATTCCGCCCTGCAAACGGTTAAATCATCCGACAAACACGGCTTCGCCGCCATCGGCTACAGCACCCTGCGCCACAACACCGGTTCACATGTCGACGTAGACGGCTACACCCTGTTGGCAGGCCTTGCCGCAACCACGCCCACCCAAACAGGCAACCTCACCGCCGCCGCCTTCATCGAACACGGCGAAGGCAATTACGACAGCTACAACAGTTTTTCCAATGCCGCCAGCGTACACGGCAAAGGCGACACCCAATACACCGGAGCGGGCATTCTGGCGCGCTTTGCCTTTGACGAAACCCAAGCCGCCCCCTTGTA
>BNUD01000096.1 GCA_025997095.1 Betaproteobacteria bacterium | reverse complement strand
TGCCGGTTCCCCGCTCTGTCCGCTCGATAAGGTCGCCGCTCCTGCCGTAGCGGTAGTGTTGTTCCACGCCGTCCGGTTGTTGTTCGGCGAGCAGATGCCCGGTGACGTCCCAGTGAAAGCGATAAACAGTTTCTCCCCCCCGTTCCAGCCGGCTGAGTTGTTGGCGGGCGTTGTAGGTGGAACGGGTCTTTCCGCCTTCAAAGTCGGTATGGGCCATCACTTGTCCGCGCGGGGTGTATTCCCAACGTTCGGTGTCGCCCGCACGGTTGATGTGTTGGGTGGGCAGCCCCAGCGCGTTCCAGCGCAGGCTCTCCATGCCCCCGTCCGGGTCTTCCTGACACAGAAGTTGTCCCTTCAGGTCGCGTTGTTGGCGAATCCGGTGACCTTCGGCGTCGGTGTGTCCGGCAAGATAGCCGTTGTCGTCGTAGTGATAGCGGGTGATGTTGCCGGAACAGTCGGTGTGGCGCGTGAGTTGCCCACGTTTGTTCCATTCGCAGTACTGCGTGTCACCGCCCGGTCCGGTGATTTTATGGGGGCCGTAGGGCGCTTCCCATTCGTATTCGGTCTTCTGCCCCAAGGGGTCTTCCGAAGTGAGCAGCAGCCCTGTCTTCGGTTCGTACACATTCCGCCAGACGCCGCCATCGGCTCCGGTTTCGCTTTGTATCCTGAGACTGTCCGGCGCCCAGGCGCGTTCGGTTTTGTGACCTTCGGGGTCGGTGGCGACGGTGACGCGTCCCAGTTCGTCGTATTCAAATCGCCAGACACGTTCCGCTTCGCCTTCGCCCGGCAGCTTTTGAAGCGTCATCCGGTTACAGGCATCGTATTCGTAATGGTAGTCCCGCCCGTCAAAATCCTGACAGTGGAGAATGTTCTCCCGCTCGTCCCACGTCCAGATCGCGGCAGGCGACGCTTCAGCGACATCAGGCGCCAAGGGTTCATCGCCCGCTTTGGGCGGGATCAGCTCTGGCTGGCTCAGGTCTTCAACCCGTGCGCGCCGGTTCGCAAAATCATAATGAAAGCGATAACGCTCGCCATCGCTGGTTTCGTGCTCGACGACACGCGGCTGACCTTCAATGAGCTGCCATTGGTAGCGACAGGCAAATCCCGTGGCGTTCTGGTGTTCGACCATCAAATCGGTCGCCGCCCCTTCGCCGCCCCAGCCAAAGCGGCGGGTGATCTGGTCAAGGGCGTTCCTGACTTCAATGAGCCGGGCATGGGAGTCGTAACGGTAACCCACCCGTTTACCCGATTGACCCCCTGCGGTTTGTTCGATCTCAATCAGTCGGGCTTGCCGTTGTCCGGCAACGCTGAAATCCTGATAGCTTAACCGCAGGCGATGATCGGCGCTGTCGCCAATTTCGCGGACATGTCCCTGTTTGTCACGATAAAAACGCACCGCGCCGCCCTGATCGTCTTCTATCTGCACCAGAAGGTGCGTGACGCCACTTCTGTGCGGACCCGTGGCTTCTGCCGCCGCAGGAACAAACAGCCAATGCACTTCGTCCATGCCGCTCAGTATCCAGCGCCCATCCGCAAGCCGGGCTACGTACAGGTATTCTTCCGGCAGATAGAGGCGTTCGTTCGGCGCGGGCGCTTCAAACACCAGTTCCCGACCCTCCCCCGCAAGGTAGGTCACCCGCTCGCCTTCCACCAGCAGCGCTCGTTCCCACGGCAACCGAAACCCGCGCCCAAGACTGCCATGTTCATCCAGATCACTCCCGTAAAAGCGGGATACGGGTAAGGTCAAAGGCGCGTTGAGTTCAAAATCAACCTCCTCTTCTGCCCGCAAGAGTTTGCGCCCATTGGTGACTTCAACCGGATTTCCGACCAGCCCCCCGGCCTGAGACCCCACCCAGCCTCCTGCCGCCTCTGCCAACATGGTCTTGCCGCCGCATTTGACCACTTGTTGCAGAAGTGTCTTTGCCCCGCATTTGACAATCGCCTTGACAATCGCGCCAATCCCCAATACCAGAGAAATGGCTTCCAGCGCCGCAAATACTTTGTTGACCGCCTTTTCCAGCCATTCGGGAACTTCGGATTCCACCGGCAGGTAGCGCACCTGCCCTCCTCCGATAAAGACGTTATCTGAACCTTCAGAAATGACGGCTCCGCAGGTGGTATGGTCGTCCTTCCGGGCTGCCGCCCTGTCGTTGATGAACACATTGCCCGACCCTTCAGCCACCAGCGGCACGGGCGAATGTTTGGAACAGATGACCTGACTTTCTTCTACCAGCGCGGCTTTGCGACTGTTGGTAAAAACGTTTCGGGAAGCTGTAATAATCTCGCCCGCGTGATACCCGAATTGGCTCCCGATCTGCTTACCGATCGCCGCCATGAATGGCGCCGCCGCGCTTAATGCCGCTCCTGCAAACACACATGCCAGCATCGCCCAACCCACCGGCCCCGGCAGCATGAGTAGCGCCCCAAGCGCAAACATCGCCAGCCCTAACACCGCCCCCGCCAAAAATCCCGCCAGCGCATGGGTATGCTCTATTCCATCATGTAGACGCGCTGCTTCGTACATGCTTGCTGACGATCCTGAAAAAAAAGGTTAAAGGACAAAATCTTGCATGGAACGACAGGAAACCCCATACGCCATCATGACGTGCGGGATTCTAGCAGGGCGGGCAGGATGTGACAAATAAATTCCCCGTCCAGCGCTTCTTGACCGACTTCATCATGCGTCGCCAGAAACTTCGCTTCTTGTGCGTAATTTGAAGCTCTCCAGCAGCAAATTCCACGATTTGTTGAACGATTCGGAAAACGGCTTGTCCTGAGTGACGGAAAACACCAGCGCCCGCCCGACGAAAGGGGCAGGCAAGGGAAAACCCGCCTGGCGCTGGTGAAAAGTCTTGCCGCCATTCTTCTGCGTCGCCTCAATCACCTCCCCCTGAATCGCCCCCTTCCCGGAACCCAGCGTCGCGGGAAGGCGGCTCGAGATCTTGTGATTCTTGATGTTCTTCCCAAGAACACCAATCTGCCGCGTCACGTATGCGGAAATATCCTCCCCCGAAACCAGCTTGTCTCGGGTAATCATGATATTCATCGACAACTTTTCGTCATACTCAAAAACAAAGGTATTGACGGTTAAATCGTTAAAGGAATCCAGCGCAAATGATATGCTTCCTTCATTGAAAAGATACGCCTGCATGGACATGCAACTCCTCCTGAAATTTCTCAAAACCCCTAGTCTGGATTCAAATCAATCCTGTCCGAACCAATCGCGGTAACCTGCACCCCGTTGATCGTGATGTTACCACTCTTATCCATCACAATGCTACTTGCACCACACCGAAACGTTATGCTTTCTCCCGCAACCAACGTCAGATCCAACCCCACATCTGTGCTCTGGCTTTGGCTGACTGTAATTTCTTCATCCTGGTCAACCTTGTGCGTCCGCTTGCCAACAACATGAGCATCCTCATTACCGCCCACTGTTTTATTGCGGTCGACATCCACAGTATGCGATTCATTGTGTTCCACTTCAGTACGCATGTCTTTCTCGGCATGCAGCCAGACCTCTTCTTCTCCTTTTTTGTCTTCAAATCGCAGGGCGTTGGCATTATCCGGCCCGCCACCGCGACTACTACGCGTCAAAAGACCGCTCTGCGTAGCATTATCCGGCAACCCCCACGGGGGCATATTGAGCGCGTTATAAACTTTTCCGACAACAATCGGTCTATCAGGGTCGCCATTTTCAAAGTCGACAACAACTTCCTGACCAATCCGGGGAATATGAATGCCTCCGAAATTATCTCCCGCCCAAGGATAAGTCACACGGATCCAGCGGGAACTATCCTGATCTTTTTTTCCGTAACGATCCCAATGAAATTGCACCTTGACGCGACCGTATTTATCGGTATAAATCTCTTCTCCGGGCGGGCCGACCACAATCGCCGTTTGTGGCCCACGAGTTCTGGGTTTGGAAACGGTGCGTAAAGGACGGAAAATCTTTTTCGTCGGTAACAGCGAAACGCCCACATTGCAATGATAATCACTCTGACCGGAAGTTTTCCCAATATCACGTAAGCTCATTGACGAACTGACAATCAAATACTGCTGATTGGTCTTATCGGTAGGATTTTGGGCAAGGGTGAAAGTGTAACCGCACGGCAATCCCCGCACGTTGCCCGAAGCATGGGCGATGCTTCCGGCAACGCCTTCGGCATACATGCGAACAAGCGCCAACTGTTGTCCAATTCCGGGATCGGTGTAATCTCCTGGCCATTCATACAGTTCTTGACTGGGAAAGCCGGTATTTCTTGGTTTTGGATCGATAACCTTGAGATCGGCTAACGGCTTTTTAAAATCAAAGTCATTGACAACCCATTGACCAGACCGATGGTTTTCTTCGGCATGGAAAACACTCAGATGTTCCTCGTCAATTTTACCATCCGTGTTATAGATGACTGTCTGATAATCTGCACTTGGGGGTGACGTATGTGCAGCCATATTATCAATCAGCACAAGCTTATGCATACCGCCTTCATGCTTGAAAAACCAGTAAATCCCCCACTCCTCCATCAACCGTTGAATAAAATCGAAATCAGTTTCTCCATACTGAACCTGATAGTCAAGCGAAGGGTAGGAGCCTGAGAGTCTTTTCTCAACCGGAAAATTATAGTCCGCAAGAACTTCATCTATAATCTGTACCACCGTTTTTTCCTGAAAACGCTTATAATCACTGGTTCGCGTTGCCAGAATCAACCAGGGTTCGATGATAACCTCGTAGATACTTTGTTGGTCGTTACTCTCAATAATGCGCGCACTGGTGACCAACCCGGATATTTCGCGCTTACTCAGATCAGTCAATTCAATCGCTACCGTAAACTCTTTCCCGACCATCTGTTTATAGTTGGCATTGGCAGCGACCTGCCGAGGAATACCAGGGTCGCCAGGCGTTTTGAGCAAAATAGTATAGCTGTATAACGCAGAAAGTGTTTCTACCCCGGATATTTCGAAAAACTCAAGCGGGGGGCTAGGCATTGCGGCACAGTTTACGCTAACGGTATGCGACATTATTGGATTCCTTCAATTAAAACACCAGACAACTGACCGATCTATTTTCTGATCTGCTTCCCGAAGCATCGGGCAGTGACAACAACCCCGTATGATACATGGGAAATTTGTGCTGTCAAGCCAGCCAGCCAAGTTCCCCGTTATCGCACAACCAGTGCCCCGCTTCCTTACGGGCGCAGCGTTAATCCGGGATGGATGCACCCGGTTTCCAGGCGGCAATCAGACGTTGCGCCTGCCTGAGTTGCGTCCGGGTCAGCGATTTCTCCGTCTCTTGGTAAGCTGTCGTCGCATCTGCGTAGCCTGCCTGTGCCGCGAGAAAATAACAGGCATAGGCTGTTACAAGATTTCGTGGAAGACCAAGACCGCTTTCGTACATGAGGCCAAGGTTAAATTGGGCTGGCGCTACCCCTTGTTCTGCCGCCTTTTTGAACCACGCCACCGCTTTTTTATCGTCTTGCGGAACACCTTGACCTTTGAGATACAGGGTTCCAAGGTTGCTTTGTGCGACCGCATAACCCTGTTCTGCTGCCTTCATGTACCATGCCACGGCTTTCTCATCGCTTTGCGGGACGCCCCGACCAGTGAGATACAGGGTTCCAAGACCAGATTGTGCCTCCGCAAGTCCCTGCTCCGCTGCTTTTTCGATCCATATGGCCGCTTCAGTATTGTTTTGGGGAACACCCAGGCCTTTGCTGTACATGGTACCAAGGTTGAATTGCGCCATGAGATTTCCTTGTTCTGCTGCTTTTTTGAACCACATCAGGGCTTTCTCATCACTTTGTGGAACCCCACGACCAGTACGATACCGATTTCCAATCATGAATTGCGCCACATCATAACCCTGCTCTGCCGATTTCTCGTACCACATGGCAGATTCCCGATCGCTTTGAGGAACACCTTCGCCAGCGCTGTACAGATCGCCAAGCTGAACCTGTATTACATAATCCTCCTGCGCTGCTGCTTTTTTGAACCACATCAGGGCATTTTCATCACTTTGCGGAACACCCAGACCTTTACCATACATCTTGCCAAGCTCGAATTGGGACGTTACAACCCCTTGTTCTGCTGCCTTTCTGTGCCACATGGCGGCATTTTCATCGCTTTGTGGGACGCACAGACCTTCGCTGTACCTGAAGCCAAGCTCGGATTGTGCCAATGAAAACCCTTGCTCCGCTGCTTTCATGAGCCAGCTTACGCCCCTGTCATTGTTTTGCGGAACGCCACCCATACCATTACAGTACACCAAACCAAGGTTGAATTGCGCTTTTGCATCGCCTTGTTCAGCTTCTTTTTCGTATTTTTCGATAACCGTTCTGTCTGCATCTCTGATGGTGCGCTGTTCGGATGAAAGTTGCAATTTATCCTGATTTTGTGCGGGCGCAGGAATTTCTGTTGCGCTATACATATACAAAAACACGGATGATATAATGATGGATACCACAATGAGGCATCGTAATACAAAACGCAGATTCATTCTACACCTCTCGTCTTTTTAACATTTTGCATGTAATCACTGATATTGCCATCGTTAATTTGTGTGCGTTCACCTCTTTTTTTCATGTCTGCATCAAGGAGATTAAGCACGCCAGTCACTACCCAGGGTTGCGACCCTAATTCATTTACAAGCAGACAATATGAATCAGATGAAATAATTCCTTCTCGTTCATATTTATCTAATTTTCCCCTCAGGAGAATTATTCCAGTTGATTCAGCAGCATCTGGATTCAGGAGTTGTAGCTCCACATCAAGGATAACACTTCCAGAACGTGTAATTGCACTGGCTCTGGTCGTAGCAGCGGTTTTATTCATCTCCCTGGTTGCAGCTTTCCCTTTCTGCAACCCTGTTTCTGCTTCCAGGCTGGACGCTGTTCGTCCAATTGTTGAATTTATATTTTCCCGTAACAATTCATTATTTTTAATTACTTCATTAGAAGCTCCCCGCTCCATTGTATTTCTTGTTGCCTTTACTGTTTCAAGTTCAAGTTGGCGTAGCTCTTTTAATTGCTGTTCTAGAGCTTTCTGTTGTGAAGAAGGGCTTAACCTTGAAAGATCATTTTTCATCATATGGTCAACTGTCCCTTCCAGCCATTTTCTAATAACCTGGGCATATTTTTATCCAGTGACAATAGTGCCTTTGGATACATGTGAAGCAGTGAAAGCACGACCGGTCACCGCTGGCTCCAACGCTCCTTTTAGGGAATAATGCTCACGTGAAATCGCAAGGACTTTCACGTACACATCTCGATCCACTCCTTGTAATGCACGCAGGGCTTTGTTGAATTTTATCGCGTCGTAATGACGTAAATGGTCCAGATACTCCAGATAACCAGGGGTCTTGGGAACATGTTTCCGAACAATTTTGATTGCCTTAATAACAGTGTCATGGTCATATGTGTATACCACTCCTGAAGGTGGCCAATCACTGTAAGTGACATTGCCTTGCTCATCAACAGTTCGATAAGTTGTTGTTCCCATTTGATCCTCCTTGATGTGTTGTATCTTGAATGAACACAAGCAACAGAACGGCATTCAGCAAAAAAACACTATGGTGTGGCGGCTTCGCGCACCAACCATCCGTTCGCATACCCTTGCCGACTCATTTTTCCTTGAATGTTTCCCCCAGGGTACTGATGTCGCGGACTGTGGAAACAGTATCTTTTGTACCCTGAATACCGTCTGTCAGGGTTTTTGCCGACCCCTGGATGTTCTGGAAGGTTTCCGAGGTAGCATCCCGATAACGTCCCATCTCGTCAATGAAACCTGGCTGTTCTGATTTGCCGATTTCTTGCGTACCCGCCCATTTAATCGTATTTGAACTGGTTTCGACGACCCACAAGCGGAACTGATAGCGGGGTTCATCCTCTTCGGAGTTGATTTGTTCGGCAGGCAATAGCGCAGAACGAATCAGGTAAACGGGAACTGCATCTGTATTTTTTGGCGCTGCGGTCGAATTTTTTTGAGTTGGCGAGCCGCTCGCTGCCAGACTCACCAAAGTCAATTCCGGTGCGATGGGTAATGTGATGTGCTTGCTGGGCGAGGTCGCTATTTCCATGTCCGGCAGCAAGGGGACTTCTCTGGCAGGCGACCACCATGTTGACTTTGTCATCGGTGGCCACCCTCCAGATTCCACGAGGTCTGTCTGAGACAACGGAATAGCCTGTACGGTAGGCACAAACAAAGATTCCCTGGCGGGAGCGAAGGTTGGTTTTCTGACCTTTAGTGGCAGAGATGGAATTTTGGGTAATATGGACGCCAGCAAATCGTTTTCTCTGGCTATTCGATCCGAAGGTGACGAGCCCCGTACCTTGCTGGGCATGGATAAATCACTGAGATCAAGGCTGCCCTGAAGAACATCCATGCTCCCGTTCTCCTGAATAACATGACGCACTGCGTCGATTATCCCAGAAGCATCAATGACTTCTTCGGTTTGATTTTCGGGATTAACGATGATGGCGATGGGTTTATCCCTCGTCGACCAGGTTGGCGGATAGCGCATGTTCTTGCTGCTCATGACCACAGGTGTCATGGATCGCGTCATGACATCAGCGACAAGGTTCAGCTTCAAGGAAAAGGCGGTTCTGTCTTCGTCCATCGCCATGTCATCGTGAAGGCGGGCATCGCCAGCACAGCCGTACAACAGGAACATCGTGAGATATGCCAACAAAAGATAAAATCGTTTCATTTCAAAACCTTTCCGGGCTGATTTTCTGGAAGGAATGCACAGACAAATTGCAGGATTTCGTATCGAAAGCTGTTTCATGCAGCCTGTTTGCTTTCTTGACGTTCATGCTTCTCTTCGTTTTCACCAACAACGCTCCAGTTTGAGCCATTCGCCAGGATTGACCTGCAAGGCAACACCAATGTCATCACCATATGCTGCTCACGAGATTGAGATAGCATTTTACAGGCACTTTGACCCGAATGCGCAACTCCTTCAGAAATTCGGAGACCCTCGCGCGCTCACAAGAGGAGAAGGGAGAGTCAGCGCCGCATATGGCGGGGGATGATAAAAAGATTCCTGCGATAACCCTGTTTTTCTTGCCAACACGATAGATATTCATTACAGTTTCGTCATTTATGATTAATTCATCAAAGATGACTTGAACATCATGTCCGCAGATGATGCAAAGCAGATCACCCGGAAGAAAGCCCCGTCGCGGATGCCGCAGGTATCGCCG
>BNUD01000095.1 GCA_025997095.1 Betaproteobacteria bacterium | reverse complement strand
AGCGAACTTGAAGCCGCCACGGGCATCAATCAGCCCACGCTGTCGCAACAACTGGCGGTCTTGCGGCAGGAAGGTCTGGTGGCGACCGAAAAAGAAGGCAAATACATCTACTACCGTTTGGCCAACGCAAATGCCATGCGCGTGATGGGCACCTTGTGGGAAATTTTCTGCGCCACATCCTGCGCCCCGCCGCGTCAGGAAACGACAACATAATTCCGATTCGCATGAGAGGCGAACCTTTGTCGACTTCGCCTTGCCGTGCAATCGCACTGTCTTCGGGCAGTCTTCGCGTCTCGCTTCTCATGCGAATCGGAATAAAACACAAGGTTTTTACAAACGCGGCGTCAATTTGCACGCCGCATACTTCCCCAAGGAGCGCAACATGAGCAGTACGCAATACCGGAATGTCACCCAACAAATCGCCCCCCGCATGAAAATCCTGCATGAACGTATGCCCGATGTCATGAAGGGATTTCAGGAAATGAACAAGGCGGTGATGATCGATGGCGCGCTGGATGCCAAAACCAAGGAACTGATTGCTCTGGCCATTGGTGTCGCGGCGCGCTGCGAAGGCTGCGTCGGCTTTCATGCCCAGGCGCTCGCCCGCCTTGGGGCAACCCGGTTGGAAGTGGATGAAATGTTGAGCGTCGCCATCTTTATGGGCGGCGGGCCATCCGTCATGTGGGCGACCGAAGCCATGACCGCGTTCAATGAATTCGCACCTCAAGACAATTGATTTTTTAACCTGAAGGAGTCATCCGCATGAAAAAAAATGTAGGCAGCATCGACCGTATTCTTCGCATCATCGCAGGGAGCGCACTGATTGCGCTGGCAGCAACCGACACCGTTGGCTGGTGGGGGTGGCTGGGCGTTGTGCCGCTCCTGACCGGACTCATCGGGTTCTGCTCCCTGTACACCCTGCTCGGCATCAAGACCTGCCCGTTAAACGACGCGCGCTAAACAGCCCGCGTATTAATCCGGCAATCGAATACGCCGCTGGGGACGCCGGCGCTCCCAGACGGGCGGTTTTTTCGTTGCCCCCAATCGTGGCGAAGGGGGCGCTGGCGTTTTTTGCGCCATCTTGCCATGATGCGGAAGATTCCTTCCCTTTCCGCCGCTCCATGCTGATAAAAACCCTGCAACGCTGGCTTGCCCGCAAACCCGACCCCAAACGCGCGCTGTCTGCCATTCCTGATGAATTGTGGGCAGAGGTCGAAGCGGGGCTGCCTTTTCTCGATGACCTGCCCGCCGCCGAACGTCCGCGCCTGCGGGCGCTTGCCGTAGCGTTTCTTGCCGAAAAGGAATTTTACGGCGCGAACGGGTTTTGCCTCACGGAGCACATCATGCTGACCATCGCCCTGCAAGCCTGTCTGCTCATTCTCAAGCGCGGGCTGGCGGCGTATCGCGGCTGGGTGGGGGTGGTGGTTTACGCGGGCGAATTCGTCGTGCCCCGCAGCGACATGGACGAAGACGGCGTGGTGCACGAATACGACGATGTAATCGTCGGTGAAGCCTGGCAGGACGGACCGGTGCTGCTGTCGTGGTTCGACGATGCACCCGCAGGCATGAACGTGGTGATCCACGAATTCGCCCACAAACTCGACATGGCGGGCGGCGGCGATGCTGATGGTCTACCACCCCTGCCCGCCCACATGTCAGTGCGGCAATGGCAAAGCGCATTTAGCGCCGCCTACGAGGAGTTATGCGCGCAGGTCGACGCTGATGAAGAAACCGCCATCGATGCTTATGCCGCTGAAGACCCCGCCGAATTTTTCGCCGTGGCGAGCGAAGCGTTTTTTGAAACGCCGCACGAGCTGCGAAAGGCGTTTCCGGCAGTGTATGAGCAGCTTGTTTTGTTTTATGGGGTGGCGTTGGGTGGGGAAGGGAAATGATTGAGCATGATGGCGGCAATTCTTGACTATCCGTACATCGCCCGTATAATGCAAGAGCACACTTGAAAAGGATGCCCTCATGGAAGCCACTGCACTGCGTCAGGCACGTATGGAGTTCAAAACGACACCTGACATGAAACATCTTCTCAGCAAAGCTGCGGCGTTAAACGGGTTGGATTTAACGTCATTCGTACTTGGTCCTGCAATCGAAAAGGCGCGCAAGGTTCTATACGAACACACCAGCATCATGCTTTCTTTGCAAGGTCAGGAAGCTTTGGTGCAAATGCTGACACACCCTGCCCCGCCAACACCCGCCATGAAGGAATTGATGGCGATGCCTGACCTGCCGTGGCGCAATGAGGATGATTGAACTGTCTCTGTTCAATCCCGCACAAACCTACGGGAATATCAAGCAGTTCGACTGCGGGCACCCTGTCATTAACAGTTTTGTCCGCAACAGCCTGAAATCACAGGTCAAAAAAAACCTGAGTGTTGCTTACGTCATTACGGATCGTCGCCAAAACCATCGCTTCGTTGGTTTCTACACAATCACGCAATACACAATTGATGTCAGCGCGCTGTCTGCACTTTCTCTCGGCTCGCTTCCACGGAGTGTCCCGTGTTCCCGGTTGGTCATGCTGGGTGTTGACAAGCATTACAAGGGCTTGCAGCTTGGCACAAAGCTGATGAGACATGCGCTGCTGCTCACGCAGTCGGTCGCCAGACAGATCGGGAGCTTTGGTTTGTACCTTGATGCTGACCCGCTTGCAATCGGGTTCTATCAGAAACTTGGATTCAGACTGTTGCAGGATGACCAATCCCCTGAGCCGTCCCCCATGTTTATTCCGGTTGAATCAATTGGAATGGGCTAGAGTATGTGTATGAGATTTGAAACGCCGCACGAGTTGCGAAAGGCGTTTCAGGCGGTGTATGAACAGCTTGTTTTATGGGATGGCGTTGGGTGGGCGGGAGTAACGGAAATGGGACGTGTAGGGGCGGTTCGGGAACCGCCCCTGCGATTTCTGGGCGATACGCTGTTTGTTTATGCAATCTTCAAAGTTTTCGTATTTCTCCTGGCTGCGGGAAAAATATTTAATCCATAGCTTATAGTAAAAGCGGCAATCTTTTATTAGCGTGCTGTCGCTGCATTCGTCAAGGCTAATTCAATATCTACTTGCATGATTCATCCTCATCCCCTTCCAGCACATACCCCATTCCCCGCACGGTGCGAATCAGGCGGGGGGTGAAGGCTTCGTCCATTTTGGCGCGCAGGCGGCGGACGGCGACTTCGATGACGTTGGTGTCGCTGTCGAAATTCATGTCCCAGACGGTCGAGGCAATCAGCGAGCGCGGCAGCACTTCGCCCTGACGACGCATAAAAAATTCGAGCAAGGCGAATTCCTTGGCGGTAAGGTCGATTTTTTGTCCGGCGCGGGTGACGCGGCGACGCAGCAAATCCAGTTCGAGATCCGCCACCACGAGCGTATTGGCCCGTGTTTCCAAACCATGCCGCGCCGTTTCCTCCTTCGCTTCGTCACGCTTGCCGCGTCGCAGGAGCGTACGTACCCGCGCCAGCAGTTCCGCGAAGGCGAAGGGCTTGACCAGATAATCGTCCGCCCCCAGTTCCAGCCCGCGCACACGGTCATCAATCTGGTCGCGGGCGGTGAGGAATAACACTGGCATATTCTTGCCCGCGCCGCGCAAGGTTTTCAGAATCTGCCAGCCATCCAACCCCGGCAACATCACGTCCAGAATCGCAAGGTCAATGGCTTCGGTCAGCGCCAGATGCAAGCCATCCGGTCCCGTGCGCGCCAACTCCGCGCCAAACCCGGCTTCCTGCAAGCCCTGGCGCAGATAATTTCCCGTCTTGGGGTCGTCTTCGATAATCAGGATACGCATGGGGATTAGCCTTGGTTTGAGTACAAAACGCCACTTGCTGCCGCCAACTCGCCCAGGCGTTTATCCAGCGTCCACAATTGGGTGTCCGGCGTGACCAGGGTCGAGGCAAGCAGCGTCAGGTCAACTACCCCGCAACCCAAACCATAGAGTTTGCGGCGTTCAATGAATGCCATGACTTCGCTCCAGCCGACATGCAGGGACGCGGGCAGCAAGCCGAGTTCGGTCAAGGTCAGTCGGCGTGGTTCGGGCGGTGTGCCGCAAGAGAGTTCAAGACGCACCAGTGGATGCGTCAGTACCCGTTTATCCAGCAGCAGTTGCGCGAGATGCTCGTTACGGTTTCGGAAGTGAGCCACCCAGACCGAGGTGTCGACGAGGACATTCATGGCTCAATTGCCGCATTACGCCGCATCGCGGCGGCGCGGAATTTCCAGCATGTCGGGGCGCGTGCCGCCCAACGCTGCCAGTCGCTTGCCCGCCTGTACCTGAATAAAAGTCTTGATGGCTTCCTGAATGAGCGCGGTTTTGGGCATGTCGGGATCGGACATTTCCAAGGCTTGGTTGTACAGCGTATCGTCGATGGTGATGGTGGTTCGCATGGTGGTGTCCTCGTTAGCATCAATTCTGATGTAATCATGCATCAGAATCTGTATTGTCGCAAGCCATCCCCTTCCTGACAAAAATGTAATCTCCAGGTCATCCTCTCGTCGGCGCTGGCTTTGCATGATGGCGCTTATTGCGGGGAATCCATCATCATCATGAAAAAAGCGGCGTGGAAATTCGTGTCTTGCATGTTTTTGGCGTCATGGCTGGCGGGCGGGGATGTGCGGGCGCTTTCTCTGGAAGAAGCCCTTGCGCGCGCCGATGCCGCGCCGGAAGTGGCAGCGGCGCGGGCGGGTGAGGCGGCATCAGCGGAATGGTTGCGAGCGGCGGGGCAGTTGCCCGACCCGCGCCTTGTGTTGTCGGTGGATGACATGGCCATTGAGGGCGACACGCGCTATCGGCTGCGTGATGCAAAACGCATGGTCGGCTTGATGCAGGATTTTCCTGCCGCGAAGAAGCGCGAGGCAGAGCGGCAGCAGGCGGAAGCGGGGCTGGCGGCGGATGGGCGGATGCGCGAATTTGTGCGCCAGACTGCCCGAAGGGAAGCGGCGCTGGCGTGGATTCAGCTTTATTTTTTGACGCAAAAGCAAAGCCTGCTGGAAAAATCCGCCGCCGAAATCCGCTTGCGCCAACGGGCGACTACAGCGGCATTGGCGGGCGGCAATCGCCTGGATTCGGACGCGGATGCCGCGCTGGAATCGCTGCTTGACCGGCAAATGCAGGATGAGGCGGTCGATCTGCTGAACCGTGATCTTCGTCAGGCGCGCGCGCGTCTGCAGCGGGTGGTGCCGACCGAGGCGAGGCTGGAAGCAACGGGCGAATTGCCCGCGTGGTTGAAAAATCCAGCGACGTTTGCGCGCGAATTCAGTGACGATGCCGCCGAATTAAATGCCAGTCAGGCGCGCATCAGCATGGCAGAGGCGGAGCTTGCAATGGCGCGCGCCGACAAGGATTCAGATTGGAGCGTGGAATTCGGCGTGGGCGAGGATGCGATGGGCAAGGCGATGATGATGGCAAAAGTGAATTTTTCGCTGCCGGTGTTTGCAGGCTCGCGCCAAAATCCCCGCATCGCGGCGGCGCAAAAGAAGCTCGAACAGAGCGAAGCCGAACACCAGATGCGGCGGGCGGAGTTTTTGCGTCAGCGCGAAGCATGGCTGGCGGAAGAAGCCGCGCTGACCCTGCGTTTGCAACGCCTCAATCAGGAAATCCTGCCCCTGCTGACGCGCAAAATCGCGCTCTCGGAAGCCGCGTTTTCCGGCGGGCGCGGTTCCGCCGCCGCGCTCATTTTGGCGCGGGAAAAACATTTGAATAACCGTATTCAAGCCCTTGACCTCGAAGCCGAACGCGCCGCCGTCCGCGCCAATCTTCACTTTCTGTCGGCGGGGAGCGCCACGCAATGAAAAAAATCATCGTCCCTCTTTTTGCGGGCTTGCTGTTGGGATTGGCGCTCGCCTTCCTGTTCGGCTGGCGACCAGCCATGCAGCACACCGTCGAATCCGCCACCACTGCGGAACACGCCGAACGCCAGATCCTCTACTGGTACGACCCGATGAAGCCGGAAGCGCATTTTGAGCAGCCCGGCAAATCGCCGTTTATGGATATGGATTTGATGCCCCGCTATGCCGATGAAAATCCGAACGTGGCAACTGGCTTCGCGCTGTCGCCCGCCTTGACCCAAAATCTCGGCGTCAAATTCGGCACGGTGGAAAAAGGCGCGCTGCGCCCCGCCGTCGAAATCTCCGGCAGCGTGGGTTTTGACGAACACGCCGTTGCCGTCGTGCAGGCGCGCGCGGGCGGCATCGTTGAACGCGCCTATCCGCTTGCCGTGGGCGACATGGTTGCGGCAGGCACGCCGCTGGCGGATGTGCGCGTGCCGGAATGGTACGCCGCGCAGGGCGAATATCTGGCGTTGCGAAGCGAACCGCAACTCGCCGCCGCCGCCCGCGCCCGCCTCTTGCAACTGGGGATGACCGCCGCCCAAATCGCGGCGCTGGAAAAACGCGGCACGCCCAATGCCGTTGTCACCTTTCACGCGCTCCGCGCCGGAATGCTCTCGGAATTTGATTTGCGTCAGGGCATGACCATTGACGCCGGACAAACTTTGGCGCGCATCAACGGGATTGATGTCGTCTGGATTACCGCGCAAGCGCCGGAAACCGAAGCCGCCGGACTCGACATGGGCGGCAAGGCGACGCTCTCCTTTACCGCTTTTCCCGGACAAATCTTTACAGGCAGCGTCAGCGCCCTGATTCCCGAACTCAACCGCGACACCCGCACCCTCGTCGCGCGGATCGCGCTCCCCAACCCGAACCACAAATTGCGCCCCGGCATGGCCGCGCAAATCCGGCTGGAACAGCCAGAAGGCGCGGAACATCTGCTCGTACCGACCGACGCCATCCTCGCCACCGGCAAACGCCACATCGTCATCGCCGCCGCCGATGGAGGACGCTTCGTGCCCGTAGAAGTCACCACGGGACGCGAGGTCGATGGCAAAACAGAAATTCTCTCCGGCGCGCTGAACGCGGGCGAACGCATCGTCCTCTCCGGTCAATTCATGCTCGACTCCGAAGCCTCGCTACGCGGCGTGCTGGCGCGCATGGACGACACGAAGGAAAGCGCGCTTGGCTTGCATCAAGGCGTCGGCACGGTGAAATCGGTCGATACAACCGAAATCGTATTGGCGCACGACCCGATCCCCGAACTTAGGTGGCCAGCGATGACCATGCCGTTCGCGTTAAAAAACCCGGAAGCGGGCGCGAATGTGGCAGCGGGGCAGAAAGTGCGGTTTTATTTCGTGCAGAGGGAAGAAGGGGCGGTGGTTGAACGGGTTGAGGCGTTGCCCTGAACCGCACCAGGGAAATCGTAACCGTGAGAACTGGCGACCTGCCTGAATCGCGGCGAGTTCGACATTGGCGGCGGAATCCAGCCAGCCGTTTTCTTCCATAATTTCCAGAAATGCGCGGGTACTGACCCGTACTGTACCTTCCGGCAGGTAAAAGGTTTCGCTGGCAATTTCATAGTCTTCAAACAGGAGTACAGCGGGTTGCGGCGGTTCCAACAAGGCAAGCTGGTTGATGGCTTCCTGCAAGGCGAGTTCGCCCAAGCCCGCCTTGCGCGGCATTTGTCCCTCGCTGCTTGCGGCAGCCATCCGCTCGCGGTAATGGCGAAAGGTCATGGTTTCAATGGTGGGGATGTGATGACGGGCAATGAAGTCGGAAATGGCTGCACGGGTTGGCGTTACGTTACGTGTCACTTCGTGCACTACCGCGTCAACGAGCCAGAGCGACCAATTGGAGCGAAGCAGCAAATCAAGTTGCCCTGCGTAAGCGAGGGTGATCAGCGGTCCGGAATCGGGAAGCAGGAGAGGTTGCTCGCCAGCATTCATAGTTTTCTTTTTCTTGACCAGGACGAGATAACTCCATTGCAACTATAGATGTTTTTTCCCCGGCTAAACTCGTTGAAAGTGCAAGAAGCATTCTATTCTTCATAGCACGAACCCTTTACCTTCGAGGAATTTCTTACCATATATATTCGCAAGGGCGCGCGTCGAAGATGCCGGAAGAGTTGCCATCGACAGCCAAGCCCATGCGGAATCTTCATCCCCTGCTAATGCTGCTGCATTAGCTTCTCGGCAATAAATCAGATTTTGGCTTAATCCTTCTTTTATCTCTGCGGGTACGTAGCTATGCGGCAAGGGATGGTCAAGAGTGGTTGTGTTCATCGTAAAACTAACTCCGGTTGAAACCCCGCCCTTTAGGGCGGTTGGAGCCAAACCCCTTTCTTACGGCCGGGGTTTCGGCGACCGTTTTGGGAGGGGATGCAAACCCCTTCCAAAACACGTGTTTGACCGACAGGCCTGAAGGCCTGTCGCTAATTTCTTGGTGCTTTAGTTCGCTAGCAGTTCCCGTAACGCTTTTTTCGCGCGCAAGGTTTCCGCTTGCGGCAGACGGGGCATGGGGAGATGCGCCTGCGCCATGAGCAAAAACAGGTCTTCTTTGGAATCCAAGCTCAACGCTTTCAGGGTATCCGGATAATTCAGCCTGCCGAGAGAAAAATTCAGCAAGGTGGTGTAATTGGTATTCTTTTGTTCGTCCGCGCTTTCAACGGTTTCAACCAGATAGCGTAGTTGGGTGTTGAACAGGGCGTTGACGGAAGTATCGAATTGCGCCGCGACAATTTTGGCGCGCTTCAATAAATCGCGGTCAACAGAGCCAGTGAAATTGACATTACGGGTAGCCAGGGACATGGGGAAAATCCTCGTATGCGCGGGAACACATAAATAAGTGTAGCACAGGGTTGTGTACTCAATGCCCCTGATCTTGCCGCGCGGCTTTGTTCTTTGCGATTTGACATCCTCCCCCGCCTAAAGGCGGGGGATTCCTACGGCGCTCACTCTGGCATTAAGCCGGGATGAGTCGCTTCGACGGGTTCCTGCTTCATAGAGGAGCCTGACCGCGCCACCTCTCCACAGGCTGCCACGCGGTGTCCCCGCGCCAGTATGTTGATTGCGCCGACGACATCGGCGTTTTCCTCGAATCCGCATTCGACACAGGCGAATTTCGCTTGCGTCTTGCGCTTCTCAGCCGACACATGCCCACAAGATGGACACGTCCGACTGGTGTTCTGCGGCGGTACAGCGACAAGCCAGCCGCCCCGCCAAGCCAGTTTGTAGTCCAACTGCCTGCGGAACTCGAACCAGCCCTGGTCGAGGATGGACTTGTTCAGCCCTGATTTCGCCCGCACGTTTTGACCCGGCGCAGTTGCCGTGCCGGAGGCAGAACGGGACATGTTCTTCACCTGCAAATCCTCGACACAGACCA
>BNUD01000094.1 GCA_025997095.1 Betaproteobacteria bacterium | reverse complement strand
AGAAGTGTGTCTGGTGGCTGCCGAAAGGCGTTCAAAACTTGAAAAAACCGTGAAAAACGCTTAAAAACAGCCTGGAATTCACCTTCCAGACCAGACAAGCCTTCCGACAGACTTTTTTCTTCGCCCCCGAAGGCGATAAGCGAAGGTGAGGATGGGAAAATCAACATCCTGTTAAAGCGCCTCCATTATCGAGCATTTTTTCTATGAAAGAATAACCAGCGCGATCAAATGCTTGAAGAGATCTCTCATCAAGCTTCCGTAATCCAAGGTTTACAGTGCTTCGTGGAAGCCGATACGTTTCATCAACATATCCCTCCACCTCTACTTGTCGGTAGACTTTGACGCCAGCATCTTGACACGCTTCGTTGAAGTGCTTGGAAATGTAGGCTTCTTCCAACCAAGGCAGGGCAAGCAGAATCAGTGCAGGTGGCACCAGAAGCCCCCAGAGCGCCCAACGTACCCAGCGTGTCAGCGGGCGACCAAGTACCCAGGAAACAAGGCGCGGCGGCAGCCAACCAAGCAACCCAAAGGCAAGAAGAATGAGCACCGAATAAAGGGCAATTACGATGATGCCTACTGGGGACAGCATGTAGCCTGTCATAAGATAACCTGCGATATGACAGATACCATCACCCCGCAAGGAAACCTGACTGGTTCAAAATTGATCTTGAGGTATTTAGCCATGCCGCTTTCCTTTAGTCCAAAACCATCATTAAATTCGTACCCCCAGTACCACCAGCCCACGCTTGCGCCATGACCAGCCTTGCCATCTGCCTCGTATCGAAGTTTGCTTGCCTTGAGTGCTCACGCTGCCTTCAGTCATCACGCCAGAAAGCGCCCATCATACGCCAAATAACATGCTGTCCAAGCACAAAAAAGCATTTACATATGAAAACTTGCGTTTCGTATCCATGTGCCAGAATGCTGGAATCCAGAGAGCAAAACCAACGGGATCGCCCGCTGACTGTGCCCTCGTCTGCTACCTCTCCCACCCGTATTTATCCCTGTGCAGTTCCACCACTCCTCTGCGCTGGCGTCCTTGATGGTACTGCGATCGCTGTGGATCACCAGGTTTTCACGGCTGAAGTAGAAGGTGTCCGCGCCCTCTCCCCCAATCAGGGTATCTGTCCCCCGGTTGCCGTAAAAATTGTCCGCGCCTCTGCTCCGTTTGCACCGTCATGTTCCCAGTCACCACCATCTTTCAGAAGTTGATATTCGGTGCTACGAAAAGACAGAGTGTATTCACCATCTTTTTTGTTTTCTCTGAATAATGTAGCAGAAAAACCACTGGCATCGTTTGCATAGTGCGTCACGATTTCGTAATTATCCGTGAACCACTTGGCTTGCTCGTCCGTGAAACGAGTCGCACCCGGAAGATCATTGGGGTTTTCGCTGTAGCGCTTTGCCATCCATTCGTTGCGGACGTCGTTACTACCCCAGTTAACAGGTTGTTGAAAAACTCTAAAAACGCTTCCAAAACCCCTGATTTTTCGTCATTTAAGAACGAAAAACGACGGTTTTTTGGAGAAAATCAACAACCTGTTAAGCCGCTCATGGATGGCATCGCTATTGTCAAACAGTATGCCGTCTAAATAACATTCGGCTGCATTTTGCAATAAAGCGAATTTGAGAATATCCTGCGCTTTGATTGATTCTTTTTCTGTCTGCATGGTGGTACTCCTTAAAAGTTAAAAATCAAGATTTGGCCATTCGACTGGATCAACCGGACGGAGAACCTTGCGGATGAACCAGTAAGAAAAATCGAAATCTTTGCTACGGTCACGGATTTCATAGCGTGGGCAAACAGGCGTAAATTCCCAATTCGTTTTTCGCCCTAAAGTACCCGTCCAAGCAAAGCCTCGACGTACACCAAGAATTTCGTCAGTATGCAAGTCCAATACAATCAATTCCCCACCTGCAATACCGAACTCACGGTCACGGTCACGCCGAATGCCACGCCAAGTGTAGCCGTAGCGACTAATTCGCTGCTGCTCATAGCGTTTCTTGAGGCTGTTCATTTCTCCGCTATAACCCCAAAAAATGGCAGTTGCCTCATTGGGAGATGGAAGATTAAAGAGAGAAGCATCAAACTGCTCGTCAGTAATATTTTTCTTGCGACTGAAAGCACCTGGTATTGGTTGCTCAAAATAACTGTAGCGATGTCGCCAAATAAACTTAAAAGCAACGCGTTCAGATTCTCCTTTCACATATCCATACGGGTCTTCCATTCGATACGGGTCGCGGAATTCTTCTTCTGTAGCTATGGATCGAGGACGCATCTGATAAAGCCCTTCCACCTTCTCTATCGTCTTAAAAACGTAGTCCCCCGCTTCGGTTTCGCACAGGTGTTTAAAGTAGGCTTTCGCTATGGTAGAACGGTCAGAACGTGAATATTTATTGAAGTCAAACGGCACCAGCTTGGGCAGGCTGTCCGGTAATTCGAGAGAATGAGCAAAATCGTAGGCTTCGAGTTCTCGTGGATCAGTTGGCTTATCCCAATCCCGAACCTGTTCAGATACAGGTTCGGGTGTAGCTTCCTCACTGGACAAGACATCATCCCTCCACACCTGCCCTGCCAGAATGAAGATCGCAGCAATGAACAAAGCAACCTGCACAACGCCTGCCAGCACCACCAAGCCACGCTTGCGCCATGACCAGCCTTGCCATCCGTCTCGTATCGAAGTTTGCTTGCCTTGAGTACTCACGCCGCCTTCAGTCATCACTCTGCTGCACTCTGAAGAAGAGCGAATTTAAGGATTTGTTGTGCTTGCGTTTCCATGGAAAGTCTCCTTGAAGTTCAAAAAGTAACATCAGGCCATTCGACCGGATCGACCGGTCGCAGAACCTTGCGAATAAACCAATAAGAAAAATCAAAATCTTTGCTGCGATGTCTAATTTCATAACGAGGGCAAACTGGAGTGAATTCCCAGTTTGGTCTGCGGAACCCTGTCAGAGCGAAACCCCTGCGCACGCCAAGAATTTCGTTTGTTTGCAAATCCAATACTATCAGTTCGCTACCTGCGATACCAAATTCACGATCACGAACACGGTAAATGCCACGCCATGTGTAACCATAACGATAGGTACGATTTTTTTCGTAACGTTTACGTAAACTACGATTTTCTCTCTCATTTTCAGTCCAAAATATGACGAAGGCGTCATCTATATCTGATAGCAAGAACAAAGAATCATCGTAATATTTTCGATAAGTACCTTCCATGTCAACGAAAGATCCGGGTGCAGCTTGCTCAAAATAGCGGTACCGATGTTTTCTGAGAAACATAAAGGGAACGTCTTCTGTTTCCCCATTCACATATCCATACGGGTCTTCCATTCGGTACAAGTCACGGAATTCTTCTTCTGTAGCTTTTTTTCTAGGACGCATCTGATAAAGCCCTTCCACCTTCTCTATCGTCTTAAAAACGTAGTCCCCCGCTTCGGTTTCGCACAGGTGTTTAAAGTAGGCTTTCGCTATGGTAGAACGGTCAGAACGTGCATATTTATTGAAGTCAAACGGCACCAGCTTCGGCAGGCTGTCCGGCAATTCGAGAGAATGAGCAAAATTGTAGGCTTCAAGCTCTCGTGGGTCAGTCGGCTTATCCCAATCCCGAACCTGTTCAGATACAGGTTCGGGTGTAGCTCCCTCACTGGGCAAGACGCTACTCCTCCACACCTGCCCTGCCAGAATGAAGATCGCAGCAATGAACAAAGCAACCTGCACAACGCCTGCCAGCACCACCAAGCCACGCTTGCGCCATGACCAGCCTTGCCATCCGTCTCGTATCGAAGTTTGCTTGCCTTGAGTGCTCACGCTGCCTTCAGTCATCACGCCAGAAAGCGCCCATCATACGCTGAGCAACATGCCGCGCAAGTAACCGGGAACGTACATCCGGCAATCGGATACGCCATATGCTGCCCACAGGCAGATGGGGGGCATTGTAGGGGCGGTTCGCGAACCGCCCCTACAATGCCCCGATAATTTCCAGCGCCACGGCGCAGGCGGCAAGTCCCATTGCGGCGGTGACGCAGACGGAGGAGCCGAAGCCCGCGCAATTTAATCCTTGCGGGGCGTCGCGGTTGTTGCCACTTTCGCAGGCTTGCGTTGGATAGCGCAGCGGTTCGACCGAGTAGATGGCGGGGATGCCGAATTTTTTTGGCGCTTTGGGAAACGCATATTCCCGCCGCAACTGGCTGCGGACTTTGGCGAGCAGGGGGTCTTCTGTGGTTTGACTCAAGTCCGCCCGTCGGATTTGAGTCGGGTCGATTTGCCCGCCTGCCGCGCCGACGGTGACGATGGGGATGCCTTGCCGCTTGCAATGGGCAATCATCGCCGCCTTGACGCGGGTCTGGTCGATGGCGTCGATGACGATGGAAAAATCGTCCGCCAGCATTTGCGCGACGTTTTCCGGCGTGACGAAATCTTCGATGCAATGCACACGGCATTCAGGGTTGATGGACTGGATGCGTTCTGCCATGACTTCAATCTTGGCTTTGCCATAGTTGCCGTCCAACGCCTGAATCTGGCGGTTGGTGTTGGATTCCGCCACCATGTCGAGGTCGATCAGGGTGAGGCGACCGACGCGGTTTCTGGCTAAGGCTTCCACCACCCAGGAGCCGACGCCGCCGACGCCGACGACGCCGACATGCGCCGCCTGAAATCGCGCTGCGGCGACTGCGCCGTATAAACGTGAAACGCCGCCGAAGCGGCGTTCCAGATCCGCTGTCTCACGCATCAGGATGTGGTTTCGATGGTGCGACGGATGACGGTGTTGAAGGGCAGCGTCCATTCCTGCGCGAACTGGTTGTCGCAGGCGTTGATTTCGGCGATGGCGCGCAGCACCGAGCGATTTTTACCGTGATGACTGTGTTTTAGCATGACGGCTTCAAAGGCGTCGACGATGGCGATGACTTTTGCGCCCGCGCAGATCTGCTCGTCTTTGAGATTGTTCGGGTAGCCGCTGCCGTCGGGCATTTCGTGATGTTGGGCGACGATTTCCGCCGCGCCTTCCCAGCCGGGCATCCGTTGCAGCAGGGTGGCGGCGTAGTGGGGATGGGTCCGCAGGGCGAGTTTTTCTTCGGCGCTCATTTGTCCGACTTTGAGCCAGACGCTTTCCGGCAGGAACATCATGCCGACATCGTGCATGTAAATGGCGGCTTCCAGTTGCACCGGATCGACGACATGTTCCGCCGCTTTGTTGGCTTCCAGCGCCAAACGCAAAATGCGGGTGGTGCGCCCCTTGAAAAAGGGCGAGCGATTTTCCAGTTGCATGGCGAGGCTGCGGAAAAATTGCAGGTCGGCGGCGACCACATGGTCAGCAATCGGCGTAATCACGGGCTTGTCGGGCACGATTGCGGACGTGGCGGTGATGACAGGGGGGAAGCCGGTGACAATTTCAATCAATTCGCCGCAGAGGCGGTCGATCTGGTCGGGCAACGCCTGCGCGGTTTTTTCCAGCCCTTGCACGAGCGGGACGAGGCGCAGATTATCCAGCGGCTTGTGTTTCAACAAGCCTTCAATCGCCAGTTCCAGCCGGTCGAGGGTGAGCAGGATGGTTTCGGCGAGGCGGTCGGAAAACTGGATGTGCCCCTCGCGGAAACGGGAGAGCAGGGATTCGATGTTGTGCGTAATGGCAACGCCGATCTCGACCTTGGTCAGCGCCGCGTCGCCCTTGATGTTGTGCACGGCGCGAAACAGATTGTCGATGATGTCCCGGTTACCGGGGGTGATTTTGAGTTGAGCGACGTAACGCTCGATTTCCACCGCCTTGTCCTGCAAGGCGTCAGCGAATTCTTCCAGCGCTTCCCTGTCCTGGATGACAGGCGCGATGATGGCTTTGATGTCCACGCGGATTCCCCTTTTTAGTCTCTGAATCGTATCTGAAGTTGTACTCGTGTTTTGCTCACGACGAAGTTTATCCCAAACCGATGCCAATAAGCAGATGCGTCAAAGGATAAGCGGGCGCGTTACAATCCGCACCCTGAACTTCATCTTTGACTTCCCTATGTCCCTGATTGTCCTTGGTCTTTCCGGCGCTGTCAGCCACGATCCATCCGCCGCGCTCTATATTGACGGCAAGCTCGTCGCCGCCGTCGAAGAAGAACGTCTCGTGCGCGACAAGCACGCGAAAAACCGGATGCCCTACGAAGCGGCGAAATTCTGTCTCACGCAGGCGGGCATCACGCCTGCCGATGTTGATGTCGTTGCCATCCCCTTCGCGCCCATCCCGCTTGCGGGCAAGGCGCGTTGGCACTATGCCCGCCGCTACGCCTACGCGCCCGACCGTGCGCTGGACGCCATTTTTACCGGCAATCGCCGTTATCATCGTTACAAAAAACGCATCGAATGGTGTCTCACGCAGCTCGGTTTTGACCTCAAAAAAACCAGAATCGAGCCAGTCGAACACCATATCGCCCACGCCGCCAGCGCCTATCTCTGCTCCGGTTTCAAGGAAAAAACCGCCATCCTCTGCATTGACGGCAAGGGCGAATACGCCACCACCTTTTTCGGCTGGGGCGAAAACGGGCAAATTCACAAAATCAAGGAATTCTACGACCCGGATTCCCTGGGCGGACTCTACGGCGCGATCACCGAATATCTGGGCTTCGACATGCTCGACGGCGAATTCAAGGTCATGGGCATGGCGCCCTACGGCGACGCTGACCGCTACGACTTTTCGCGTCTGGCGAAATTCGAGCGTGGCGAACTCGTCATCAACACCGATTACGTCAACGTCATCGGTTTGAAACGCTACAAGGAAAAGGGCAAAGGCTATTACTTTTCGCCCAAACTCGTGGAATGGTTAGGCCCAAAACGCGAAGGCGACGTTGCCGACGAACCTTATGTGCACTACGCCGCCAGCATACAGGCGTTGTTTGAAAAACTCGCGCTGGAAATGATGGATTACTACCTGGGCGACATTCTGCGCGAAACCGGCAAAATCGCCTTCGCGGGCGGCTGCGCCCTGAATGTCAAACTCAACCAGAAAATCATCGCCCGACCGGAAGTGAAGGAACTCTACGTCCAGCCCGCCGCCAGCGACGCGGGCACGGCGGTGGGCGCGGCGGCATACGTGTCGCAACAGCGAAAGGTCGCCGTAGAAAAAATGGCGCATGTCTTCCTTGGCCCCGAATACGCGAACGAGGACGTGATCGCCGCCATTGCCCATTACGAAAAACAGCGCGGCATGACGGTGGATTGGCAGAAAATTGACGCCGTACCCGAAAAAATCGCCAAAATCCTGGCGGACGGCAATCCGGTCGCGTGGTTTCAAGGGCGCATGGAATTCGGCCCGCGCGCGCTGGGCGGACGCTCCATTCTGGGCTGCCCCAGTGTCCGGGGCGTCGCCGACCGCATCAACGCCCAGATCAAATTCCGCGAACGCTGGCGACCCTTCTGCCCCTCGATGCTCGATACCGTCGGCCCGCAGATGTTCAAAATCGACCACCCCGCGCCCTTCATGACCTTCACCTTTGAAGTGAACGACGAATGGAAAACCCGCGTGCCGGAAGTCGTGCACGAAGACGGCACCTCGCGCGCCCAGGTTTTGAAACGCGAATTCAACCCGCGCTACTACGACCTGATGCAAGAACTGGAAAAACTCACCGGCAACGGCGTGGCGCTGAACACCTCATTGAACCGACGCGGCGAACCCATGATCTGCTCCCCTGCCGACGCGCTGGAGATGTTCTACGGCTCGGATTTGCAATATCTCATCATGCAGGATGTGCTGGTGACGAAAGGATAAAAAGATGGAAAATCATGTTGATTTGGAGCCAGCGGTAGGGTTTTCACGGTTACGAGTTAAAGGGTTTCGTCGCCTGCACGATGTGGAGATACCGTTATCGTCATTAAATGTACTGATCGGCGCAAATGGTGTTGGCAAAACATCGATCCTTGAAGTCATGCGTCTTTTGGCGGCTTCGGCAGAAGGGCATTTGCAGGAAACAATCACTTTGGCGGGCGGGATCAACAGTGTGATTACCGCTGATCGGCGCGAGCCAGTGTGTTTTGAATTAGATATGCCGCTCAAAAATCAAAACCCAATTCAGTACGAATTGAGTATTCAATCCAATGGCGTATGGTTCGTGTTACAACAGGAACGATTGATACAGAAACGAGATAAACCAAGAGCGAAGGACCCTGTGTTCAAACATATTGATTCACATGGGCAGGACATCATGTTTTTTGACCCGGTTAGCAAGAAATTGACACATCCAACATGGGGATACAGTTCTAACGAAACGTCGCTCTCCCAGGTGCCCAAGATGTTCAAAGAACCGGAAGATTTCCGCCGGATACTGGCTTCTTCCACGTTGTATCATGCTTTGGATGTGTCGGCGCGCGCGCCAGTTCGGCTGCCGCAACCCATGACCTTGGCGCGTTTTCCCGGTCAGAATGGCGAATATCTGGTGTCCTGTCTGTATTATTTACGAGAAAGTGAACCAGATCGTTTCGATGCGATTGAGGATACATTGAAAGTCGTCTTTCCCGATTTTGAACGCCTGCTTTTCCCCCCTGTTGCTGCCGGGACATTAGCCTTGGGGTGGAAAGAGCGTCAATATTTACAGCCGCTCAACGCCCATCAGCTTTCCGAGGGAACCTTACGTTTTCTCTGGCTAGTCACCTTGTTGCAGAGTCCTGAACTTCCGACAGTTACGCTCATCGATGAACCTGAAGTCAGCTTGCATCCGGAAATGCTTCATCTGCTGTCTGGTCTGTTTCGTGAAGCTGCGACGCGGACGCAATTGATTGTTGCAACACACTCCGAACGTCTGGTGCGATTTCTGGAACCTTCCGAATTGCTCATTTGTGATTCAGACGAGGAAGGCGGCATGACGTTAACCAGAGCCAGCGCGCTTGATCTGGAAGCCTGGCTGCAAGACTATAGTCTGGATCAACTTTGGGAAATGGGGCAGTTGGGAGGAAGAATATGAGCGATAAAAAGGGTGTCGTCCATATTGTTATTTTGGTTGAGGGTAAAACAGAACAATGTTTCAAGCTGAAACTGAAAGAATTCATCAACCAGCGTTTGGGAGAAAAACCGAAGCCACGCCTCGACTTCAAACCCCAGAATGGTCGCATTCCTATGAGGGAGCTATTGCGTAAGCATGTTGAAAATCATCTCGCGAATAAGGATAAAGTGGATGCCGTGATTGCACTGACCGATGTTTATACTGGAACGCACGAATTTTCAGATGCTCAAGATGCTAAAAATAAAATGAAGGCATGGGTGGGCGATAATCCAAAATTTTATCCCCACGTCGCCTTGCATGATTTTGAAGCATGGTTATTGCCTTAGGGCACCTCGAATTACCCTTGTTTTTCAGCAAATCAGCTCAAAAAAACTACCTGTGCCGAAATTTGGCGCAATTATTTTGAATGAAGCTCTATTTTTTGAGTGATTTTGCCTCGATTTTGCCTTAAATTGC
>BNUD01000093.1 GCA_025997095.1 Betaproteobacteria bacterium | reverse complement strand
CCGCCGCCACCATGATCATCTCGCTGGATTGCACCCGCACCGCCAGATGATCCAGCGCATTATCCAGATCAATGCCAAGACGCACCTCACGCAACATCATGTCAACTTCGTGCTTGATGGGGCGGGGACCATCTTTGGCGACCGATTCCAGAGACACCATGAGACTCGCGCCGGAACGCATTGCCCCGGACATCATGGATAAAATGTCGGGCACCTGGCTGTCGATCACGGCAGCCCTTTTTTTACGCAGATAACCGTAAATCTTGTTGGGAATGACCACGCCGCCGACCGCCGCCAGAAAACAGACCAGAGGATGCGCGGCAATCAGCCACAGGGTGACGGTCAAAAGCACGGCAAACAGCACAATCAGCACATTCTTGTCGGGCAGGGAAGGCAGAATCGCAGTCCGCACCCCGCCTTTCTCCTCAACCCGTGGCGCCGCGTTAACAAAGGAAGAGCGCGACAATGAAAAATAAAACAGCCCGCCAACGCCCAAGGCAATCAGGGAAACAAAGGCAATTTCAATCATTTTGCCCCGTCGCCTCAAAAATTTTCAGCGAAGGGGTTTTCACCCCGGCTCTACGCAACTCTTCCAGAAATTCCGGCACCGCCC
Source organism: Betaproteobacteria bacterium (assembly GCA_025997095.1). GTDB lineage: Bacteria > Pseudomonadota > Gammaproteobacteria > Burkholderiales > Rhodocyclaceae > Azovibrio. The sequence continues at coordinate 8,875 of BNUD01000093.1, read as the reverse complement.
CTGTCGCCGAAAAATGCCCCCTGATTTTGCCATCCGGCTCGTAACCATCCCGCACATAAGTGAAAATATCCTGCAATTGAATACGCCCGCCTTCCACCCCGGTCACTTCCGTAATCGAGGTGATTTTTCGGCTGCCGCATTTGAAGCGCGTCTGTTGCACAATCAGATTGACGGCGGAAGCAATCTGCTCGCGGATCGCCGTCACCGGCAAATCCATGCCCGCCATCAACACCATGACTTCCAGCCGACTCAACATGTCGCGCGCGGAATTGGCGTGCCCCGTCGTCAATGAGCCATCGTGACCGGTATTCATCGCTTGCAGCATATCCAGCGCCTCGCCGCCACGACATTCCCCCACCACAATACGATCCGGTCGCATCCGCAAACAGTTCTTGACCAGCTCGCGGATGGGAATCGCGCCTTTGCCCTCGCTGTTGGGAGGCTTGGCTTCAAGCGATACCAGATTGGGCTGGTGCAGACGCAATTCCGCCGCGTCCTCAACCGTCACGATACGATCCGTATTCGGAATGAAATTGGACAAAATGTTCAGGAGCGTCGTTTTCCCTGAACCCGTACCGCCGGAAATGACAATATTCTGCGCCTGACGCACGGAAAACGACAAAAATTCCAGCATATCCTCGTTCAAGGTGCCAAACTTGATTAAATCCTCACCATACAGGCGGTATTTGGCGAATTTGCGGATGGTAATGCAAGGGCCTTTCAACGCCAGAGGGGGAATCACCGCATTGACGCGCGAACCATCTTTCAGACGCGCGTCAACCAGAGGCGAGCTTTCGTCGATTTTGCGCCCCAGAGGAGAAACAATGCGTTCAATCGCCGACAGCACCGCCTTGTCACTGGAAAAAAATACGTCGCTTCTTGTAATTTTGCCCGCGCGTTCGACAAAAATCTGATCATAGGCATTCACCATGACTTCCGTCACGCTCTCGTCGCTCAACAACGGTTCCAGCGGGCCTAGCCCGATTGCCTCGTGCAACACCTGCTCCGCCAGTATTTTCCGGTCAATCCTTTCGGGAATACCGGACAGGCTTTCCAGCACCACATCAATCATCAAACGGGTTGCCGTTTCCAACTCACCCTCGCTCATCTTCGTGATGTCCGTGCGCCGCACATCCATCATCTTGAGCAACGCGCCATGAACCTTGCACCGCCATTCCATGTAGTGATCCTGCTGCGGCTCCTGCGCTTCCCGTGCAGCCGCTTCCTCCAAAGACACGGCTTTCTCTGACGCTGGCGGCTTGCCCGAAGCGGGGGCTGGCGTTGATGCGTCTATCGCCGCCCTGCCCCGGTCAAAAGCCGCCTCCGGCGCGAGGATGGGCGCGGACATGGCTGGAAGCGGTGAAGCGATGATCGCGCTCGTAAAATCGCGTTTTGGCGCGTCATCGGCTTTACCTTCCCCTTCTTTTCCCGCCAGAACAAACATGGAATAACCCGCAAGCTGGATTTCATCCTTGGAGAGCAGCGGGCCATACTCCTTGATGCGAATGCCATTCACCCCGATCCCCACCAGCGCGTTTCGGCTGTGGATATGCGCGCCTTCTTCAGTAAAGCGGATTTCCGCGTGTTGCTTGCCGATAGACCAGCCTTTGATCACGATATCGCATCCGTCATCCTTGCCGATCACGATACTCCTGGCATTGAAGGTAAATTCATCAATGCCGCCTTCCGGCGTTCGAACAATAATCCGTTGTACGTTCATCGTAAAATCCGCTCCGGTTTGAACCCTCGCCTTTCAGGGCGTTTTTTTAGTGGAAAAATGGACAAAAGTTTCTAGCGTTCATTGCTGGCGAGCGTTTTTCGCGCTTTTGGCAAAGCCTGATTCCCGCTTTGCGCCACAACACGTAGAGCGGGTTCGGGCGGCAGGGCAAGCGCAGGCGTTGACGCAGGTTCCAGCGCAATCTCAAGCAGCTTCAAGGGGGTTGCCCTGGCGGGTTTGAGCGCGCGAAAATGAACCACCACCACGCTGCCCTTGCCGATTGTGTTTTCAGTCCGCGCGTTATCCGCAGGTTTTTTTATCGACGCAATAATCCTGTCCCGTTTGTATCCTTTCCCCCGACTGGATTCCATATGCTGTTGAAAAACGGATTTTTCCCGCCCGAAAAAATCGCCTTGCTCGATGGAAATCGCTTGCAAAACCCAAGGGTCAAAACCCAGGATTACAGAAACATTTTGCAAATCCCGCGCGTTTTCCAGATGCACCGCGACGCTGAATTGATCGCCAGTCCGCACCTTTTCAGGCGCTTGCCAACTCAATGCGAAAGGCGGCGGCTCCGCAATTGCGCCGCTTACGTCGGGTAACGCGGCGTCGGATATCTTCTCGTCCGCTGGCGCGGCGTCGGATGTCTTCGCGTCCACTGGCGTTGCGTCCACTGGCGTTGCGTCCGGCGAAACCTCCGGTGTGTCTTGCGTATTTTCAGGCGCGGGCGACGGCATGGTGATTTCCGTAATCGAGGGCACAATATCCTTGAAAGGCTTGATGCCGCCATCCATCAACTTTTCTTCCAGACTGTCGCTGATCCTGTCGCGGCGTTGAATGCTGTTTTGTACCGCCATGCTCTCCGGCGTGACAAAACTGGGGGTAATGACAATGAGCAATTCAGAACGTTCGCCGTCAAAATAGGTGCTCTTGAACAAATGACCGAGCAGGGGAATACTGCCTAACCCCGGCACCTGACTGACCGACTCGGAAGCCTGCAAGGAACTCAGACCGGAAAGCAGCATGGTTTTACCGTCGAACAAATCCAGTTCCGATTCCGCCTTGCGCGAAAGCAGCCCCGGCACCCCCATGACCGTCACCGCGTTGTCAATCTGGCTGACCTCCGCCGTCAGCTTGGCGCGGATGTTGCCGCGTTTGTCGCAAATCGGCTCAATCGCCAGACGAATGCCATAAGGCTTGTACTCCACGCTGGTTTGTCCCAAACCGCTGGGCAGGGGAATCGGCAATTCTCCCCCGGAAGTAAAATCCGCCTTGCCGCCGCAACGCGCGGTCAGATGAGGCGCGGCAACAATGTAGGCGTCTCCCTTGTCTTGCAGGATATTGATGCGTGAAGCGATGCTGGCCGCCAGCCCCAGATAACTCTGAAAAGGCGTGGAAGTAAAATGGTCGCTGACGCCGGTAATGTCTTTGGTCAGGCTCGCTGTCGGACCGTTGATGTGCTGATCCCACTCAATGCCGAGTTGTTCCAGAGACGATTTCTTGATCTCCACCACCTGCGCGCGAATAAAGACCGTGCGCTCCTGCAAATCGCCATCAACGCCAAAAATCGGCACAATCTGATTGGGAAAAGCCTTCAGCAAGGCATCTATCTTGCTTTCCTGCTCCTTGGTCAGATGATTCCCTTGCAAAAATACGCGGTCGCCAATCAGGTCGGACGAAATGTTTTTATCCTGGATGAAAAAACGCCTGATTTGCTCGAAGGTTTTGGCGGGATTATTCACGCCGACCTGCACGGAATAATGAATCTCTGTCCCGTTTTCCAGCCAGAGATACAGCGAAGATTCCCCCGCGTCGTTGGCAATCATCAGCAATTCAGTCGGCGCCACCGTCGCGGTCGATATCACCTTTCCATTGCCAATGGCCACCTTGCTGACAGGAGCCGGAAGTTTGATGACCCGCGCTTCGCCCACATACAGATACATGCCGCCCGCGTCATCTGCGGCGACAAGCGATTGCGGAACCGCCATCACGCAGCACGCAACCGCCGCCAGCATGTTTTTCAGAAACCCGTTGAACATCCGCCGTATTTGAAAAGACATATTCCTCACCCGGAAAATTTTTAATTCACAACCCCGGCATCAACCGGAATACTGTTCGCGGGCGCAATCTCATCCGCTGCCAGACTGCCCTCGCCATCCAGAGCCGCCCGTACCGCATTTTGTTTCTGTACCGACTGCGTGACGGGCGACAACACGCCGCCCTGCTTGCCGCCCACATACACCTTGACGCCAAAAGCGTCATAAACCCCCGCGCCGCCGCGTAAATCCATCTCATGCGTGACCCGGTATTTCGTCGTATTTTTCTGGTCAGGACGTTTCAGCGCCGCCCGCAGCATTCCCTTTTCCTGCGCCAGAATCACCTTGCCGATTTCCTCCGGCACCAGATCCAGCGTCAAGGTTGAATAATTCCGCTCATATTCCCTGCCATCAGGAGAAGTCTCGCGTCGAACAATGTTGCCGGTCGCCTTGACCAACACATTCTGCAAAAGCGGCACAACAATCTTGCTGCTCTTGCTGTTTCCCAATCCCCCCGACTCATCGGATTCCATCTGTTCGTTATCGACAAAAAACAGGTCAATCCGGTCATGCGGTCTGACCATACCCGAAATGGAGTTCAGTTCATCCACCGCAATCGTCAGCGCCCGCTGATTTTCTCCCAGCATGTCAGAAAAAGAAGGCGTAGCGCCGCTGGAAAGATAACTCCACAACAAGGGGCGACCGCGTGGAACATTAATTTTCAATGTCTGCCCCTCGGCACGTTCAATATCCGCCGGTCTGACCGCATCGGGCGGCGCAATATCCGCGTTGATGGTACGAATGGCGAAATTGCCGATGTCCACAAGCGTCCCTTCCGGCATATCGTCGCGGGGAACCACAATCTCGATCTTTTCAGAACGATCCAGATATTTTTCCGCCAACGAAGCCTCCATGCGTTTCTGGCGAAGTTGTACCTGAACCGCATGGAGGCTTCGTTGGCGGAAAAATATCTGGATCGTTCTGAAAAGATCGAGATTGTGGTTCCCCGCGACGATATGCCGGAATAAAAAGCAGCAAACGCCGGTTGAAACGCGCAAAACTGAAAGCCATGCAAAATACTCCCCGGATTATTTATCCTGATTGGTAAACGACACGGACGAACCGACCACAGGATTCCCAATCGCGTAAACCTGCGCCGCGTGAGCGTCACGAATGGCTTCCATAAACTTGTCAACCACCGACTGGTCGCCGTCATAAGGCGTAAACAACACGAGCACCGCCAATAACGCGCAGAGCACATACTCAACCGTCGAAACCCCGCGCGCGCGATGTTTCAGACCACCGCCATCATGCCCGCGAAAGCGGGAATCCACGCGCCGCTTATTTTTCAACCTCCGGTTTTCGCGCTTCATGCCTATTCCTCCATCTCGCTGTAAATCACCATTGTGGTATTGATGTCCATCCGCTGCACATCCACCAGCAAGTGTTTGTTTGCCTTGCCAAACATCAACTGTCGCTGCTGCGAGGTTTTGACCGTATGATCTCCAAGCCGCGACCAACCAAGACGCTGATACTGCTCACGCAGATACATGGCGTTACCTTCCACCGAATGCCGGTTGGTGATGAACACCATGCGATTCTTCTTCTGACCATCCCGACTTTCCTGATGCTGCGTCACCGTACTGCCCGGTAGTCGCGGGATGTCTTTGGCGAGTTTTTCAGGGGCTTGCATCTTGTCGGGATCAAGAGAAGATACCAGGATGCGTGTCGTTTTCTTCCCTTCCGGCATGAATTCAACATTCACCAGCGTCTTGTCCATCAGCGCGCCAATTTGTTTGGTCTTTCCCAGTTTTTGCTCGCTGTATTTTCCATCTCTGGCTTTTTCGGAAAAGAAACGCCGATAGAAGCGTGTGACTTCATCCGCATCCAGCGCGATGAACTGCACAATTTGCATCGGGCTGCCGTTGAAACGAAAATCCTCGGCAATAATCTCCGGCGTGACATTTGGCGGCACAGGCAAGGTGACAAGTTCAGCCGCTACCGCCTGCTGAATAAGCAACATGCCCAGAAAGAGAAAGAATTTCATTTGCGCCTTTATTTTTTGATAATGGTATCGCTATCAGGAACAATATCCGGTTCAACATGACCAACATCCAGTTCCTTGAAAGGCGTTGCGTTGCCAAGCACCGCAAGCATGTCGTTAATTCCGTAATTCTCCATGAAATCTCCAATCATGGATGTCGACACCATAGGCTTAACTCTTGCTATCTCGTGTTCACTGCCCGCAAGACTCCAGCCATTGGTCAATACCGCCGCTCTTTGATTGTAGGTCAAATCCAGATCCTCCAGTAATTTCACGCCACGAACAGCATTCAGCTTGACACTGACATCGGCGACATATAAACCCCGCGTTTCCAGTTCAACCTTTTTTCCGCTCAATCCTGCTATCGCGCCAGCGACAGCGTTATAAGCCTTGCCAATCCCGGATGTAACCTCCCCGGTTTCATATAAACTCAAGGTAGGGCGCGCGCCTTGTCCTTTTCCGGTATTTCCCGTTTTTTCCAGTTCCAGCAGATTATCGCCATTATGGAGTTCATAAAAGGACGCTCGCTTGTCATTTTTTGTATTTTGCGCCTCAACGCGAGAAACAATCTGCGCGTCAGGTTGGGCAAAAAATCGTTCAACCATCAAGCCTTCTATGGTTTTCGCGTCTCTTGTCGCCTTGTACGCACTGGCGGGAACATCCGCGCCTTTGCCAGTATCCAGCCACACCGTGCGTTCCCACGCAGCATAACGCGCCGCTGACAAAGCGGTTGTCCGCGCCTGCGAATGCGCGTTCAATGACCAGTTGAAAATGAACAAGGGAATCAACACCAGCAACAGCGCAAGCACAACCTCGACCAATGCCTGCCCCTGTTGTTCGTGCCTGAATATGTTTTTCATGTTCAATTCACCTCTTTCTTTTTTAATCCCAAAACGCAAGGACCAATGCAAATAATATCCACAGAATATCCTTCCCGGTTTTTTGCTTCATAGGAAAAAAATTTCCTGGATGGCTCATCCTGGGTTTTGGCGTTAATGGTAAACCCTCTCTTTTTGACCTGTTCCACGTAATCCTTTATTTGATCCGGTGTAACATCTTTCTTGAAAACGATGCTGAATCCTTCTACTCCAAGGCTCAATGACAGACTACTAAACGCCATATCCGGTTTCGGAAGCAGGCGAAGAAACTCACGCGAAAATTCGTTATTTGGCCAGTCTCCTCCAAATTGTCCATAAGAATTTCCGTCTTTCACAGAAAGTTCATTTTCTCTTACGAGGACTTCCCCCGTGGTCTCAGATTCTCCTATATTCCGTACTTTCGCTTCAAGCAAATAATCATGACCTGAACCTGAAGTGGACGCGATTATCTCTTGATCAGGGCACTCCGAAGATCCAGGCATCTGAGCATAAACAGTACGCCCCGTTATATGAACAGAATTTGGATCTATGTCCTGTGCTCTGCAATCCTTATTCAAGATTACGTCAGGATTGTTATTTTTTTCATCCATTTCACCCGCATTGTCATCCAGTTCATTTCTGGAAACCGATGCGTTACCATGAACATCAGACACGATTTTTGATTCTTCTTCATTGCAGGCGGCAAGAGAGAAGAATAAAAAAATGGCTGACAACAGAATTCGCATTTTATTTGACGGGCGCATTTCAATTTCCTGAAAAATCCATATCCGATGATGTGCGTGATGGGTTCGATTCAAGCCTACTTTGAAGCAGGCGTAACCGATACCTTCATTTTATTCATGCAGTCGATTTCGCTCTGGGCAAGGCGTTTCTTGTTTCTTTCCGCCTTGATGGTGATGTCGTTTTTTTCTTTATCAGTGAGATTTCCCAGACGTTTGAGATTTTTCCTTGTCAAACCAATCTCGCTGATAATTTCTTCATTGCTGAATTTGGCGAAATAATTGTCATAAGTACACTGGCAAAATTGCGTGCGCGTCTCGCCGACTTGCAGTTCTTTGTAAAGCGCCTGGCTAAGCCCTGCGCCTGCGCACATCTCCACATTGGCCTTGACAAGCTCCGCGCGCATATAAGCGCCATCCTGCATTGCGCCGGGAGGCGGAATGCGATCAGCGGAATAAGCCGTCACGGGCAGTGCCAATGTGATTGACAGAACAGCAATGCAGAATTTGTTAACCCTCACGGTGATGCTCCTTTTTTCAAAATACCCGTTTAACATGATTCAATCCAGCGCGCCCAGAGCGGTCGCGGCTTCTGGTGAAAGATTGGTCAGCCGCGCCTGCCAGTAAGGAGAAAACAGGGAAGCGTAAACCCCTTTTTCATAGCCGCGCCGATTGATGTACAACGCGCTCGCCGTTTTGTCGCCATTCCGGTAATCTTCAAGGGAAGGACGTTTGAAATAGGTTTCGGCAGCCGCTACGCCCATGAGTTCCTTTCGCCTTTCTTCCAGACGATAAAAGTTGTCGCCCGCGCCCGTTCCAAAGGTTTTGTTCGCGTTCGGCGTACCTTTGTTATCAATGGCTTTATAAACCAGAACGACAAAGGGCAGACTTTTATCGTGACCTTCACCGATTTTGTTCAGTTCATGGTAAGGGCGCAATCCGTTGTAGCTATTTGCCATCTCTGTTTTACGCGCGTTATATGCCGCGTCACGGGTTCTTCGCGTCATGTTGATGATGCGCCGATAGTCACTGGCGCTGGAACTGCCCGTAACGGCGCCGCCATATGCAAGCGGTTCTTCATCCCTGCATGGCCAACAGCCATCATCCCAATCCCAATCCAGCCAGGTAACTTTTAACCCGTCCAGACCTACCCAGGTTTTATTATCTGAACTCAAGTTTGTGCCGCCTTGAAAGACATTATCGTCACCGCCGATAAGAATAGCAAACAAATCAGGTGGCCCCCAATTCCGTCTTGTGGTGAACCCATCACGCGAATTGCGTACCACATCGGCAAAACGTGATAGATTTTTATCGTCATTTTTTTGGCTGGAAAGATTCAAAAACGCGTTCACATTATTGGCAATCGTCAACGCACCGATCCCGCTGTCGAGTTTCCATTTCAACTCTTCGTTTTTGTCATTCGCTTTAATTACTTTTTCAACAGCTTCCTCCGCGTCAGATAAAGTCAAAGCACGCACTCC
>BNUD01000092.1 GCA_025997095.1 Betaproteobacteria bacterium | reverse complement strand
CGGGCGATGTTCGGGGCGGAACTCTTTGGCAGGGTTCAGGAATCAGAGGTCAGGTATCAGGAATCAACCCCAAATTCCGCTAATCGTCCGGTTTTGATCCCTGATACCCGATCCCTGATCCCTGATCGGAGCACGCCATGAAACAGCACAAAATCGGCGCGACGCTGGATTGGTCTGGCCCCGTCGAGGTGGGTTCAATTTATCCCGATCTCTCCGACTGGGTCGCCACCTCAACCCTGCGCGGGCGCGGTTTTGAGGCGGCGCTCTCCTGCACGCTCACCTTTTCGCAAAACAAAACCATCCTGCGCATGACGGTCGCCGCCGACCAGCAATTCGGCTGGAGACCGGGCGAAGCGGCGGTTGACGTGCGCCTGACATCCCCCGCAGGCGTCGTCCTGATTTCGCCCGCAGCCCAAATCGCGCTGGTGAACCCCGTGACGGAGCCATAAGCCATGCCTAATCCCCCGCAAGGATTGTCGCTCTTCATCCCCGGCAACCGAGCCGTACTGAAATTCGCCGAACAGCCGGAAGCGATGAAAATCGTGTTGGCGGAGGTATTGCAGGGCAAGTCGGCTTACGAAATCTGGCTGGCTGCGGGCAACACGGGCACGGAAGATGATTTTTTAGCCGCCCTGGGCGGCGGTGGAAAGGTCGATACCGTTGCGGGAATTTCTCCGGATGAAGAAAAAAACATCCCGCTTCAAGGGCTGGCAGAAGCGATTCTTGAAACCGGAATGTTTTTGGGTAAAGGCATCTGGGGGGCCTACACGCCCCCTCATTACAACGCAGCAAACACGGAATTTTAATCATGACCACACGTTTTTATCGATCAACAGATGAAGGCGCGCCCGTCCTCTCGCCTCAACCGGGTTCCTTCAATGCGCTCCTTCGCGCCTGTCTTGTTGATGGCTACGCCGCTAAGCAACCCGCAGGCTGGGCTTTGAGCTACGACAACGAGAGCGGCATCAACATTTTTCAACCTTCAGAAGGGAATCGGCATTACCTTTTAGTGAACGACACGACCACCACGACGGCGGCGCTGACGGGAACAGAAGGAGTAGACGCCGATGGAAACGCCACAGCGCCTTTCGGAACGTATTACATCGGCAAGCACGTCACCGCCGCCGCGCAGAGCGCAAACTGGGTGATTGTGGCGGATGAGACGGCGGCGCTGATTTTTACGGAATCCGCCCCCGTCACGGCTCCAGGCGCCTACGGCGCGGCATTTTTCGGCACCCTCATCGGTGGCGGCTCCACCGACACCTTTAATACCTTGATTACAGGCTCCACAGCCGCCAGCACGTCGGGCGCGTTAAAAACGACGCCCGGTGACGCCGTAGCGACGGGCGCCATCGGATTTTCCGCCAATGCCTGCGGTGTCCTGGCACGCGCGACCGGGGATTCCCCATCCGGCGGTACGCCCGCCTTCAGCAGTGGCGCAGGGGGCATGACTCGGCAATCCGGCAGCACGGCATGGGCGTCGCCGCTGGCCAATGGCGACATCTCACTGACTGCGCTCTATGCGTTCGAGGGCAGCGCGGCGGGCACGGGGCGCGGGCGTATCCCATTTTTGTGGGCAATCCGAAACGGGCTGGTGGTGAATCTCTTTCCGGGGTTTACCGACGTGGGGCTTGGTCGCATCCTAATCAGGCAGGGGACGACACTCACGGATGCCGCCACGTCGGGCGCGGTGATCGTAGAGACGCAGTAATGGCAACTTTCGATTCCGGCGCGATCGCCTTTCTTACAGTCAATGATTTATTTAACCCGCATGTAGAGTATTTTCCCTTGGGCGGGATGCGTGCCCTGCGCTTTAACCGATTCACGCATTCGGGCGCTATGCGCACTCTACAAGAGAGCGATAACACCACGGGGGAATGGGTAGGCGCGGGAAGCATGGCGAGAGCAAATGCCCGCTTCGGCGGCAGGGCGTACATCGCGGGCACAGTGACCGGAGTGACCGGGGCGTGCGTGGTGTCGCTGTACAGCAAAGAGCGGGTCGAACTTTCCCGGACAAAAACGGACGCCGATGGGCATTACGTTTTTTATGGATTACGAAAAAACATGCCGTTTGACCTGCGCTTTTCGGGAACCCCAAACAAGAATGACCACGTGCATACCGATGTTATCGCGGGCGGCGAAAATGACTAAAGGAGTGACCCGGTGCGAAGAGCGTGCCATCCGTGATCTGGCAGTAGCGATGGTGATTGAAGAGATGGTACGTCATCGCTTGCAAGATGCAAAAAACGATCAGGTAATTGATGCGGCGGTCTGGAACGCGTCGACCCCGCGCCTGCGCGAAATGCGATGGCTCTTAACCCAATCAATGGCGGCGAAACGCAAGAAATGGCAGGTGTAGGGGCACGGCGCGCCGTGCCCCTACACGCCAAAAATTACTGATACCTGACCTCTGATACCCGATACCTGATCATGCCCCTCACCGCCCGCCTCGACCTGCCGCCTAAAGACGCCATCGCCTTTTTTGAACGAAAGGGCGTACACCTCGCCTGGGACTGGCACGACACCGACGCCGCCACGCACGCGCAGTCCTTCACCGTCGCCAAAGTCACCAGTCTGGATATGTTGGGCTGGTTCCAGAACGAGATCGAGCGCACCCTGAAAGAAGGGCGCACCTTTGAGGATTTCAAAAAATCCCTGCGCCCGCGTTTAGAGGAAGCGGGCTGGTGGGGCAAAAAAGAAATGCTCGACGCCAACACGGGCGAAATCACCCAGGTGCAGTTGGGCAGCGCGCGTCGGCTGCGCACGATTTTTCAGACCAATGTGCAAACGAGTTACATGGCGGGGCGCTACAAACGCTATCTGGACAATGCCGAAAACCGCCCCTATTGGCGTTACGTGGCGGTGATGGACAGCCGCACCCGCGCAGGTCACGCCGCCTTGAACGGCAAAATCTGGCGTGCCGACGATCCCATCTGGCAAACCCTCTGGCCGCCCAACGGCTGGGGTTGCCGCTGCCGCGTACAGGCGCTCTCGGCGGCGGAGTTTGAAAAGTCCGGCGCGAAGCTGGAAGACGGCAGGAGCGCCATCGTGAAAAAAGAAGTCGCCATCAACAAGAATGGCGACACCATGCAGGTCAAGGGTATCCGCTACATAGACGATGCAGGCAAAGAAAAGGTGTTCTGGCCTGACCCAAGCTGGGATCACAACCCGGCACTGGGACAATTAGATGAATTACAGACGCTGTTGAAGGAGAAGGCAAAGCGTCTACCAGAACCCCTGCGCCAAGAATTCCTTGCCCAGGCATCGAAGGGGGTAGTTATCCCCACAGGTACAGGAGACCTGATCGCGCAACAGGTAGACGTGCCAGAACGTCCAAGGTTGGACAGAAGTGCACGCGCTTACGTGGTCAAGCAGGGCGCAGAAAGCATGTTTGAACATCTGGCAGTCTATGATGCTGTGAGCGGCAAGAATATTGCGCGGTATACATCAGGAGAGTCTGTCAAAGTAGACTTTCCTGCCAATGTCTCCAGAATGTTGGATGATCCCAATGCCGCGTTGGTTTTGCACCACAACCACCCAAATTCATTGTCCCTATCATCTAAGGATTTAAGTCATCTCACTAGACCCGGAGGTTATCGTGTTGTTGCACATGGGCGGGATGGCGCGCTCTTTTCCGCCATAAAAGGGGCAGAAATCAGTAAACTGGCACAAGCTGTTGAAGCCGCACAAGTTGAGCTTGACCGGCAAATCGTGTTGGCATCGCAGCGCAGACTTTTGCTCGGCGGGTTTGAAGCGCACATTATGAATCTGGCGCTCGACCGGGCGGGAGTCATCAAGTACCAAGGAATACTTGACGCCGCGCGCAGTAAGGTCTACGTTACAGAGAAAGCAGCGATTGATGCTGCTGTTGATGAGGTTTATTGGGCAATCAAACGAGCACGGTTATGATGTTTATCGACCCCCCTGAAAGAGCTGCGCCTTTGGAACAATGGTATGCTTTCCTTGATGAGTTGCGGAGTGACCCCCGTCAGGATGACGAAAGTATCATTTTCGAAATCAGGAACGCCGAAAAAGTGCTGGCTTGGCGGGCAACTGTCGATCTCACGCCGAAGGTCGCGCCCAAAGTCTCAGCATAACCTGACATGTTCAAGGTCACCCTCGACGATGCTCAGGTACAACAGAAACTGCAAGAACTGGCGGGCAAGCTGAAAGACGCCCGCCCGCTGTTCAAAGTCATCGCGGGCATTCTGGAATCTCAAACCGAGGAAAACTTCGCCGCTCAAGGCCGCCCGCACTGGGTTCCGCTGTCAGCGGCAACCGTCAAAAGTCGCATGAAGCGCAGTAAAGGCGGCTCCGTTCTGAAAATCCTGCAAGATCGCGGCATTCTGGCAGGCAGCATCAGCGCCGATTACGGCTCCGACTACGCGATGGTCGGCTCCAACGTCAAATACGCCGCCATTCACCAGTTCGGCGGCACCATCCACCACGCCGCCCGCTCCGTGCGTGTCCGCCTGCGTACCGATAAACAGGGCAACCTGCTGCGCCAGGGAGACAAGGGCAATTCCAAAAATCTCGCCGTCTTTGCCAAAGATCGCCACAAACAGGCGCGCGAAACATGGCACACCACCGGCGCATGGCAAGTCAACATCCCCGCCCGCCCCTTTCTCCCTTTCTACGGCTCCTTCGACAATGCCACCCTCCAACCCGAAGCCCAAAATACCATTCTGGACGCCATCACCGAGCTGCTGAACCATGCCGCCCGATGAAAAACCAAGCCGCCTCCGTTGTTTCCCCCTGCTAAACACATTTTAATCGCCCCGCCCGTAAAATCCCCCAATATCCCGCTATATCCCCCAATTATCTCACCCCACCCCCTGTAAATAGCTCACTCTCTCTTACCTGCCGTATGCGGTGGAGCAGGACTTTTATGCCACCTTGACGCGAGCCAACTGCGCTGCGGCGCTGGCCTTGGCAGTACGCCCCGAAGAAGCGTGTATCCATGCGCCAGAAGCCGATAAAAAGGGATGGCGGTACCGGCTTAATCGAACCCTGGTCATGAAGAGTCTGCGCCATTACCTGCCCCGTCTGTTACTCGACCTGAACCTGAGCGAGATACTGCACCGCCTCATCGAACGTCTGCGAGCGCCTTCCGCCATCGAGCGAACCCGACCGGGACGAACTGCGCCAAGGAAAAAGGGCGTTCGCATTGCAGGGTATCATCTGGCATATAAGGGGGCTTAACTTAATGGTATTGGGGGTATGGTTCAGCATGTGCAGGCGTAATTCCGTGCTGAATCGCTGCCACCCCTCTCCCACAAGGGGAGTAGGGGCACGGCGCGGCGTGCCGAACTGTTTGAAGACGCGCCGGATGTCGGCTCCCACAAGGGGAGTAGGGGCACGGCGCGGCGTGCCCGTACAGCCGTGCCTCACGAAAAGCGGTATTGGTGATTTCATGAGCATTCATGCAATTGCCCTGTGCCACGTCAAGAGAAGCCATCTTTTTAACAGGTTGTTGATTTTCTCCAAAAAACCGTCGTTTTTCGTTCTCAAATGACAAAAAATCAGGGGTTTTGGAAGCATTTTTAGAATTTTTCAACAACCTGTTAAAGACAATGGAACCCACTCATGCTGTAGCTACGCGCTGTCCACCGTGCGAATCCGAACATTACTCGCTCATATCTCCATCATCGAAGTCCTGTTCAATCTCGTCGTTGTCGCTCATGGCGCTTCCTTTCCGGTCTACAACAACAAATTATCCAGTCGTTAAAGTCGTGGAATCAGCGCGGGAATGCCGCGCTCGTTGAGAAGTTGAACGGCTAATTTGTCAAATGATACAAACAAGGAGTCACCGTGCGCTATCATTCGTCCTGTGTATTCGTTCACGCCATCTGCAAAGTCACCGTCTTTCTCCAGCATTAACATACCTGCTTCAATTTCTTCCTCTCTGCAAACGAATTTATCTGATTCTAAAATCGCTTGAAAAGCGCCGTAAATTTGTGGTTTCTTAAATTCAAACCCCTTGAGAAGCCACGCCAATTCACAAAAAACGTGTGTTGGAATAATAATCTTGTCAAATTTCTGGAACAGATTAAAGGCGATTTGGCGCTGTTCGGCGTCTTTTTCCGTTTTCGGTTTGACCAGTGTTCGGACAATGATATTCGTATCAATGACAATATTCATTCTGCAAGCCCCTTTGCCCCTGCTTCGGCGTGTGCATTTTCAATGAAGGTCTTGATTTCGTCGTCGCTCATGGTCACGTTACTGTCACCCAGAATGCCAAACAAGGAGCGCCAGTCTCTTGTTTTTTTCGCGGCTTCGATTTTGACTGAACCATCGGGCAGTTTTTTGACAAATACTTTTTCGCCGCCCTGTACGCCCATATGCGCTAACAGGGTCTTGTTAAAAGTAAACTGTCCTCTAGTACCCAAGGTAATAGTGTTCATGGTTGTTGCCCTTCCTGTAGTGGTGTAGTAATCATTATACTACACCACTACACTTTATGGATTTTCCAGGGCAATCGCATGAATCCTTCTGTCATAATTCGTTCTAAGCATACGGAGCCAGGCCAAAGAGTTGAGCGCGATAAGCGTCAGAAGTGGCGGCAATCAGGCGTCTGAGCTTGATGCCGCCCTTGCGCGGGATCGGGTCAAGGCGGATGAGATTCAGGGTGATGTGTTTCAATACCGCCAGATTATGAGCCGCATGTCGGGTTCGTGCCCGCATCTGATCATCCGCGAAGATGACATCCATGCACCAGTGCAAACTGTTCTCTACACGCCAATGCGCGCGAATCGCTTGTGCCGTACGTTCTGCATCCGGCGACAGGCTGGAAATGTAGTAACGATGTTCGAGGCTTACCTTTCCTTTCAATGTGCGTTCTGACTCAATGACGATAAAGGACTTGAGGTCAGGCCAGCGTTCCGGATGCGGCAGGCATTCCAACGGATCGAAGCTGTAACAGCGCCGCGCTTCAATCCGTCCGTGGTCTTTGCCGATTTCTTCAAAAAAGTCATGGGGCGTTCGGATTGCATCGCTTGCCTTCTACCGCTTGAAGAAGTCGCGCATGGCTTCGGCTAACGTGGCCTGGTTGTCCTTTACCGCCAATACGTAGTCTGCACGCCTGTCCCGGATGGCTTGTGCAATGTTGGGCTGCGTCCCCATTGCATCGATGGTGACGATGCAGCCTTCCAGTGCGAGCGTCTGTAACAGGCTTGGGATGGCGGTTTTCTCATTGGACTTTTGGGCGGTTGCCGTTTGTCCCAACACCAAGCCTGCTCCTGCTGCAAAAGCGCTGACCAGATGCAGGGCGCTTGCATCCGCCTTGCCTGAACGTCGGCTGGTTTTGCCATCCAGTGCGACGACATCCGCCCCCAATGCAGGTAATACGCTGCTCACCCAGCGACGGAACGCTGCCTCGAATTCCTGCGGGTCAATCAAACCGAACAGGCGTCCAAAGGTGTCATGGGACGGAATGCCGTGTTCAAGTTTGATGTACTGGCGGAACCAGTCCAGCTTCTCGTTCGCCCAGCCTTCAATTTCCACAAAAGTGTCCGCGCCCGACAGAACGCCACTGACGGCGACTACCAGCATTTCGACCAGATCGTAACGGGTCTTCTTCGTCTGCCGTGGGTCGGTAATGGACACAAATACGTCTGTAAGCCGCAGCCCTCTTTCTGTCTTCATCGCGTACTCCCAAAAAGACAGAAAACTACACAAATTCAGCACGTGTGAACAGCCCATGCGCTAACTTCATGATTGTAAACGGCTATTTTGACGAGCCTACGATAATGGCATTCATGCGATTGCCCTGATGGATTTTCAGCGTTGTTTCGTGCACAACAATATCGCCAACGGGCTTTGTTCGGGTATCACGGCGTCATCGCCTCCGCTTCTTCGGCGTCGGCGGTTGCCTCCGGTTCGGTGCGTTGAGCAGACGCTTCCCGCGCCCGCTGCTGGTGGATTGCCCAAATCAGCGGCTCGTATTGGGCGATGAGCGCCTTCTGTTCCGCGACAGAAGCGTCCAGCATTCTAAATTCTTCCTGTTTGCATTTCGACATTTCAACCTTCAAATGCTCAATCTTCGCTTGGTCGGGATACGGTTTTTTTAGTTCAGCAAATTTTTGCCCGTAGAAAACATCCCACATTTTGCTACAAGCCAACTTTGCTTTCTCCCGAAGCTCATACCGCCCGGAACTGGTGATTTTTTCTTCCGACCATTCATCATCTTGCAGAACAGGCAGGTAGTTATCAAAAATCCGCTGATGCGCGTCATCGTCATCTTCGCGCAGGGTATCGCGCTCTTGGAGATAATGCGCCCGTTCCGACCGCAAACGGGTTATTTGTTCAGCATCGGGCTGCGACTTCTGCGCCTCTTTGGCCATCCGCTCTTCACAGAGCGTCGCCATATCGCCACACGTCTTCCGCGCCAAAGCAAAACGGGACGCATACCCGCTCATATCTCCATCATCGAAGTCCTGTTCAATTTCGTCGTTGCCGCTCATGACGCTTCCTTTCCTGTCATTGTCATTCGATTTTAGGCGTTTCGTCCCGTTTTTGCAGCTTTTCCTGTGTTTGGCGCAGAAATTCCTGCGGTAAATTCCGGGCGCACGCCACCAATGTCTCCGGCAAAGCGCCCTGTTCTTGCAGGACAGGCGGCGCTTTGCCGGTTGTACTGGACACGGCATTGGCTGCCTCCGCCAAGCGGGCGAACCTTGAATCGCCCCCAAACATCCTCGCGGCGACGTCGCTCACCGGCGCGGCAGGAGGGTTCTGTTCCGGCTTTGATGGGGCTGCCTCTGCCGCTTGGTCAGCGTCAGGGCGGTTCTTGCCCCCTCCCCCACCGTTGCCTTCACCGGGAGGCGGGGGCTGCGTCTTTAATTGGTTCAGTTCTCTTTTACCATCACCATATTTCGCGTAAACCCTGGTCAATTCATCATCATCCGCTTTGCGAGCCAACATGAATGTGACCACTTTTTTATGGTCTTTAGAGAACTGTTTCCAGTCATTTTGCGTCAGCGGGCGAATACGCCCTTTCGCCAGCGCTTCACTGGCGCTTTTCGGTATACCCTCAATCGAATGAGCGCCATACGGCAACTCATTTCCGTCTCTGTCATAAATAGAAATCGCAAATACGGCTGTTGACGAACGCCGGAGCTTCGCCCAGTCAACCTCAATTGTTTGCAAGGCTTGTTGCACGTCTCTCATCGAGTCATGATGATGCGCTTCAGGAACAAACCGTCCGAACTTTTTCCAAGCTCCGCCGTTTTGCGCCGCGACCTTCCTTTGTGCGTCAAGATTATAGGCAAAGTGTTTTTTGATGAGATAAAAGGCACACGCATCTACCTGATTAGCGCGGTAGAAATGGAAAACGCCGGGGTTGTAGGAGGCGCCCCTGTATTGTCTGGTCAATTCCAAAGCAGCGAAACCGCCTCGCCCCCGCCTTCCGGCGTTGTTATCAGGTTTGCACAAGTGGTTGCTGCTGTCAAGGGCGAGGGCTAGGGCAATTGCATGAATGCTAATGAAATCACCAATACCGCTTTTCGTGAGGCACGGCTGTACGGGCACGGCGCGCCGTGCCCCTACTCCCCTTTTCACTCCCTC
>BNUD01000091.1 GCA_025997095.1 Betaproteobacteria bacterium | reverse complement strand
ACCTGAGTGGCTATAACGATTTCATCGCGTGTGCGGCGGTGTTCGTGCTGGCAACGCTGTTCTGGTGTCTGGTCATCCCTTTCTGGTTGCGGCGGCGCTGGCGTCTGGATTTGACGCGCTGGCAGGATGTCCCAGCGACCGCCGTAGTTGGCGGCGATGGTGAGGTTGAGCTTGCTGTTGCCCTCGGTCGCCGCTTCGGCGGCGCGAATGAGTTCCTGCAATCGGGCGTCGAACCGGGAAAGGTCGCCAATCACCCGCAAGCGCACACCGTTTTTCTGCAATTTTTTCACTTCCTGTTCCAGGGCGGAAACGAAAAGCTGCATGAGCAGGCTGACTTCTTCGGCGGGACGCCGCCAGTTTTCGGAACTGAAGGCAAACAGGGTCAGGTATTCGACGCCCTGTTCGATGGCGGCGCGCACGGCTTCGCGCACGGTTTCCACGCCTTTGACGTGTCCGGCGATACGGGGCAGAAAGCGTTTTTTCGCCCAACGTCCGTTGCCATCCATGATGATGGCAATGTGCCGGGGCACTGCCCTGATTTCCGGCAATTCGCGGGTCGCGCTTTTGAAAAATCCCACGTCGTTTCCTGACAAAAATTAAGGTTGATGGGTCAGCTTCACCGTCACGCCCAGTTTTTTCATGCAGGCGTTTTCATTTCGGGTGTAACGCTGTTGCCAATCGGCGTCGAAACGGTCAAGGCGTTCTTGCAGGTCGGGCGGTGTCGCTAAGGGTTCGGGTTTCGCTTTTGGCTTGCCATCACTTTTGCCCTCCGTTTTACCCGCCACCGCGTCAAGCGTAAGACCAAAAACCCGCTCAAAGCCCGCGCCCCAGATTTTGCCTTTTTCCACCATCATGGCGTCCCATTCCACCCATTCCGCATCACTCATGCCGGCGTAGGTCGCCGTGTGAAAACAGTCGCAGAATGACTCGCGCTGCGCCGCTTCCAATTCTGGATAGTCGTGATTGACGCAGCCCGCCAGCAAGCCCCGCATGTATTCCGCACGACCGACGAGGGCGATTTGGGCGGCAGGGACTGGCGCATCAACCGGATGCCCTGCGTCCGCGCGGTGACTCGGCGCTGCCTCGGCAATATCCTGGGAGGCGTTTTCATCCTGCCCGCAACCCGGAAGCGCCAGCAACAACGCCAACAGCAAAGCCGCTTTGTTCACGAATTTTGTCGGTTAAAACTGCGGGTACACAGGATTGACCGTTACGCCCACCTGCTTCATGCAGGTGTTTTCGCCTTGCGCGTAACGCTCTGCCCATTCACGGTTGCCACGATCAAGCCTCGCTTCCGTCGCGCTATCGAGCTGCTTTGTATCCTTCGGATTTCTCAAGACTTCTTTCAGCAACTTCCCGCGCCAGGCAAGCTCATTCAACCAGGCCTGAAATTCCGCATCTGACAACTTTCCGTACACTTCATGATTCACACAACCGCAAAATTGCTTGCGCTTCGCCACGTCTTTCAGATCGTGGTAGGTGCTGGCAACGCAAGCTGCCGCCATTCTTTCAACCATTTCAGAACGGGAAGCGGGACCATTGACCACTTCGCCCTCGGCATCATCGTCGTCCTCGTCTTCGGCAATCGCCTGGTCAGCAAGGACTGCCGCCGCTTCCGGCAACGATTCCGCTGCCGCATTCGCCTTGTCCGCGTTTTCCTGCCCGCATCCGGTCAGAGCAAACAACAAGAAAACGCCCGGCAACAGTACGCATTTTTTCAACATCATCCTTCTCCTGTTTACAAACAATACCCTTACACCGCCATCAACTCGGCTTCTTTCTGCGTGAGCAGACGGTCGATTTCGGCAATGTATTTGTCGGTGAGTTTTTGCACTTCGTCCTGGGTGCGGCGGTCGTCGTCTTCGGAAATTTCTTTTTTCTTGACGCCTTCTTTCAGGTGATTGTTGGCGTCCCGACGCAGGTTGCGGATGGCGACCCTGGCGTTTTCGCCTTCGCCCTTCACGACTTTGGTGAGGTCGCGGCGGCGTTCTTCGGTCAGCGCGGGCATGGGGACGCGAATGAGTTCGCCTTGCGAGGAAGGGTTCAGCCCCAAATCGGAATCGCGGATGGCTTTTTCCACCTTGCCCGCCATCGGTTTTTCCCAGACTTGCACGCCGATGGTGCGGGCGTCAATCAGGGTGACGTTGGCGACCTGCGTCACCGGCACGAGCGCGCCGTAGTATTCCACTTGCACATGGTCGAGCAGCCCCGTGTGGGCGCGACCGGTGCGGACTTTGGCGAGGTCGAGTTTCAGCGCCTCGATGGATTTCTGCATTTTGGCTTCGATGTTTTTTTTGAGCGCGGCAATCATGGTCAATCTCTCGTTCAGCAATACACCAGGGTGCCTTCGTTTTCGCCGCACACCACGCGCAGCAAGGCTCCCGGTTTGAAAATGGAAAAAACGTTAATGGGCAGTTTCTGGTCACGGCACAGCGCGAAAGCGGTCGCGTCCATCACCGCCAGACTGCCCGCGATGGCTTCGTTAAAACTGATGCGTTCATAGCGGGTGGCGGCGGGGTCTTTTTTAGGGTCGGCGGTGTAGATGCCGTCGACCTTGGTCGCCTTCAAGACGATTTCCGCCCCGATTTCGGAGCCGCGCAGGGCGGCGGCGGTGTCGGTGGTGAAAAACGGATTGCCGGTGCCCGCGCCAAAAATAACGATGCGCCCGGCTTCCAGATAGCGGATGGCCTTGCCGCGAATGTAGGGTTCGACCACCTGTTCGATGTTCAGCGCCGACTGCACGCGGGCATTTAACCCCGCCCGTCGCATGGCGTCGGAGAGCATGACGGCGTTCATCACCGTCGCCAGCATTCCGACATAATCGGCGGTCGCCCGATCCATGCCGGTCGCCGTACCCGCCATGCCGCGAAAGATGTTGCCCCCCCCGATGACCACGCCGATTTCCACCCCCAAATCCGCGACCGCCTTGATTTCA
This sequence comes from Betaproteobacteria bacterium, assembly GCA_025997095.1. Classification (GTDB taxonomy): domain Bacteria; phylum Pseudomonadota; class Gammaproteobacteria; order Burkholderiales; family Rhodocyclaceae; genus Azovibrio. Next base: position 6,713 of record BNUD01000091.1, on the reverse strand, counting down.
GCGACAATCGACGCGAGAGTCGGGGGATGAATCCCATAGGCGGCTTCGCCCATCAGGGCTTCACCGGAGAGCTTCAGGAGGATGCGCTTGTATTTCGGCTTGTTCATGGGGAACTCCTGTGGCTGGCGTACATCAACAACAAAAAAATGCGGCGGGTTTGAAGACACGCCGCATTGCGCGACTTACTTTTGTGCGGCAGCCGCTTGCGCCGCAACTTCGGCGGCGAAGTCGGACACCTTCTTTTCGATGCCCTCGCCCACCACATACAGCGTGAAGCTGGCGATGGAAGCGCCCTTTTTCTTCAAAAGCTGTTCGATGGTTTCCTTGCCATCTTCCGCCTTGACGAAGACTTGACCCAACAGGGTGACTTCTTTCAGAAATTTCTGCACCGAACCTTCGGCGATTTTTTCCAGCATGGCTTCGGGCTTGCCGGATTCCTTCGCCTTTTCGATGGCGATACGGCGTTCGGAATCAATCAGGGTCTGCGCGACGCCGGAAGCGTCCAGCGCCTTCGGCTTGAAGGCGGCGATGTGCATGGAAATATCCTTGCCCAGTTGTTCGTCGCCCCCGACCAAATCCAGCAGCACGCCGATTTTGGCGCCGCCGTGGATGTAGGAATACAGCTTGCCCTGGGCTTCGGTACGCACGAAGCGGCGCAGGCTCATGTTTTCGCCAATTTTGCCGACTAACGCGGCGCGGGTGGATTCCACCGTGCCATCAGAGAAGGGCAGCGCGGAGAGCGCGGCAACATCGGCGGGCGCTTTGTTCGCCACCAGTTCAACGCTGTTGTTCACAAGCGAAAGGAAATCGTCGTTTTTGGCAACGAAGTCGGTTTCGCAATTCACTTCCAGAATCGCGCCCAGCTTGCCATCGGCGGCGATATGGATGCCCACCACGCCTTCGGCGGTCACACGGGTTGCGGCTTTGGTCGCCTTGTTCCCCAGTTTGACGCGCAGGATTTCTTCGGCTTTCGCCAGGTCGCCGTTCGCTTCGGACAGCGCCTTTTTGCATTCCATCATCGGCGCATCGGTTTTTTCGCGCAGTTCCTTGACCAGGCCAGCGGTAATTTCAGCCATCTTTTTCACTCCTCAATTTACAAAAATGGCGAGGTTGCCGGACGCATGAACACGCCGCAACCTCGCCATGAAGACCATTTATTCGGCAGCGGGTTCTTCGTCGACTTCGATAAACTCCTCGTCGCCGTCGGCCGCTTCCACGATTTCCTGCACGGACTGGCTGCGACCTTCCAGAATCGCGTCCGCCACGCCGCGCGCATACAGACGGATGGCACGGGAAGAATCGTCGTTGCCGGGAATCACGTAAGCCACGTCAACGGGCGAATGATTGGTATCGACCACACCGATGACGGGAATGCCCAGCTTGGCGGATTCCGTCACGGCGATTTTGTGATAGCCCACGTCCACCACAAAAATGGCGTCAGGCAAACTGGTCATGTCCTTGATGCCGCCGATGGATTTTTGCAGCTTCGCCAGTTCACGGGTGAAATCCAGCGCCTCTTTCTTGGAGAGGTTCGCCAGTTCGCCCGTTTCCACGGCGGCTTCCATGTCTTTCAGGCGCTTCAGCGACTGTTTCACGGTCTTGAAGTTGGTGAGCATACCGCCCAGCCAGCGTTGGTCGATATAGGGCGCGCCCGCGCGACGGGCTTCTTCGGCGATGATCTCGCGCGCCTGACGCTTGGTGGACACGAAGAGAATGTTCCCCCGGTTGGATGACAGCTTTTTAACGAAACTCATGGCTTCGTTATATTTTTCAAGGGTTTTTTCCAGATTGACGATGTGAATCTTGTTCCGCGCCCCGAAGATGTATTGTTCCATCTTGGGATTCCAGAAACGGGTCTGGTGACCAAAGTGCACACCAGCCTCCAGCATTTGACGCATGGTTACAGACATTCAAAAACTCCATAAGGGTTGAACCGCCACCCGCCGTACCGTTCCGCGACCAAAGCCGCGACACCCTTAACCGGCGAGTGTGAGGATTGCCGGACGAAACCATTTCCGCCCGGATATTTTCAGCCCGCCCTGACCGGGCAAAACCAAAGTCCGCGATTCTAACAGGATTAGCGGATTTTTGGAATGAAAACAAAAGCGATTTCGGAAACCCCTATGACCCCGGCAGCGTCACAAACCCCAGTTTGACCACCCCCGCACTTTTGGCGGCGGACATGATTTCCGCGACACGCTGGTAGCGGGTGTCGCGGTCGGCGGAAAGTTGCACTTCCAGTTCCCGGTTGGCGCTGGCGGCGGCTTGCAGGCGGCCCTCCAGCGTTTGCCCGTCTGTTTCCGCGAATACTTCATCGTTCCAGTACAACGTACCGCTGCCATCCAATGTCAGACGCAGGGTTTCCGGTCGGGTGTCCGCCGCTTCGCCGGAGGCTTGCGGTAAATCGACCTTGATGGCTTGCGTCATCAAAGGCGCCGTGACGAGGAAAATAATCAGAAGCACCAGCATCACGTCGACCAACGGCGTGGTGTTGATTTCCGCCATCGGGCGCGATGCGCCGGAGTTAAAGCTGCCGAATGCCATTTCAAGCCGCCTCTGCGCTGAGCGTTGCAACCGGACGCAAGCGACTGCTGCCTTGCGACGTGGGCAGGGGATAGCCCGTTGTGAAATAGGCGTGCAAATCGTGCGCGAAGGCTTCCATGTCCGCCGTGGTCAGGGCGAGCGTGCGGGTAAAGGCGTTGTAGGCGAGCACGGCGGGAATGGCGACGAACAGCCCCGCCGCCGTCATGATCAGCGCCTCGCCCACCGGACCCGCCACCTTGTCCAGACTGCTCTGCCCGGTTGCGCCAATCTGCGCCAGCGCGTGATAAATCCCCCAGACCGTGCCGAACAGCCCGACAAAAGGCGCGGTAGAGCCGACAGACGCCAGCAGGGTCAACCCGCCTTCCAGCCTGGACGCGGTGCGGGCGATGCTGTTTCGCAGCGCCCGCGTGACCAGTTCGCTGGCGGAAAGATGGGCATCCAGATGGCTCTGCTCATGCCGATGCGATTCCAGATGATGAATCGCGCCCTGCCCCTGCGCCGCCATGTCGTGAAAGGGTTGCAGGGCGGCGAGTTTTTCCAGACCGGCGGCGATGGTGGCGGAATCCCAGAAATTTTCCAGCGCGCGCGGGGTTTTTTGGCGCAGCGTCCACACCAGCCAGCTTTTGCCGAGAATGATGCTCCAACTGGCAACCGACATGGCGACGAGCGCCATCACGATGATGTGCGAAACGGTATCGCCCTGCGCCCAGAAAGCGGCAATATCGAGACCGGCAGCGGATGTTTCCAAGGAAGTATTCATAAAATCAGGACTCCAGTTTGAAGGCAATGGGCACGACGACCCAGGCGGCAACAGCGGCATTGCCGCGCCGCGCGGGAACAAAACGCCAGCGATGAACGGTGGCCTTGGCAGCCTCATCCAGACGGGCGCTGCCGGAACTCTGTTTGATTTCGATGTCCTGCGGACTCCCGTCAGGCGACACAAAAACGCGCAACATCACCTTGCCCTCTTCACGCAAACGTTGGGACATGGGCGGATAAACGGGCTTGGGATTCCGCAGGTAATCCACATCGAAACGGGCTTCCACCAGCGCATCGCCGCTGCCCGATGCGCTGGTGTTTTCGGCGGATGCTGCGCTGCTGGCAGACGCGGAAGACGCGGATGCGAGCGTCTGCACAGCCGCGACGGGTTCGGCGGTCGGAATGTCGGCGCGGGGCGTTTCCGGCGGCAATTCAGGAAGCGGCTTGGGGGCTGGCATCGGTTTGACGGGCGGCACCGGCGTTGGCGGCAACGGCTCCGGCGCAACATAGGCAGATTCGGCGGGTTCGGCGGCATCGGACGCTGGCGCGGGGTCAAGCAAGCTGACCTGAATCGGCGCAGGAATCCGTACCGGCTCACCGCCACCACCCGGCACGGCAAACAGCAGCGCCGCGTGCAGAAGGAGCGCCAGCCCGACCCACATCAGGCGCACACGTTTGGAAAATTGAGTGTCAAACATGCTTAAAAAAGAACCATCAGGGCGGTCACGGCAACCGGAACCGAAGCCAGGGAACTCGCCGATTTGCCGTCAATCAGAATCAGCGTGCTTTCCTGTTCCATGCCGCGCAGGTCAAAAAGCGTTCGTATGTTGTTGGGCACTTGTTGCGGTTCTTTTCGTATGGGTTACCTTCAGGCGTCGAATTATAATACGAATTATTCTCATTTGCAACAATACACAGCCCGAAGCCGATGGTTTGATTCCCAAAACCCATGTTACGATTTCGCGCTGCGCTCCCCTTCGAACCTTTGCCAAGGATTCACCATCATGGATTGGTCTCTCATTGTTTTTATTTTTTCGCTGGTCACCATTGCCTTTCTGGTATGGTTCATTCAAAAAATCGCGCATGGCACGTCGCGGGTCGTGCGTTTTGCGAAATTTGAGCCTGGCCACTACGTCTTTCGCTACACCCGGGACAAAATCGTCACGCAGGGCGAAGGGTTGTCATTTTTTTATTTCGTGCCCACGACCTCGCTGGTTGTCGTGCCCATCGGCAGCGCGGACGCGCCCTTCATGCTCTCGGAAACCTCGTCGGATTTTCAGGAATTGACCCTGCAGGGGCAGATTACCTATCGCATCTCCGACCCTGCCAAAGCCGCGAAAATGTTGAACTACACCATCCGGCAAGACCATCCGGGCAACGTCTACACGTCCGACGATCCGCAAAAACTGCCGGAACGGCTGGTCAATCTGGCGCTGGGGGTCATCAAGGGCGCTTTCAGGAATTTGCCGCTCAAGAAAGCCATTGTTTCTTCGGATGAGGTCGCCAAAAACGCGCAGCAGGTGCTGGCTGAAAACGAAATGGTCAGCGCTTTGGGCGTGGAGATTCTGCTTCTTTCCATCGCCGCCATCAAGCCCAATCCCGAAACCGCGAAGGCGCTGGAAGCCGAAACCCGCGAGGAAATTCTCAAGGAATCCGATCAGGCGATTTTCCAGCGGCGCAATTACGCCGTGGAACAGGAACGGATGATCCGCGAGAGCGAACTGAACACCGAAATTGCCATCGAAAACAAGAATCGGGAAATTCAGGAAACCCGCATGGAAACCGAACGGCTGGCGATGCAAAAAGAACTGGAAATGGCCAAAGAACGCCTCGCTTTTCAGGTGCAGCAGGAAGAACGCAATCAGGCGCTGGTCGATTTGAAAACCCGCAACGACCGCGCCGAAGCCGACTCAAAAGCCTATGCCCTCAAAGCCGTGATGGCGGTTTACGAAAAAGTGAATCCGGAAATCCTGAAATCGCTGACCAACGCCGGACTGGATTCCGGACACCTGCTGGCGCTGGCGTTTCAAGGCATTGCCGACAAGGCGGAAAAAATCGGCAATCTCAATATCACGCCCGACCTGTTGCAAAGCATCATCAAAAGCGCAACCGCCGCAAAATCCTGATTCATGAAAAAGTATGAAATCCGCATTGTCGTCATCACCCGCGAAACGCGACTGGAAAAGGTACTGGCAAGCCAGAACACCCTCTCGCAGGCGCGTTTCTACATCCGGCAACTGGGCAGCGACTTTGAGGAATACGAGGAAGAACACCGGCAATACCACGCCTCGCTGCAACAAACCCGGCAGGACGTAGAGGGCTTGGGCAATCTCCAGATTCTGGAGCGCAAATACCTGCCCAATTTCATTTTCGCGCCGGACGATATCGTCGTTGTGGTCGGGCAGGATGGCCTGGTCGCCAACACCATCAAGTATCTGGACAATCAACCCGTCATCGGCATCAATCCCGATGCCAGCCGTTGGGATGGCGTCCTGCTGCCCTTCACGCCCAAAGACGCGGCGAAAATCATCCACGAAACCCTCGCCCGCAAACGCAAAATCGAAGAAGTCACGATGGCGAAAGTTCGCATCCAGAACGGGCAGGAATTGCTGGCGGTCAATGACTTTTTCATCGGGCAACGCACCCACACCTCCGCCCGCTACATCATCAAACACAGCGGATTGAAAGAACCGCAATCCTCCAGCGGCGTCATCGTTTCGACCGGACTGGGTTCCACCGGCTGGATGAAAAGCGTCATCGCCGGCGCCTCGCGCATTTCAACTTCCGTGATCGGGCATCCTTATGGCGGACAACAGGAAAGCGACCATCTCGTGCGTGAAGATGACAAAATAGCGCCGCAGAGAGCCGCCCGGTTGGATGAAATGTCGTTGGAAGCGCCATCAGGAGACTACGGCATGGACGCATCTGCCGCAGAAGATGTTTTTCTGGAAGTTGCCGAGCCAGCGCCAGCCAAATTGAGCCGCCCAAAAACGCTGAGGGCACAGAAAAAAAGCGCTTTCGGCGTCTCCGAATTATCCAAAGTCATCGGCAAATGGGGCAGTCAGGAACTTCTCTTCGCCGTCCGCGAACCGTTTCCCAGCAAGACCACGGGCACCCGCCTCATCTTCGGCAAAATCTCGCCCGACGAACCCTTGCGAATCGAATCCCTGATGGGCGAAAACGGCGTGATTTTCAGCGACGGCATGGAAAGCGATTTCCTCGCCTTCAATTCCGGCACCGAGGCGCTGATTACGCTGGCAGACAAACGAGGGCATATTGTGGTGTAGATACCGTCTTCCCTGTCAAGTATTTTTCACATAATTTGCCTGATAAGGGGTGCGGGTTTTGAGGACACCGAAGCAGAGGTGGACGAGTTTTCGCATGGCAGCGCCGATGGCGGACATTTTGGA
>BNUD01000090.1 GCA_025997095.1 Betaproteobacteria bacterium | reverse complement strand
GAAGCCGGTCTGACCCTAACCCCCACCGCCGCAAACCAACAAGGCTGGTCGCTGGATGTGGGCGTGCAAGGCTACGCGGGCAAACGCGAAGGGGTGACGGGAAGTGTGCGGGCGCGGTATCGGTTTTAAGCCTGGGAGCGCCGGCGTCCCCGCCGGCGGTTTTAAGATTTTTCGCGCGGAGCCAACCCCGCCGGCGGGGACGCCGGCGCTCCCAGCAACGGCAAACGCCGACAATCCGTGTCAAGCATTCGGGTACGGTACATCAGGGCACGGCACGCCGTGCCTCTACGAGGAACGGGCGGATCACCTGTAGGGGCACGGCGTGCCGTGCCCTATGGCGGCAAACGCGGTATCGGTTTTAACGTCATGTAGGGGCAGTTCGAGAACCGCCCGTGGGTTTGGCTCCGCGCGAAAAATCTTAAAACCGCCGGCGGGGACGCCGGCGCTCCCGGCAACGGCGAACCAGGCAGCAAGCGTAGCGCGGACATCATCTGTAGGGTGGCAGCGGGGTTCGATGAAGCGAAGCGACGGCAAAAGCGAAGCGCCTTTCACCGTTCGGCGGTTTATCGCGCACACCACCCATTTATCGACGCTTGGCGATGTTGCGTGAACACAGGTTTGAGGGTGGATAATTCCGATTTGCATTAAAAACGAACCTTTGTCGACTTCGCCTTGCCGTGCAATCGCACGGTCTTCGGGCAGTCTTCGCGTCTCGCTTCTCATGCGAATCGGAATAACGCCGGAACACGCCAAACCATATCCATCTCCCCGCCTCCGCGCCCGCCCAATTCCCTGCATGATTCGAGCGGCTTCGCCGCCATAAATTCATGCTTTTGGTATTCACGCAATTGCCCTGACCAAGACACGGGCATCATCGTCGGCATTCTGGTCATCGGGATGCACTCGCTGTTGATGCCCAATATATAAAGACCGGGCGCTATTGACGATTTTCTTCCCGCTCCCGCGCCAAACGTTCTGCTTTGGCAATTTCCCGCCTGCTTAAACGCTTTGCCATATCCCCCATTCAAGGCAATTCTTCCACCATCAGCCAGATGCCGCGATTTGAATTCAGTTCGCTGGTGGAGACGGAAAAAGCGCCGTTGCCCTCATTGGAGGTTGACTGCCCTGTGCCGCCCAGTTGCATCCATTCGCCCAGGCGACCGGAAACCGTGGTGGAGAGGTGTTGAATCTGCGCCGAACCGTAGCGACCCGGCGTGTCGGCTTGCTGGCTGATGGTGACGCGCACGCGGTCGCCGGAAACCCGTGGTTCGGCGTAAAAACCTTTGCCGATGTCCCGATATTCCAGCGTATTGCTGGTGATCCGTGTGCCGCCAGGGGTTTGCACGACCTGGCGCAGGGGAACGGGAACGGATATGCCGACCTGAATAAAAGCGCGCTCGCCGTCCATCGTCTGCACCATCTGCGTGGAAGCGCCGGAGCCGGCGCTACGGCTGTCGTACACCCGCGCCGTGACCTGATTGCCATTTCGTTGATCGTTGCCGCTACCGACCGTAACCCGCGCGTGATCATTGCCCACGCTACCGGAAACGCCTGCGCCCTGCCGCCGCATGTCTTCGCTCAATTCAGTGGCCACCCGTATCAGCAGGCGACGGGCGGGCGCGTCCAGCATCGCCAGCGCCCGCCGGATTTCTTCGCGGTTCTTTGCCGACGCCCGCAGAAATAATTGCTGATTGACGCCCGAAAGCGACGCGCCCTGCTCCAGCAAGGGGCGCAAAACCGGCAGCACGTCTTCCACGGAACGATGCTGCAAGGGGATGATTTCCAGACTTTGCTGCGCCTGAACCGGTAGAGCCAGCACACAGCAGCACAAGAGCAACAGGCGTAGCAGGATTTTCATGGCGCAAGCTCTCCGGCAGGATGAAAAGACTTGCAGCATAAGCGAAAAACGGTTGTTGTTGTAGAGGCAGCATCCTCAGGGCAATTGCATGAATGCCAATGAAATCACCCATAACGCTTTTCGTGAGGCACGGCGCGTTTCCTTTTTCTCCAGCTTTCGCCCATATGGATGCGTAACCGATGCCGTGAATGGCGTTGAATTGCCACCCCTGTACCAGAGTTATACACTTCGCAACTCCCCCGCCCGGCTCAAACCCATCATGAAAAAACCCTCACACGCTCTACGCATCGGCGCGGCAATTGGTCTACTCACCCTGCAAGCGGGTGCGGCAGAAACAAATGCCTTGCCACGCGCCGTCAGCGCATCGGATAAAAGCGCCTATGTGCAAGCCTCACTCGCCAGAGTGCGGGCAGCATCGGACACGGACGCCAAAACGCTGGCGCAGGTCGTCACGAACACGCCGGTAAAACTGCTCGCCGTGCGGGAAGACTGGTGTGAACTCGAAGTTGCAGGCCAGAACGCCCTGCCGCAACAAGAACAAAACCTCCACGGCTTCATCGCCTGCCGCCTGCTGGCGGCGGAACCGCTGACGTTGGCGAAGGTCGAAGCGCAAATCGCAAATGCCGAACTGGATGCCCGCGAGTTGCTCAACTGGCAGTCACGCGCCTTCTGGATTGCGCCTTCCCTGACGCGCTGGGCAGCCGTCGGCAAGGCGTTGGAAAAGCTGTATCTCGACGAAAGCACGCATTTCAAGGAAATCGAAGCCATGCGTCCCCTGCGCTTCAAGGTGCAGGAATTCGAGGCGATGAAACAACGCTTGGCGGCGGGGATTACGGTAACGCCGGAGTCATATCAGGAGATGCTGCGGCAGTCGTATCAGGCAATGAAGCAACCCATGTCGTTCCATGATTTACATATAAAGGGGGCGCTGGAATTCCTATCGCCCATAGACAAGGCACATTCACGAGTCAAATTTCCCCAAATAAAACCTTCGCATTTTAGAAAGCACGAAATCCCCGTCATTCTTCCGCGCGCTGAATTCCCCCCAAGCAATTTCTGGTTGCTCCTGGTCGACGCGCTGTCAGCCTACAACGGCGCTTCCTTCCAAGCCGAGGTCATTGCCCCTGCGGTTTATGAACCGCTGATGGCAGATGATTTTGGTGGGGCATTTGTCAAAGTACACGCATTGGATGAGATTCTCGGCATTTGGGATGTCGGCGGTTTGCGCGTGACCTTCACCCACGATGCGCTCCTGTATGGCATCACCCTGAACGGCGAACCGACCGCATGGAACCTGAAAGCAACGAGGCTATGCATGGGCTACAACCTTGATGAAAGCAACAGTTCGTGTGATAACAATGGCGACATGGGGTTGGGGTGGTGGAGTTTGTCTGGCTTGACCACTAAAACGCCCGTCGCTGGTTACACAACCCATGTCCCGACCCTCGTCCGCTGGATCGGAAAACCCATGCCAAGCGGCGCCATCGCCAAGGCGCAAATCAAGACCCGCCATTTATCGGGTACTGACGAAAGCAACGCGATCACCGTGCACGAAATCGACCTGAATCGGGATGGTGTCGCTGACCTTTTAATGGCGCGAGGAAATGCCGATGGCACGGATTCCGGCATGGTGGGCTGGGAATCCATCTTCGCCAACATTGACGGGCAATGGCTGTTGCTGCAATTCAATGAAGCGGAAGGCGAAGGCTGCTGACAGCAAAAAGTGCAGGCATCACTCCCCCGCAACCGTTTCCCCCTGGCGATTGATGCGTCGCCATTTGCCCTCAACGGCAACCCGCGCCACGCCCTTGGCGTCAAAGCCTTCCACCTCGTCGAACTGCGGCGGAATCACTTCCTGACCCTGCGCGTTGATATAGCCGTATTTGCCGTCAAGTTTAACGATTGCCATGCCGCTTTCCGCAAAACCATAAATCGCATCGAAACGCAAGGGCGTTACCGTGTCGCCCCAACGATTCACATAGCCGTATTTTCCATTGAGGCTCACTTTGACCAAATCGTTGCTGTCGAAATCGTCAACTTCGTCGAAGCGTGGTGGAATAATCTCTTTGCCTTTATCGTTGGCATAGCCATATTTGCCATTGAATACAATCCGCACCAGTCCATTGTCCAGAAAATCGCCAATATCGTCATAACGAGGCTGAATCACCATCGTTCCTTCGATATTGATATACCCCCATCCACCTTTCCTCCGTGCATCATTCACCCCTTTTTTACCCTCGATATTGATTTTTGCCAAACTGTTGTTTCCGAATTCAAAGGCCTCATCAAAGCGTGGTGGAATCACAACCAACCCTTGGTGAATATAACCATAGCGACCATTTCCAAAATGCTCTACACGGAGTTCACAGATATTTCCAACATTGCACCATGAAGGAACGGTTTCTTTTCCTTTTCTATCGAGCCAGAACCATGCTTCACCTTGCCTGACCAGCGCCAGAACATCACTTTCAACATTGCTGTTTTCATACAATTCGTCAAAACGCAGCGGGATAACAAGCGCTCCTTTTTCATTGAACAGACCATATTGATGATCAAGCTCGACGCGAAACAGCCTGTTTTCAGAAAATTGGTCTATCCTGTCAAATCGAATGGGGAGCACCTCTTCGCCTTGCCTGTTGATATAACCCCACTTATCATCAACTTGAACCTCGACTATACCCTTATGGTCAAAATCATGTAATACATCATCAAAGCGTAACGGAATTACCACCTCCCCCTGAACATTGATATAGCCTCACTTTTCATCAACCTTGACCCGTGCCAGACCATAATTCATAAATCTGTCGGCATAGTCAAAACGCGGCGGAATGATTTCCTGATCATTGGAATAATATCCATATTTGCCATTTTTTGCTGATATGGATAAAGGTCTTTTGGGGAAATGGCATCATTATTTTGTGCAATACTTGCCGGATCATGTGGGACAGACACATTTTCAACGGCACGCTTATCACGAACAAATAAAGCCAGTCCCACAACCAGAATCAAAAGACAAAACAACATTTTTCTTGAAATGGACATGTTTATTTCCCCTTGACCGTTTCGCCTTGAGCGTTGATATTAAACCACGTTTCATGCTCGCGCACCCGCGCCAGACCATCCTGACCGAAGCCGGAAGCTTCATCGAAACGTGGCGGAATCATCATTTTCCCTGTGGTGTTGATATAGCCGTATTTGTCGTTTTCGTTTTCCTTTACCCGTGCCAAACCATTGGCGGCAAAGCTGGTCATCTCTTCAAAACGCAACGGAATCACTGTTTCGCCCTTGATGTTGATGTAACCATATTTGCCGTCGATTTCAACCCTTGCCAGTCCTTTTGCCACGCCATCTTCTGTAAATCCCAGGGTAGAATCGAAACGCATGGGAATAACGATTTTTCCTTTGTCATTAATCCAGCCAATTTTGCCATCCAGCTTGACGGTCGCCAGACCATTATTCGCAAAAACTTCAGCATAGTCGAAGCGCAAATGCGTTATTTCATTGCCCTGTGTATCGAGATAACCCCATTTCCCCTGCGCTGAAACCAGCGCCAATCCATTAGGGGCAAACTCCGTTGCCGTATCAAAACGTCGCGGAATGACAACAATTCCCTCTTTGTTGATGTATCCATATTTTTCGTAGGAACGATACGCAGCCAGACCATTGACAGCGAAATTCAAATTCATATTCTTGAGTTCACGCAAGGGAACGGCTTCCTGCCCCTTGGTGTTAATTTTGTACCATCCATCGCCTTTTTCGTGCACTGCCACTAAACCTTCGTTATCAAATGGCTGACGAGTATCGTCAAAGCGCGGAGGAATAGCGATTTCCCCCTGCCGGGTTTTCCAGCCGTATTTACCATTGGCATTAAAGAGGGTCCAATCCCGGTAATCGCCCGGCTGCTGCTCGCCGGGCAGCGTCACTTCTTGACCTTTGAGATTGATCCAGACTGCACTGCCATTGACTTTGACCTGCGCCAGCCCGCCTGCATTGAAGTAATCGCGGTCGGAAAAACTGGACAGGCGCAGTTCGCCCAGCGCAATCGTTCGCTGGCTTTGGGGGTCAAGGTAGAGATACTTGCCATCAACCCTGACCAGTTTCAGCCGCTTGGCTCCGATGAGATCAACCCAATGCGCATCCTCAGGGACGGCTTCGTCGACCGTGGCGGCAGGCGCGGTCGCCACGTTTGTCAGCGCCGCGCGCTCTGCTTCTTCAAAATCCTCAAACGAACCGTTAATAAAAGTATACCAAGCGCCAACATACAGAGAAAAACCCGGAATTCCCACGATGACGACCACAACGACGACCGCGACAGCTTTGAAAATTGTGCTCATCACGGATTTTTCGTGACGCGGTAACGGGACTGGCGTTTGTTCAGGAATGGACATGGTGAAGTCCCCAACGGGGCGTGTAGACCAAGGAAGTCGGGATTATGGTTTTTTGGTACGCAAGGGGCAAGAGCGACAGGAAAATTTGCCGCCGACGAACGACGCGCGGATTGACCGCCCTCTCCGCTGACGGACAACGGGTTGCTGCCCCACGCCCTCCGCAAGCGCGTCATCTCTGGATTTTGCGCGAAAAGATGTGCAATTGCCTTGCTATTCGTTATTGGCTCACCTATAATGCGCGGCTTGTCGGGGCGTGGCGCAGCCTGGTAGCGCACTTGCATGGGGTGCAAGGGGTCGCGAGTTCGAATCCCGCCGCCCCGACCATTTATTCAAAAAGCATTCGAGCCAATCTTCAGGTTGGCTCGAATGCTTTTTACGTTGTGTAGTCGGGAACACCAGACAAAAAACGCTGGACAGCAAGGGAATCTTTGCTAAAATGCGCCCTCTTTCGCGGAGAGGTGGATGAGTGGTTTAAGTCGCACGCCTGGAAAGCGTGTTCAGGGTAATACCCTGACGGGGGTTCGAATCCCCCCCTCTCCGCCAGCGTATTCTTTCAGCTTTTTTCTTAGCGCCCTGTAACCTTGAGTGAAGATGCCTGCAAGGTATGGCGTGACCACGCCCCGCAAAAAGACCGCAGAATTCGATAACTAGGAGAGCAGGCGGCGCTTGGCATTAAACCAATATGCGTATGATGGACAGGCGCAATCGCCCCGCTCCTACCTGCTGTCGTCTTACCTTCTGTCCTGTAAAATGCCGACTTTCCCATTTGAAGCGACGGACACCCCATGTTGCGTTTGACCGAAGTCCGGCTCCCTCTGGAACACGACGAGGCGGCGCTGAAAACTGCGCTCTCTGCCCGCCTGGGGGTTTCGCCCGATGATCTGTTGAATTTCAAGGTTTTTCGCCGTGCCTATGACGCGCGCAAAACCGCGCGGATTTTTTTCATCTACACCGTGGATGTGGCATTGCGCGATGAAGCAAAAGCGTTGCGTCGCTCTGCCGCTGACCCTCATCTGACGACAACGCCGGACATGGTGTATCGCTTTGTCACTCAGGCGAGACCCGACGAGCGCCGCCGCCCCATCATCATCGGCACCGGCCCCTGCGGGCTGTTTGTCGGGTTGCTGCTGGCGCAAATGGGCTTCAAGCCGCTGATTCTCGAACGCGGCAAAATCGTGCGCGAGCGCACGCAGGATACCTGGGGTTTGTGGCGGCAGGGCAAGCTCAATCCGGATTCAAATGTGCAATTCGGCGAAGGCGGCGCGGGCACGTTTTCCGATGGCAAACTGTCCAGCCAAATCAAAGACCCGCGTTTTTTGGGGCGCAAGGTGCTGGAAGAATTCGTCAAGGCGGGCGCGCCGGAAGAAATTCTCACCATCGCCAAGCCGCACATCGGCACTTTTCGGCTTGTGAAAATGGTGGAAAACCTGCGCGCGCAAATGCAGGCGTTGGGGGCGGAAATCCGTTTCGGTAGCCGGGTTGAGGAAATTCTGCTCGACGCCGGTAGGCGGGTGCAAGGCGTGCGCCTCGCGGATGGCGAGGAAATCGCCAGCGCGCATGTGGTGCTGGCGGTAGGCCACAGCGCCCGCGATACCTTTGCCATGCTCTACGAAAAGGGCGTCAGCATGGAGGCGAAACCCTTTTCCATCGGCGTGCGGATTGAGCACCCGCAAAGCCTGATTGACAAGGCGCGCTTCGGTCGTTTCGCCGGACATCCGCTCCTGGGCGCGGCGGATTACAAACTGGTGCACAAGGCGAAAAACGGGCGCACCGCTTACAGTTTTTGCATGTGCCCCGGCGGGCAGGTGGTGGCGGCGACTTCCGAACCGGGGCGGGTGGTGACCAATGGCATGAGCCAGTATTCACGCGCCGAACGCAACGCCAACAGCGGCATGGTGGTGGATGTCGCGCCGGGGCGGGATTTTCCCGCGCAGCCGCTGGCGGGCGTCGAATTTCAGCGGCATTGGGAAGGCAAGGCGTTCGAAGCGGGCGGCTTCGCCTATCAAGCGCCCGCCCAACTGGTGGGGGATTTCCTTGCCGGTCGTCCTTCCACCCGCCTGGGAGTGGTGCTGCCCTCCTATCAGCCGGGGATTCGCCTGACCGATTTGAGTCTCTGCCTGCCCCCTTACGTGGTTGAAACCCTGCGCGAAGCCTTGCCGGTTTTCGGTCGCCAGATTCGCGGCTACGACATGGCGGACGCCCTGATGACCGGCGTGGAAACCCGCACTTCCTCGCCGCTTCGCATCACACGCGACCCGCAGAGCCTGCAAAGCGTGAACACCCACGGACTGTATCCGGCGGGCGAGGGCGCGGGCTACGCGGGCGGTATTCTTTCCGCCGGAGTGGACGGCATCAAAATCGCCGAAGCCGTGGCGCTGGCGATGAACGAATCCACGCATTGAGGGGAATAGCATGAATCCAGATGACATCCTTTTCGCGGGCGAAAACACACCGCCCATCCTGCCCGTCGTCGACCACTACGCCGGTTCGGAAAAACTGATTAAAAAGGCGCTGGCGCTGCAAGCGGAAATGGGCGCGGTGTTCGACATTACCTGTGATTGCGAAGACGGCGCGCGCGCCGGGGCGGAAGCCGAACACGCCGAAATGTGCGCCCTGCTGATTGCCAGCGAGGAAAACCGCTTCAACCGCGTTGGCGTGCGGATTCACGACATCACGCACCCGCATTGGCAACATGATTTGGACATCATCCTGGCGCGGGCGCGCGCGCGGTTGCCCTTTATCACCCTGCCCAAGCCCCGGTGTGTCGAAGATGTGCGCCGCCAGATGACTGCCCTGCGCCAGACGGAAGCGCGCTACGGTCTGCGCCACGGCATCCCCGTGCATGTGCTGATTGAAACGCACGGCGCGCTGCGCGATGTCTGGCAGATTGCCGCGCTGGAGGGCGTCGAAAGCCTGGATTTCGGTCTCATGGATTTTGTGTCCGACCACGGCGGCGCCATCCCCGGCGGCGCCATGCAAAGCCCCGGTCAATTCACGCATCCGTTAATCAGCCGCGCCAAATGCGAAATCGCCGCCGCCGCCTTGGCCAATGGCGTCGTGCCCACGCACAATGTGTGCACCGAACTGCACGCCGCCGACAGCATCCTAAACGACGCCCGCCGCGCCCGTCAGGAGTTTGGATTTTTGCGAATGTGGAGCATCCATCCCCGGCAGATACGCCCCATTCTGGACGCCATGCGTCCGGATTTCTCCGAAGTCGAAACCGCCAGCGCCATCATCAGTGCAGCCAAAGCTGCCGATTGGGGACCGATACAACACGCAGGCAAACTGCATGATCGGGCTTCTTATCGTTATTACTGGCAACTCTTGCGCCGCGCAGAGGCGACGGGGATGCAGGTGTAATTCCGATTCGCATGAGAAACGAGACGCGAAGACTGCCCGAAGGGCACCTCGAAAAACATCTCTTCCTCCGGATTTGTTAAAATTACGTTGTTCTGAATTTTAAAGTAGGTGAAGCAGATGATCTCACGTAGCGCCCTCAAGACGGATCTGTTTGCAAGTGAAGCGCA
>BNUD01000089.1 GCA_025997095.1 Betaproteobacteria bacterium | reverse complement strand
AGAGGACTGAACTTCTGCATGAACGCGTCGGAGAATTTGGTTTTCATCCAGCAGACGTTCGATGCGGGCGAAAATTTCCTGACGCGAAAATGGCTTTTTCATGAAATCGTCGGCGCCGATGCGCGCGCCGAAAAATTGTTCCGTTGCCTGTTCGTTGCCGCTCATCATGATGATGGGAATATGCTTGGTGCGCTCGTCGCGGCGCAGGGCGCGCAGGGCGGCGAAGCCGTTGATGCCGGGCATCACGATGTCGAGAAAGATGAGTTCGGGGTGATGCGAGAGCACCAGCTTCAAGCCGGAGGCGGCATCCAGCGCCGTAATGGGCGCGCAGCCCGCCGATTGCAGAACGCGCTTCAACGCCGTCACGATGGTTTGCGAGTCGTCGATAATCAGGATACGACAGCCTTCGCGGGGATTGACGCGCTTGCGGTGACGACGATCCGGGATGGATTCCTCCACCTCGATTGGCTTGGCAGGCGTTGTGAAGAGAGAACGAAATTGGTCAAATAGGCTCACGACATAACTCTCTGAATGTTCACCCTATGTCACAAAATCAACGGGTATGAAAATGTTTATAGGGTGATGACTAACAAAATGGACTTGGCATTGTACCAATATTTCTTTGAATGAAAAGGGGAATTTCGCTATTAATCCGGCAATCGAATATCCCGTCTGGCGCGTGGGGGTCTTATCCCCGCCCCGTATGATGGATTTTTCGTAGGAGCGACCTGTGGTCGCCCGCACAGATTCCGTCATCTGAATCGCATGGCGGGCGACTGCTTCGACGCCCCCTGCGAACGCCTGGGAGCGTCGGCGTACCCGCCGACGGGTTTTTTGGCTCCGCACGGAAAATCTTAAAACCGCCGGCGCTCCCAGGCCAGGCAGGTCAGTTTTGTGGCGTTTTGCCCTGTCGGGTGAGGGGCAAACGCAAGGTCGCCCGCAAGCCTTTGCCGTTTGCGTCGGCGGTGATCTCGAGGCTGCCGCCGTGGTTTTTTGCCACGCGCTCCACGATGGCAAGCCCCAGTCCGGTGCCGTTTGCCTCGCTGCGCGCATCGCCCAGTCGCGTGAAGGGGCGTTTCAGGCGTTCGATTTCGTGGGCGGGAATGCCGATACCGCAGTCGGTGACGGTGAGCGCCAGCCAGCGCCCATCGCTTTCTACGCTGCCGGAGAGGGTGACGGGGGGCGCGCCGTATTTCCAGGCGTTGTTGATGAGATTGCCGATTGCCCGCCAGACGGCTTGTGACTTCATGGGCGCGCGGGGGAGTTTTTCGGCAACCAGTGTGACCGGATGCTGGGTGGCGGCGGCGTGTCGGGCGAGCGATTCCAGCAGCGCGTTGGGGTCGCTGTCCGTGATCTGTTCTTCGCCTTCGCCTCTGGCGTAATCCAGAAACTGGGCGATGATGGCATCCATTTGCATGATGTCCGCCACCATGCCCGCCTGGGCTGCGCCTTCCGGAAGGCTCAATTCGGCTTCCAGGCGCATACGGGAAAGCGGCGTGCGTAAATCGTGCGAAATGCCCGCCAGAATTTCCGCTCTTTCCTTGTCGTGGTAGTCGAGGTCGCGGGACATGTGATTGAAGGCCGCCACCAGTTGCTGCAATTCTTCCGAGCCGCCCTCGGCGAGCGGCGGCGGAATCTGCCCCCGCCCCACCTGACGGGCGGCATCTGCCATGCGCCGCAGGGAACGGCTCGATGTCGATGCCAGAAACGCGGCGCCTGCGAGCACGAGCAGGGCGGCGAGCGCGCCCCAGCCCAACCACAGCCAGGGCACATTCTGTTTGGCATGGTCGGTGGGCAGAATGAGCCAGAAATCGTCCGGTTCATCTGCGGCAATGGCAAAGCTGATCCATAGACCCGGTTCATCATTGACCATGAAGGAAAGCGTGGTGTCGCCCAACGACTGGCGAATATGGGCTTCAAAGCTCTGGATGAAGGCGTTGTCGGGCAGGGGGGTGACGCGGTCTTCCGGGTCGCGCGGGAGCAGGCGGATGCCTTCGCGGTCAGAAAGTTCCTGCAAGAGGGTGGGGCGCAGTTCCGGTTCGGCGGTTAACAAGGAGACGCGCACCAGATTGACCACGCTGGTGGAAAATTGAGCCAACGCCTTGCCGCGTGGTTTGGCTTCGGCGAGGTGGAAAATCAACATCCAGGCGGCGTTGCTGAGAATGACCAGCAATGCCGCCCAGAGGAAGATTCGGGCGAACAGGGAACGGGGCGGGAACATGCGCAATTTTCTTAAAACGAAACTCGCCGGATTCTACTGTGGTTTGACGGGGGGTTCCGTTTCGTTTTCCGCTTCGTTGTCCGGTACGAAGACATAGCCCATCCCCCAGACCGTTTGCAGATAGCGGGGGCGGCTGGGATTGGGTTCCAGCAGTTTGCGCAGGCGCGAGATTTGCACGTCAATGGCGCGGTCAAATGGACCCTGTTCGCGTCCGCGCGCCAGCGTCATCAACCGGTCGCGCGACAGCGGCTGGCGCGGATGCTGGAGCAGGGCGGAGAGTACGGCGAATTCGCCGGTGGTCAGGGAATAAATCTGCCCGTCGGTTTTTGTCAGGGTGCGGGCGGCAAAGTCGACTTCCATGCCGCCGAAGCCGATTTTTATCGGCGCTTCCGGCGTCCCGTCCGTCTGGCGCGGACGCCGCAACACTGCCTGAATACGGGCGAGCAGTTCGCGTGGATTGAAGGGCTTGGGCAGGTAATCGTCCGCGCCCATTTCCAGACCGAGAATGCGGTCAATGTCCTCGCCTCTGGCGGTCAGCATGATGATGGGGAGATTGTTGCCCAGAGCGCGCAGTCGCCTGCAAATGGCAAGGCCATCTTCGCCGGGCAGCATCAAGTCCAGAATCAGCAGGTCAAAATGCTCGCGCTGCAAATACTTGTCCATTTGCGGGGCATCGGACGCAGTGCGGATTGCGTAACCCTGGGCACCCAGGTAACGCTGCAACAGGCTACAGGCGCGCGTGTCATCATCAACAATCAGGAGGTGTTTTGAACGTTCGTTCATGTGAGTTATGGTCATGTCAAATAAAAAGTGTTGTTGGGTAAGGAATGGATAAGCATCCCGGACAGATTTTACCCGCACGGCGGGAAAGTGAAGACGATTGGCATCATCTTGTTACAATTTCGTGGATTTTACAAATAAACATATTCTATCGTGAAGATTTGCCCGAAAATACAGTTTTTCCGTATTTTGCTTACCCTTTATGAAAAAGCAATTTTTACGCGCCTTGCCATTTCTTCTGTTGCTGTCCTTGCTGTCCGGCATGGCGGCGGCGGATGGACGCCGCGAGGTGCGCGGCGAGTTCGGCGGCGAGTTTGGCAAAGGCGCAAGCCCGACGGATGTTGCCCCGACCGCGAGCGAGCGGGAAGAAAAACGACAATTCAAGAGTTTGTGGCGGCAGCTTTCGCGTGCGGAACAGGATGCGCTACGCCAGCAGATGCGCGCCGCCTGGCAACGCCTGACACCGGAAGAACGCCAACGCGCGCTGGCAATTGTCGAACATTCGGAAGCAGCGAAAGCGCGTGCAGGCAGGGATGAAAAACACCACAAAGCAGACGTGGATGACGAGAGATACCGGGCGCATGAAAAACACAAGGCGGAACATAAAGCCTATTGGAAAAGCCTGAGCGCCGAGGAACGCGCGGCATTGCTCGAAAATTTGCGGACGAATCTGCGGGAAACCGTGCGTCGCCGCTGTCAGAATCAGCAGAGCGCGGAAGGCAAGGATCAGAAAATCACCTGCGCCAAAGCGCCGGATCGTTGAAACGACAGGCTGAAACGACAGCTTCAAGAGGGGATGGGTTAGAATCCGCGCCATGCAAATTCTGGCTCTGGAAACTTCTACTGAATCCGGTTCCTGCGCGCTTTGGCAGGATGGTTGCGTACTGGCGGCGGATTGTCCGGCGGGCGCGTCACATTCCGCCACCCTGATTCCCTTGGCGCAGCAACTTCTGGCGAGCGTCGGCAGCGACTTTTCCACCCTCGACGCCATCGCCTTCGGGATGGGGCCGGGCGCGTTTACCGGCTTGCGTGTCGCCTGCGGCATCGCGCAGGGCATGGCGGTGGCGCTGGATAAACCCGTGTTGCCCGTCGGCTCGCTGGAATGCATGGCGTGGGCGGCGGGCGGCGAAAAAGTGCTCTCCCTGCTCGACGCGCGCATGGGCGAAGTCTATGTCGGCGCGTTTACCCGTCACGCGGGTGGCGTGCAGGTCGTGGGCGAATTGCAGGTCTTGCGACCGGAAGACATTGAGCTGCCGACCGATTTTCAGCTTGTGGGCAATGCGCTGCTGGCGTACCCGCAACTGCTCGAACGCATCTCTCCCCACGCAAAAAAATTGCCCGGAATCCTGCCCCACGCCCGCCCGCTGGTCGAACTGGCGGCGCTGGCGTTCGCGCGCGGCGAAGGGCTGGACCCGTCGCTGGCGTTGCCGCGCTACGTGCGCGACAAGGTGGCGCGTACCACGGCGGAACGCCTTGCCGACGGAGTACGGACTTGAACGCCGCGTCGATCCAATCCGCGCAACCCCGACAAATTGCGGCGCTGGAACGTCTGCTGCCTCCGGAAATCGTTGCCATGCGCGATGCCGATCTGCCGCAGGTCGTGGCGCTGGAAGCCGCCGCGCAGGTTTTTCCCTGGCGGGAGAAAAATTTTACCGATTCCCTGAGGGCGGGACACCCGGCCTGGGTACTGCGGCGCGGTACTGCCTGTCTGGGGTTTTCCATTCTGATGCAGGTCATTGACGAAGCCCATCTGCTCAACCTCGCCGTCGCGCCGCACGCGCAGGGGCAGGGTCTGGGCGCGCGCCTGTTGCGACACGCCATGCGGGAAGCGGCACGGGCGGGTATGGACAACATGTATCTGGAAGTGCGCGCTTCCAACGCCCGCGCCCTGCAAATCTACCAAGCCTTCGGTTTCCGGCAGATTGGCGTGCGAAAAGCCTACTATCCGGCAGCGGAAGGGCGCGAGGACGCGCTGATTTTTTGCGCTGCTCTGGAAGGGAATACATAAATGATGACGACGCCACAACAGCAGACCATCTTGCAGGAAATGGGTTACACCCGTTGGTATTTCAGGGGTCAGGAATCAGGGAGCGGGGATCAGGGATCAGAGGCGGTCGCGGCGGTAGAAATCGCGCCTGTTGTTGAGGCCGCGCCTGTCGTCACGATGGTTGAACCCGTGCCCGCGCAAGCGGTTGTCGTCCCGCCCGTTGCCATGCCGACGGTGCCGCAGGAAGACGCGCCCCTGCACAAGGATCGCGCCGCCGCCATTGCGCGCATGAGTTGGGAAGAACTGGCGCGGGCAGTGCGGGAATGCAGCGCCTGTCCGCTTTGCGAACGGCGCAAACAGGCGGTATTGGGCGTGGGCGATACGGCGGCGGACTGGCTCTTGATCGGGGAAGGGCCGGGCGAGCAGGAAGACCTCAAGGGCGAACCCTTCGTCGGGCAGGCGGGCAAGCTGTTAGACGCAATGCTGGCGGCGATTGGTCTGGCGCGTGGGCAAAACGTCTACATCGCCAACGCCGTCAAATGCCGCCCGGACAACAACCGCACGCCGCACGCCGAAGAAATGGCAGCCTGTCGCCCCTTCCTCCTGCGCCAGATTGCGCTCCTGCAACCCAAACTCCTCGTGCTGCTGGGCAAAGCCGCCGTGCATAGCGTGCTGGACGACGATCAGGCCTTGGCGAAATTACGCAAGCAACCGCTGCGTTTTGGACAAATTCCCGTCGCCGTCACCTACCATCCCGCCTACCTGCTCCGAAACCTGCCCGAAAAAGCCAAAGCATGGGAAGACCTTTGTCGGGCGAAGAAGATTGCGGAACACTGATTCCGATTGATTTCAGGCAATCGCACGAATGCCCCTCATCCCGCACGATGGTGGGGCGACGGTATATTCGATAACCGGGTCAAAGTGGGGGGGAGCGCCGGCGTCCCCGTCGGCGGGTTTGGTTCCGCGCGAAAATCTAAAACCGCCGGCGGGGGCATAGCCATGTAGGTCGGGCACGCCTCATGTGCCCGACATTGTTCGTTGCCGACCGCCAAACGCCCTGCATGTGAAACCATGCCCGACCTACGCCCCAGGGCACGGCACGCCGTGCCCCTACATGCGATCCGCCCATCCCCCGAACATTGCCGCCCATTCCCCCGTAGGGGCACGGCGTGCCGTGCCCCGATGTGGCGTGCCCGATTTACCGTCGCCGTCAAAAGCGAGGAGCGCAGCGACGCGGCAATCTTGGCAACAATGAGAGAAAAGCCACGTCGCTCTGCTCCTCGCTTTTGACGCGGTTGACCAGCATTCGTGGAGGGGGAGGGCGTAGCCATGTAGGTCGGGCACGCTTCATGTGCCCGACATTGTTCGTTGCCGACCGCCAAACGCCCTGCATATGAAACCATGCCCGACCTACGCCCAAGGGCACGGCACGCCGTGCCCCTACAGGCGACCCGCCCATTCCCCGACATTTGCCGATGTTCCCCGTAGGGGCACGGCGTGCCGTGCCCCGATGTGCCGTGCCCGGCATCAGGCATCAGAGGTCAGGTGACAGTAAAGTGGGGGGAGCATCCTGCTCCCCATTCCAACCCCACGAGAGCAGGATGCTCCCGCTACTTCGTCATTGCGAGGAGCGAAGCGACGTGGCAATCCATGCAGGCGTCCGGCGCGAACGCATTGCGGTTTGTCGCTTGCATGAAAGAAGACTAGAATCATCAGCGTTTCTTCTGTCATGCAGGCAAAAAAATCATGCAAACCCCACAAATCGCCTTGACTTTTCCAAAACCGCCGCAATAATTTTTTCAAGCAAGCAAGCAAGCAAGCAAGCAAGCAAGCAAGCAAGCAAGCAAGCAAGCAAGCAAGCAAGCAAGCAAGCAAGCAAGCAAGCAAGCAAGCAAGCAAGCAAGCAAGCAAGCAAGCAAGCTAACCAAAAACAGTGGGCAATGTCGCTCATTGCCCTGCTGGTCGCTTCTGTTTTCTGCGCTCCGGCGAGGGCGGCGGCGACCACCGTAACGAGCGGCACTTTTGCCTACCTCTACGGCAACACCGGAGACGCTACCGCCCCGACAGACGCAAGCTCCAACAGCAACACACTCACGCTGGGCGACAGTGGCAGCGGACTAACCATTACCAACTCTATCGTTTCCGGCGGACAGACCGCCAATGTAACCACTAACGGTACCGCCAACAGCAACACAGTCATCATCAATGCAGGGAGTGATTTCAGTGGCCCCGACAATAAGTTGATTTATGGCGGCAATGTGCGGGCTGGCAGCGGAACCGCCAGTAGCAATACCGTGACCCTCAACCGATTTACGCAAAGCGGCACTGGCTACATTCGGGTTCGGGGCGGGTGGGCTAATGGTACTGGAGACGTGTCGGGCAATGGCGTCACCATCAGCGTCGGCAACACAAACACCTTTGACGAGATTTACGGGGGTCGCTCAACCAGCGGCGCGTTGACAAGCAATACGGTCACCATCGCCGGCGGCACAACAATCTATACGGTTTACGGCGGTCGTAGCAGTGGTGCGGGTAATGCCGGAGGCAATGCGGGTACTGCCAACAAAGTCAACCTCACGGGCGGCAGCGCAACCATCACCAGCGGCGTTACAGGCGGTCAGAGCAATAGCGGTTTCGCCAGTTACAACAAAGTCAACATTGAAAGCGGCTATACAGGCATCATCAACGGGACGGTCAGGGGCGGGACAACCGCTGGCGCCGCCGCCGCTGAATATAATAAAGTCACCATCGCGGGCGGCACACTCAACAACGCTGTCCAGGGCGGCAATTCTGTCAATGGCGCAGCCACCCACAACGAAGTCACCATCAACGGCGGCACGGTAAACGGCGATATTCACGGCGGAGCGACCGATAGCGGCTCCGCCACCCACAATACCGTCACCATTACGACCACCGGCAAAACCTACCAGAACATTTACGGCGGGAGGACTTTCGATGCGAGTACCGGCGACCTGTTCACCGACAACACCCTGAATCTCGCCGCAGGCAATCTCAGCATCGCTTCCGTGCGGAATATGGCGACGCTCAACTTCACTTCCGCAGGCGCGGCGGGCGACCCGAAAGTAACCGTCAATACCGACACGCACGCCGTCACCTTCGGCGGCGTCATCAGCGGCACGGGCGGCATCACCAAAACAGGCTCGGGCGCTTTGACCCTCTCCAACGCGAATACCTACGACGGCGGCACACAAGTCAGCGGCGGAACGCTCGCGCTCTCGGGCAGCGGCAGCATCGCCGCCTCTTCCGGCGTCACGCTCGACGATACGAGCGGTGTGGTTTTTGATATTTCCGCCACAACCAGCGGCACGACGATACAAGGTCTCATCGGCGGCGGCACAAACGGCGGCAATGTCAATCTGGGTAGCAAAATGCTCGCCATCAATAACAGCACAGCCAATACTTACGGCGGCAAGATTGAAGGCGGCGGCACTCTGCTCAAAACCGGCGCGGGCACGCTGACTTTGAGCGGCACGAACACCTACACCGGCAACACCAACATCAAGGGCGGAACGCTGGAACTTACCGGCAGCCTGCAAAGCTCCGTAACGGTAGATAAGGTGCCCGGAGCCACCCTCACCCTGCGCGGCAGCGGCAGCGTCACAGGCGACGTTACCGTGGGTGGCAGCACGCTGAACGCTTATCAGGGCGGCATCATCGACGGCAACCTTTACGCGAGCACCAGCAATCTGAATTTCTTCCTGCCGCAAAGCATTGACGATGGCGAAGCCATACTGAAGGTCACCGGCGATGCGTACATCACCGGCAGCGCGATCAACATCCAGCAGGACGGCAGTTTTACAAGTTTCACCAAGCTCGCGTCGGCAGACACCTTCAACCTCATCGAGGCAGGCACATTGACAGGTGCCAGCACCGCCACCGTCACCCTTTCATCGGGCATGGCGTTCATCTACGGTTTCAACCTCGCGCCGGATAGCAACGGCAACCTCGTCGCCACCACGACGGTGTCGCCGCTGTATGTTCCACCGCCGCCTCCGCCAGTTGTCCGCACCACCCCCGCCGACCTCGAATGGACGGGCGCGACCAACCACAACTGGAACATCCTGACTTCAGAAAACTGGACGCCGGAATCCACCTTCATCAACGGCGATACCGTCACCTTCACCGATACCGGATTCGGGCAGGTCAATATCGTCACCCCCGGCGTCGCTCCGGCGGCAACGATCTTCACCAACACCCAAGGTCACGATTACAGGGTAAGCGGCACCCTTTCCGGCACCGGCACATTAACCAAAACCGGCGACGGCAATCTGACCCTGACGGGCAACAACACCTACAGCGGCAACACCATCATTAACGCAGGTTCCCTCACCCTCGCCCTCTCTGGCACATTGCCCAACAGCAATGTCAGCATCGCCAGCCCCGCGACGTTCAATCTGTACAACCGCGTCGGCAAAAACCTGACACTGGCAAACGCCGCCCGGTTAAACGTCTACCAAGGCGCAGCCATCACCGGAAACCTCTCCGCCATCGGCAGCCAGTTGAATTTTTATCTGCCCACCATCGCCACGAACGGCTACAGCCTGTTAAATGTCGGCGGCACTGCCAACATCACAAACAGCACCGTCAACGTCGGCATCCTCGGAAGCAGTTCCCCCCTGACAGCAGGCGATACGATCACCCTCATCAACGCCACCAGTCTGACGGGTAATCCCGCCAACACCATCGCCCACGGCACAGGACTGCAAGGCGTAAGCCTGCTCTATGACTTTGACCTGACCACCAACGGCAAGCAACTACTGGCAACCGTAGCGGGCGGCACCCCGCCAGTGACACCTCCACCCGTTACCCCGCCCGTGACGCCACCTGTTAATCCGCCTGTGACGCCACCTGTAACGCCGCCCCCCGGCATAAACCTCAACCCGCAAACCAAGGCCTTATCCGAAGGCTTTTTGAGCGGCACAGCATTTTTGAATCAGGCACAGGATTTCGCGGCGGAGCGCGGCATCCATTCCGCCCTGCAAACGGTTCAATCATCCGACAAACACGGCTTCGCCGCCATCGGCTACAGCACCCTGCGCCACAACACCGGTTCACA
>BNUD01000088.1 GCA_025997095.1 Betaproteobacteria bacterium | reverse complement strand
CAAGGTATGTTGAAATTACTTCAATTTGCCGCGCACAACCCGCACCTTGGCAGGGTCTTTCACTGTGGTTTGTCCGCCGTGACCGCTCAGGTTGCCGCAGGTGCAGGCGGCCTTGATGTGGGTGACGGAACTGACCACGCCCGAACATTCGGTGCATTCGTAATAAAGGTCGCCCCCGGTCGGCAGGTCGTCGGGGGACGGTGCCGGTTCTATGGGATAAAAGTTGTAAATTTTTCGCATGTCGACGCCAGCCATGATGAAGCTCCTCTGCATTTGGGTTTCAAAAATTTAATCGTTCAATTCAGCCGCCCGCCGGAAATGGCGATTGGCGGCTTCGGTTTCTTGCAAGGTATCCAGCAAACGCGCCAGGGCAAGATGGGCTTCGCGGCTCTCGCGCACGGAGAGCGAGGCTTCCAGATAGCTTTTGGCCTTGCCCCAAAGCTGTTGGCGTTCGCACATTCGACCCAACGCCAACAACAGAAGATTATCCTCTGGATGCTGCAAAAGCCAGCCGTCGGCACGGGCGATGCGGGCAGTCAGCGCCTTGCCGGAGGGCGCGGAGAGTTGCCCGTAGAGCGCGGGGAGTTCCGGCAGCCAGTCGCCATCCACCAGTGCGGCAACCGCGTTTTCCACAATTTCGGCAGCGGCTTCGTCCGCGCCAGCGTGGTGCAGATTGCGGGCGGCGGCGAGCGCCAGGCGCGGCGTGCGTTCCTTTTTCGGGAGTGCCTGATAGTAGTCGAGCAACTGCCCCGCGTCATCTTTTCGTTGCGCCAACGCCTGTCCATGCGCCTTGCGACGAATTTCCCGCGCCGCTTCAACGGACATGCCGCGTCTGGTCGGGATTCTCTTTTTTGCCAGTCTTGTCGTCTTGGCGTTAGGTCTTTATCGGGGCGACGAGTTGCCGGCAGCTACCGAGCTGTTGCCGGCGCTTGCCGCCGCCCCGCTACAAACGCCTGCGGTACGCAAGCCTTTCGACGTCACGGTTAATGATGTCGACTATCACATTGAGCCGCTCTATCGGTACGAACTCTACGGTCTTGTCGTCAGCAAGCACATGGCGGATGGTCTGATTGACTATGTCCACAAACAATGGAGCGACCATCTCAATACGGCAGACCTGTGCGTCGTCTGGGGCAAGGTCGCTTTGTCCGGCATCTATACGCAGTTCAGTTTTGCCAGCGGACAATGGACATGCTGGTATCAAACCCACAGCAGCGAAGCCTGGCAGCAATTCTCTGAAGACCAACTTTCCAACAACCACATCTTGAGCGATCAGGCGAACATCCGCTCGTTGCTGAAAGAAGTTCGCGTCGGTGACCAGATTTATGTCGAGGGACATCTGGCAAAGTATTCGCATGACGGCGGTTTCCAGCGTGGCAGCAGCACCACGCGCACCGACCGAGGCAACGGCGCTTGCGAAACGGTTTTCGCCGAAGAGTTACGTATCCTCAAACATAGCCCCGCGCTCTGGCGCACACTGCGCTGGGGCGCTGCCATCATGTTGCTGCTGTTGAGTCTGCTCTGGTTTCTCTTGCCGCCTGTAGTGCGGCAAACCCACTGATACACGCTCCTGATGCCTGATACCCCTTCCGCCGAACGCTCAGGCGTTCTGCTTGCTTTTCTCGCGGCGTTGGGATTTTCCCTCAAAGCCATTTTCGTCAAACTGGCTTACGCCTGGCCGGTCAGCGCCATTACCCTGCTGGCCTTGCGGATGCTGCTTTCCCTGCCGGTTTTCGCCTGGGTGGGCTGGCGCGCGGGCAAGAGCGCGCCCGCGCTTTCAAGGCGGGATATGCTGCTGCTCTGTTTTTTGGGACTTTGCGGCTACTACGGGTCGAGCCTGCTGGATTTTATGGCGTTGCAATACATCAGCGCCGCGCTGGAACGGCTGATTTTGTTCACCTACCCGACGCTGACCGTGCTGATTGCCCGCGTCGTGTTCAAGCGGCGACTGCACTGGCGCGAACTCGCGTCCATTCTATTGTCTTACGCGGGCATCGGTTTCGCCTTCGCGCATGACCTCAATCTGGCGCAGGAAAGCGAGCGCATATGGTTGGGGGCGGGGCTGGTGTTTGCTTCCAGTCTGGCGTTTGCTGTGTATCTCACGGGCAGCGGCACGATGATTGCCCGTCTGGGCAGCGCACGCTTCACCGCGCTTTGCATGTTGGTGTCGACCTGCGGCACACTCGCGCATTTCGCCATCAGCCAACCGTTTGCCGCATTCATCCTGCCCTGGCAGGTCTATGCGCTCGTGCTGGCGATGGCGGTTTTTTCCACCGTGTTGCCGGTCTTCATGCAGTCCGCTGCCATCCGGCGCATCGGCGCGTCGCGCTCGGCGCTGATCGGCACCATCGGCCCCATCGCCACCCTCTTTTTCGGCTGGTGGTGGCTGGGGGAGTCCATCTCCACCCACCAGATGATCGGCACGGCGCTGGTGTTGGCGGGCGTGTTGCTGGTCAGTTTGAAACGCTGAGTTCTTTCAAGCGCCGGATACGCTCGCGGGTGTCGGGATGCGAGGACAGCCAGCCAGGAGAACCGCTTTCGTCTTCGTCTTCCTCTGCGCTATTGTCCTCGTCCGTATCCTCGTCTTCATCATCATCACCGACGTAGCGTGCCGAGCGTTCCAGTTTTTCCAGCGCGTTCGCCAGCAGCAGGGGGGATTTATTCTGGCGGGAGAGGGCGACAGCGCCATAGGCGTCCGCTTCCAGTTCCATCTCGCGCGAATAGTTCATGTTGAGCGCCAGCGCGGCAAGAGTGGTCACAGCGACGGAAACATCGCCAAAATAGGCGGCGAGCACGGCACCCGTGGCAGACGATTGAATCAGTTCCCGTATGCTGTGCCGCCGGTTCAAATGACCGAGTTCGTGCGCCAGCACCGCCAATGCCTCGTCGTCGGTCAATTCTTCCGCCAGTTCATCGAACAGGACAACCTGTCCTCCCGGCATGGCGAAGGCGTTGGGACCAATATCGGGCGCGCTGCGGAAATACAGACGCGGGTGCGGCGCATACGCCGCCAGTTCCGGGTCGAGCGCGACCAATCGATCAAAGCCACCCTGCAAATTTTCCTGACGTGCGCGCGAGAGCTTGCTCGAATGCAAAATTTCCCCATCCATTTGGCGCATGGCGGCGTCGGAGAGTTGTCGCATGGGCTTTAAGGGAATATGCGGCGCGGCGATTTCCGCGCCCCAGGGCAAGCCCCACTGGTATCCCGCCGCCATGATCAGAATCACGCAGATGAGCGCGAAGAGGCTCACCGGCCAGTTGCCTTGCAAGCGCATGACGAAAGATTCACGGTAGCCCAGCGTCTCCAGCAGGGCATCCAGTTCCGCGCTCTGCGCGACTTCGCAGCACGCGCCATCGGGAAAACCCAGTACGCGGGGGGCGCGTCCCTGCGGTTCGGAAATTTTGACTTCCGTGTAGTCAAAATGTTGCTCGCCTTCCGGCGCGTCATGCAGGCAGAGGCGCCCCGCCGTGGCTTCCAGACGTACCGTATGGCGTTTGGAACTGCGACCGTCGAAATAAAAGGCTTCCATGTTCATAGCGCGATGTCAAAATCGAAAGCGTCGGCGAACCCCTCGCCCAACGCCTGTTGTTCGGCAGTATTGTAGCTAACGAATTCATCCAGACTGCCCGCCGCAATCAGACTCAAATGCCGGGCGCGATAAGCCGCCAGCCGGATTTTCGCCCAAGGCCAGTAGAGACCCGCCGTGAGCATAATCAAGAGCCAGTTCGTGATCACGATGGCAAACATCGCGCCCAAACGCTGGTCGCATTCAAACTGGTGTCTGGACAGGCTGGTTTTGTTCCACAAGCGGTTGGCGAGGTTGACCTGCACATAGGTAATCACCAGAGGCATGATCAGAACATACAGCACAAAAATCAGGATGCCGATCATGACCATCATGACGATAGAACTCGCCAGCTTGCCCAGCATCATGCCGAGCACGGTGCCCGCGATGATGATCGCGACGAAACCGCCCATCCCCGCCACCACCGCAATCAGAAAGACAATGTAAAAGTCCTTCGACGTTGCCTCTGTCTTGAAATTGAATCCGCCGAAAGAAAGATTATTGAGCATGAATTGCTTGATGCGCAGGAGTTGCAGCGGAAACGCCAGCCCCAGCGTGACGAGCGTCAGCAGCCCGTAGGCGATGAACGTGGTGAACGCCGCCAGATAACCGCTCTCGAAGTCGAAACGCAGACCGCGCCATGAGGTGTTGCGGGCGCGAAAGCGGAAGGAACGCCAGAGCAGCCAGGGCAGCGCGGGCGACAACAGGAGGATGGCAATTACGTAGTAGACCGGATTCAGCTTTTCCGAAATGGTCAGGACAAGCAGCAGGCTCCACGCAATGACGCGCCCCTTCAAAATGGCCTTGGGATTGCCGTGGTAGTCGAAGCCGCTGCCGTTTAGCAGGGTATTGCGGCGAAAATACTGCTCCCGCCGCACCTTCGCCCATGCCGAATAAATGCCGAGGGTGAGGATGGTCAGCAGCAGATTGACAATCCAGATCCGAAAATACTCGCCGCCAGAACCCGTGAATTCAAAGCGGTGCGTGGTGATGCCGTTGTCTGCGGATTCCGGCGCGACTTTGGCGGAGCGTGTCGGCGCGCTGTACAGCGCGCTCAAGGCGAGGTCTGAAGCGTGAGCGGGATTTTGGGCGGGCGGTGGCGGGGTGGCTTTTGCTTCGGCGGGCGAGGCAAGCGACTCGTCATAAACCGCCTTGCGTTCCACTGCGCCAAGCGCATCGTAGGCGGCTTGCAGCGCGTCAAACTCCGCCTGCGGCAAGGGCGTACCCGCTTGTTTGTTGTGCAAAAAGCGGCGCAACGCCTGTTTGTAGGCATCCTGCACGGCTTCCAGAGAAGCGCCTACGGGCAAGCCAAGGGTTTGATAATGATTCTGCACGTCGGGTTTCCGTCTGGCGTGTAAAAAACAAGTGGTGAATTGTCACACAAGCGGCCATGCCAATGTAAAAAAGCGCCGCAAACGCGACGCTTTTTAGTGCCGGGTTGCAATCCCGATTAATCGTCGCCGGAGAATGCGCCCAGAATGTGCATCAGGCTGACGAAGAGATTATAGAGGCTCACGTACAGCGTGACGGTCGCCATGACGTAGTTGGTTTCGCCGCCCCGGATGATGTTGTTGGTCTCAAACAGAATCAGCCCGGAAGCCAGCAGCACAAAAGCGGCGGAAACCGCCAGAGAGAGCATCGGGAGGTTAAAGGCAATCGCCCCCAAGCCTGCCAGAAAAGCCACCAGAATACCGATGGCAAGAAAGCTGCCCATGAAGCTCAAGTCTTTTTTTGTGGTGACGGCAATTGCGGACATGACAAAGAAAACAACCGCCGTGCCGCCCAAGGCGGTCATCACAATACTGGAGCCGCCCGGTGTTTGCAGATAGAAGCCAATGAGAGGACCCAGGGTATAACCCATGAAACCCGTGAGCGCGAAGACCAGCGCCACGCCCACGCCGCTATTACGGAACTTGGTCACGGCAAACAGCAAACCGAAATACCCCACCAGCGTCACGATCAAGCCCAGCGGCTTTGCGCCAGTCGTAGCGGCAACCCCTGCCACGAATGCGCTGAAAGCCAAAGTCATTGCCAGAAGCAGGTAAGTGTTGCGAAGCACCTTTCTCGCGGCAAGTGACCCCTGCGCCAGATCGGAATTTTTCGCGCCTGCGGTTTGGATGTAAGAACGTTCGTCGATGCTCATCTGAAAAAATCTCCTCGTAATCAAAACCCTTGTAGTGTAACCCGACTTTTGGTGCAGTGCGGAATTTCTCAAAGCGGGGGGCGCAGGATGTTTCCCACCTGGGAGCGTCGGCGTCTCGCCGTCGTACGATGGCGAGGACGCCATCGCTCCCAGCGCGTCGCCTGGGTAAGCGAAATTGAACCCGACGGTTGTGAACACCTACGCGAAACGCTGCTCACCAATTTGCAACGCTTGTTATTTTTGCGGCGCGCGGCAACGGAAGGTACAACCGTCGGGATGCGCCGCTACGCGGCTTTCCCAACCTACGAGGCATCCATATTGAATTGTGGGTAATCCCCGCTCAAATCTGCTTGCACACCAGATACAACTGGCTGCCATCGTCCTGATAGGCGGTATCCGGGGGAATGCTCGCGCTGGCGGCGGGGTTGGGGGCGCTTTGCCCTGTGCCGCGCACGTTGCCTGCGCGGGGGTTGCCGTCGTCTAATTGCGCGTCGATGGCGGCGGCGATTTTGGCGGGCAGGTTGCTCACGCAAAGGACCTGTCCGGCAAGTCCGAACGCGCCGGACTGGATGCCGATCAAGCCGCCAGCGGCATTCGTGGGAATATCGCGTCCGGCGGCGCCGGTAATCAAGCCCGCTTGCCGCAGGTGTTGCCAGATCAGGGTGGATTCGATTTCGCCGCTACAGGCGGCGCCGCCCGTAGCGCCGTTGTACGCGCCGCAGATAACGCCATTGCCGTCGCCGCCCGTCACGCCGCTCCAGCGCGCGGAAACGGCGGCATTGCGTTCGTCGCCGGGCAGCGCCCGATAGCGGTCTTGATAGGTATAGATGGCGGCGGAAAGCCCGTTCAAATCGCCGATGATATTTTTGATGCGCGCCTGCACGATGAGTTCCTGCCCTTTCAGGACGCCGCCCAACAGCAAGCCGATGATGACCAGCACGATGGCGATTTCCAGCAGGGTGAAGCCCCGTTGTAATGGTAAAGGCATGTTTTTTACTCCGTTTTGGAAGGGTTTGGCGCGTCAGCGCGTTTTTTCTGCTCCGACTTCACCATGCCCCACTGACGGCGGCTGATGGGGAGTTTTTCCGGCACATGGTGCAGCAAGGCGTAGCCATAGGCTTCATCATCTTCGTGCGCGCGCTCAAAACCTGCCAACGCCTGCCATGCGACGAGTGCGGAGCGATGCAGACGCACGAAGCGATGCGAAAATTCCGTTTCCAGATGCGTGACCGTTTCGTCGAGCACGAATTCCCGTTCTCGGGTGCGGGCGGTGACATATTTGAGGTCTGCCTTGAAATACAGCACGTCGGCAACCGGCACAAGCAGCAGGCGACCGCGTTCGTGACAGGTCAGGTGGCTGCGCGCGCCGCTGCCGATTTGCTGACGTAGCGTTTGCAGGGTGTCGGCGGTCGGGTTGGCGTGACCTGTCGCTGCGGTTTGACGTTGGCTGACCTTTTCCAGCGCCGCTTGCAGCCGCACGGCGCGCACGGGTTTTAGCAGGTAGTCAATCGCGTTCAGTTCAAACGCCTGCACGGCGTGATTGTCGTAGGCGGTGGTGAAGATGATGGCGGGCGCAGTCGCGGCATTGCCCAATACGCCGCCCAGATGCCCCGCGAGTTCCAGCCCGTTCATGCCCGGCATGTGAATGTCGGCAAGCAGCACGTCCGGCATGATGGTGCTGTTCTGCAACCAGTGCAACGCCGCCAGACCGTTTTCCGCCTCGCCCAGCACGGTGTTCGGACAGGCGTCGGCAATATCGGCGAGCAGTTCAAAGAGACGCGAACGCGCCAAGGGTTCGTCGTCGACAATCAGCAGGGCAAGTTTTTTTGTCATGACGCGAAGATTAATCGAAAACCGAGAAACTGTGTGTACGACATGGCAATTCAATATGCACCCGATAGCGCCCATGCCGCTTACCATGCTCAAGCGAGGCTTCCATGTCGTAATACAACGCCAGACGCTCGCGGATATTCTTGAGCGCCATGTGATTGCCGGGACGATGCCTTGTGATGGTCGTGGTCGCGTCGTCACCCAGACTGTTGCTGACATCGAGTTGCAGCATCTCGCCCGCCATGCCCAGGCGGACCAGAATTTCACCGCCTTCCGCAGTCGATTCGATGCCGTGATAGACGGCGTTTTCCAGCAAGGGCTGCAACATCAGCGGCGGCACCAGGGTTTCTTGCGGCAACGCCTCGATTTCCCAGCTCACTTGCAGACGGTCGCCCAGACGCAATTTTTCCAGTTCGAGATATTGGCGACCGAGCGCAATTTCGGCGGACAGGGGCGAGAGTTCGCGGGGATTTTTCAAGAGGGCGCGGAATAATTCGGAGAGATTTTCCAGCGCGTTTTCCGCCCCGCGCGGGTCGCTGCGAATCAGGGCAATGACGGTATTCAAGGCGTTAAACAAAAAATGCGGGCGAATACGGGCGTTCAACGCCGACAGCCTTGCTTCTTCCAGACGCGGCGACAACGCCTTGCTGCGCCATTCAAAATAAGCGAGCAAGGCACAAGCGGCGGCCAACGACAGGAGCGCGGCACGCCAGAGCGGGGAATCGGCTTCCGCCAGACCGATAAAACGCCAACTGTCTTGCAGCAAGAGACCGCTGAACGTGGCGAAGATGAGCGCCAACGCTTGTCCGGTACGCGGGCGCAAACGCCAGAGCAGGTCGCGGGAGAGCGCGAGAAAACCCAGATTGATGAACAACAGCGGCTCGACCCACGCCGCGTTTTCCACAAAAGCCGAAAGCCAGCCCTGTAAACTGTGCGCGTAGACCAACGCCGCCGCCAACGCCAGCAGATTGACGCCCAACAGCGCGCGCAACAGCACGCCCAGATTGCGCCAATCCGGCAGAAGCTGGCGCGTGTTTTGCCGTATACTGCCCACCCTTCGTTCTCCTCTTTTTTTACACGCGCATTTTGCCACGCGCTTTTGAACAGCATGAATTCAACATTGGATTTGCAATATACATGGGCTGGGCGTTTTTCTGAACCCGTTTCCGATCTCGTCAAGCGTTACACCGCTTCCGTCGATTTCGACCAGCGCATGTGGCGGCAGGATATACGCGGCTCGCTCGCGCACGCCAAAATGCTGGCGCGGCAGGGCATCATCACCGATGGCGACTTGACCGACATCGAACG
Organism: Betaproteobacteria bacterium; assembly: GCA_025997095.1. Classification (GTDB taxonomy): domain Bacteria; phylum Pseudomonadota; class Gammaproteobacteria; order Burkholderiales; family Rhodocyclaceae; genus Azovibrio. The sequence goes on along the minus strand of BNUD01000088.1, from coordinate 1,667 downwards.
CGGCATGACGACGATTACGGCGGAAATCGAAAGCGGGCAATTTCAATGGTCGCTTGACCTGGAAGACGTGCATCTCAATATCGAAAAACGCCTGACCGCACTGGTTGGCGACGCGGGCAAACGCCTGCACACCGGACGCTCCCGCAACGATCAGGTGGCGACCGACATCCGCCTTTTTTTGCGCGACGGCACGGACGGCATCCTCGCCTTGTTGAAAGCGTTTCAGTCCGCCCTTCTCGCGCTGGCGGAACGTGAAGCCGCCACGCCCATGCCGGGCTTTACCCATTTGCAAATCGCGCAGCCCGTGACCTTCGGGCACCACATGCTCGCCTATTTTGAAATGTTCCTGCGTGACAGCGAACGTTTTTACGATTGCAGAAAGCGCATCAATCGTCTGCCGCTGGGCGCGGCGGCGCTGGCGGGGACGACCTACCCCATTGACCGCGAATTCGTCGCCGCCGAACTGGGTTTTGAGGGCGTCTGTGAAAATTCGCTCGACGCGGTTTCTGATCGTGATTTCGCCATCGAGTTCTGCGCCGCCTGCGCGCTCACCATGACCCACATTTCGCGCCTGTCGGAAGAACTGGTGCTGTGGATGAGTCCGCGCGTGGGCTTCATTCAGATTGCCGACCGTTTCTGCACTGGCTCGTCCATCATGCCGCAGAAGAAAAACCCGGACGTGCCCGAACTCGCGCGCGGCAAAACGGGGCGGGTCTACGGCGACTTGATCGCGCTCCTGACCCTGATGAAATCGCAGCCCCTCGCCTACAACAAGGACAATCAGGAAGACAAGGAACCCCTGTTTGACGCGCTCGACACGGTGAGCGACACCCTCATCATCTTCGCCGACATGATGGGCGGCATCACCGTCAAGGCGGACGCCCTGCGCGCGGCGTTAAAACAGGGCTTTGCCACCGCAACCGACCTCGCCGATTATCTGGTCAAAAAGGGCTTGCCCTTCCGCGACGCGCACGAAGCCGTCGGGCGCGCTGTCAAGGCTGCCGAACAAAAGGGCGTGGATTTGCCGGAACTCTCGCGCTCTGAACTGCAAGCCTTTTCGCCGCAGGTCGCGCTGGGCGAGGACGTGTTTGCGGCATTGACCATAGAAGGTTCACTCGCCGCCCGCAACCACATCGGCGGCGCGGCGCCAAAGCAGGTCAAAGCCGCGATCGGGCGGGCGAAGAAACGTTTGGGGTATTAGGTAGGGCGCGTTCACGACAGCAGTTTCTTCGATCCCGCCCAGACTAACCTGGGAGCGCCGGCGTCCCCGCCGGCGGGGTTGGTTCCGCACGAAAAATCTTAAAACCGTCGGCGGGACGCCGGCGCTCCCAGCCTGTAGGTTGAGTAAGCCGCAGGCGCAACCCGACATTGGCGATTTATCACGCGCAACCTGCCAGATACCGGGCGGATGACCAGATTGACGGATCAGTGTCGGGTTCAACTACGCTTACCCAACCTGAGAGAACCCCCCGCGTCAAAAGCGAGGCGCATAGCGACGCGGCAATCCAGGGATCAGATGTCAGGTGACAGTCATCAGGGGGCGGCAAAGCCGCCAGAAAGTACTGACATCTGTCACCTGATCCCCATTCACCCCTCTTCATTCACCCATCTTGCGGGGGGGGGGGGGGGGGGGGTCCCACAACCCCCCCCGCCCCTCCACCCCTTTT
>BNUD01000087.1 GCA_025997095.1 Betaproteobacteria bacterium | reverse complement strand
ATTGGGCGTTCGACGGCTCGAAGCATTCGCTTCGAGAATTCCCGTCTCACCCCACAAGGGGAGAAGGGTGATTCGCGCGGCTTCGCCGTTACAAAGCATGTCTTCAGCATTCATGCGATTGCCCTGCTCCCGCCCTGCCAAATGCCATCGTATTTCGATTCGCATGAGAAGCGATATTTTGTCGACTTCGCCTTGCCGTGCAAGAGCACTGTCTTCGCGTCTCGCTTCTTATGCGAATCGGAAGTACTCGTGCGTCAGACGGGATATTCGATTGCCGGATTCATGCGATTACCCTGGCGTGTTTATGCGTTGGCTTCCCGTTCAAAGACCTTGATGCGGGAAGGGGTGAGGCGCACGTTCTGGCCTTCAACCAGATTTTGCGCTGCCAGTTGTTCGCGGCTCATTTCCACCTCGAAATGCTGCGCTTCGGCATCCAGCCCGACGAGATCAATGCGGGCGGCGGCGCCAAAGCCCAGAATGCGGGTGATTTTGGCGGCGACGCCAACCGGGTCTGCCGCTTCCGTCGAAACAATGGCGAGTTCGTGCGGACGCACAAAGGCCGTGACGTTTGAACCGCTCGCCAGACCATGCGCGTCCGGCGCGGCTTCGGCGTGCAGCAGGGCGTCGCCCACGCGCACGCGACCTTCTTCGGTGCGCCCGTGAAAATAATTCACCGCGCCCAGAAAGCCATACACGAAGGGGGTTTCCGGGTGTTGGTACACGGCATCCGGCGCGCCCTGCTGTTCGACCTTGCCGCGATTCATCAGCACCACGCTGTCCGCCACTTCCAGAGCCTCTTCCTGATCGTGGGTGACAAAAATGGAGGTGATGTGCAATTCGTCGTGCAGACGGCGCAGCCAGCGGCGTAATTCCTTACGCACCTTGGCATCCAGCGCGCCAAAGGGTTCGTCCAGCAGCAACACGCGCGGCTCCACCGCCAGCGCGCGGGCAAGCGCGATGCGTTGGCGCTGACCGCCGGAGAGTTGCGCGGGCAGACGGTCGGCAATCCAGTCGAGTTGCACAAGTTCTAAAAGCGCGGTGACTTTTTTCCGAATATCCGCTTCAGAGGGACGCTGTTTGCGCGGTTTGACGCGCAGACCGAAAGCCACGTTCTCGAACACGCTCATGTGCCGGAACAGGGCATAGTGCTGGAACACGAAACCGACCTGACGTTCGCGCACATGGGCGCCGGTGGCGTTTTCGCCTTCCAGAAAAACAGCGCCCCGGTCGGCGTATTCCAGCCCCGCGATGATGCGTAACAGCGTGGTCTTGCCGCAACCGGAAGGCCCCAAAAGCGCCGTCAACTGCCCGCTGGGAAATTCCAGGCTGACGTTATCCAGGGCGATGAAATTGCCAAACTGTTTATAGATGTCGCGTACTTCAATGCTCATGATGGCGTTCCATTTTGAAATTCGTTTTCGGCTTCAAGCGTCACGGTTTGCTCCGCTTTCCATTCCACCCAGCTCTTGATCGCCAAGGTGACCAATGCCAGCAGGGCGAGCAGCGAGGCGACGGCAAAAGCCGCCGCAAAGTTATATTCGTTGTAGAGGATTTCGACATGCAGAGGCATGGTATTCGTCATGCCGCGAATGTGCCCGGAAACCACCGACACGGCGCCGAACTCCCCCATTGCGCGGGCGTTGCAGAGAATCACGCCGTACAGCAAGCCCCACTTGATGTTCGGCAAAGTCACGCGCCAGAACGTCTGCCAGCCGTTTGCGCCCAGAACCACGGCGGCTTCTTCCTCTTCCCGACCCTGCGCCTGCATCAGGGGAATCAGCTCGCGGGCGATGAAGGGAAAGGTCACGAACACGGTCGCCAGCACGATGCCGGGCACGGCGAAGACAATTTTCAGGTCGTAAGCCTGTAACAGCGGTCCAAACCAGCCTTGATTCGTACCAAAAACCAATACAAAAACCAGACCGGCGATGACGGGCGATACGGAAAAGGGCAAGTCAATCAGGGTGGTCAAAAGCTGTTTGCCGCGAAACTCGAATTTGGCGACGCACCACGCGGCGGCAACGCCGAACACGAGATTAAGCGGCAGGGCAATCCCCGCCGTAATCAGGGTGAGTTTGATGGAAGACAGCGCATCCGGCTCTTTTAACGCCGCCCAGTAAGCGTCCCAGCCTTTACGCAAGGCTTCCGAGAACACCGCCGCCAGAGGCATGAGCAGAAACAGCGCGAAAAAAGTGAGCGACAGCGTGATGATCAGCGCCTTGACCCAGGGCGCTTCACGGGTGGCGGCGTTGCTTTCAAACCGGTTGCCCCGGTGCGCGTGAGCGGATTTCACAATAGACATTAACGCCCCTTACGCACACGCCCGCTTGACCAGGCTTGCAGAAAATTGATGACGAGCAGCAAAATGAAGGAAAGCACCAGCATCACCGCCGCCACGGCGGTTGCCCCGACGTAATCGTATTGCTCCAGCTTGGTAATGATCATGAGCGGCGTGATTTCCGAAACGAAAGGCATGTTGCCCGCGATAAAAATGACCGAGCCGTATTCCCCCACCGCCCGCGCAAAGGCCAGCGCGAAACCGGTCAGGAGCGCGGGCAGCAGGGCGGGCAGCACCACCCGCCGGATGGTTTGACCGCGATTCGCGCCCAGACTGGCGGCGGCCTCTTCGGTTTCCATCTCCAGGTCTTCCAGAATCGGCTGCACGGTACGCACCACGAACGGCAGCCCGATAAAAATCAGCGCCACCAGAATCCCCCAGGGGGTGTAAGCCACCTGAAAGCCGACTGGCTCCAGAATCTGCCCGACCCAGCCGTTTTTCGCGTAAATGGCCGTGAGCGCGATCCCCGCCACCGCCGTCGGCAAGGCAAACGGCAGATCGACCAGGGCATCCACCAGTTTGCGTCCCGGAAAGCTGTAGCGCACCAGCGCCCATGCCAGCAACACGCCAAAAACGGAATTGATGGCGGCGGCCACCAGCGACAAGCCGAAACTGACCTTATAGGACGCCACGACGCGCGGCGCGCTGACCACGTTCCAGAACTCTCCAAAACTCAGGTTGGATGCCTTGATGAACACGGCAGCCAATGGAATCAGCACCATGAGCGAAAGATAGACGAGGGTGTAGCCCAGCGCCAGATTGAAGCCCGGCAGGACATTGTGTTGTCTGGACATTTAACGCTGTTCCGTAATCTGGTCGTAAATGGCGCCGTCGGCAAAATGGGTCTTTTGCACATTCGCCCAACCGCCCAGGGCGTTTTCCACCGTGAAAGTACGCACGGCGGGAAAACGAGCGGCATATTTTTTCAACACTGCCGGGTCGCGCGGACGGAAATAATGCCGGGCGATGATGTCCTGCCCCGCCCCGGAAAACAGGAAATTCAGGTAGGCCACCGCCGCCGCGTGCGTACCGCGCCGTTTGGTCACGTTCTCCACCTCCGCCACGGGCGCGGCGGCTTCGATGGTGACCGGGGGATACACCACGTCGAACTGGTCTTCGCCGATTTCTTTGGCAATCAGCACCGCCTCGTTTTCAAACGTCACCAGCGCGTCGCCCATGCCGCGCTGGGTAAAGGTCGTCGTCGCGCCGCGCCCGCCGCCATCCAACACCGGCACGTTTTTGAACAGGGCGGCGACAAACTGTTTCGCCCTCGCCGCATCGTTGCCATTTTTTTGCAAAGCCTGCCCCCACGCCGCCAGATAGGTGTAGCGACCATTACCGGAAGTCTTGGGATTGGGCACGATGACCGAGATGCCGGGGCGCGCGAGATCCGCCCAGTCCTTGATGCCTTTGGGATTGCCCTTTCTGACCAGAAAGACGGTAACTGACGTGTAAGGCGCGGCTTCGTAGGGGAAACGCTGTTTCCAGTCCGCCGCCACCAATCCGCCGCGCTCCACGAGAATGTCGATATCCGGGGATTGATTCATCGTCACCACGTCCGCTTCCAGCCCCGCCGCCACCGACAACGCCTGCTTGCTGGAGCCGCCATGCGACTGGTTCACCGTGATGACGCCCTTCTTCGCCGCCTGCCACTCTGCCGCAAACGCGGGGTTGATGTCTTTGTACAATTCACGCGAAACGTCATAGGAGACATTCAACAACGTGACCTCTTGCGCCCCGACCGACAATGCAAACGACGCCAGTACGGCAACGAGAACACGGAAATAAAACGAAATGGACATGCTGACAACTCCAGAAAAACCACAATGGCTGGCGAGTGTAAACGCACTCATTAAAATTAAAAACAACAAAAGCCTCCTTGCTTATTCAAAAAAATTATATACAACAAAACTAAAATTTCCACTATAAATAATTATTCTCAAGACAGATTTGTAAAAATTCAAATTAGATAATTGATCGGGTTATAAATTTGTTAGAATCAATCCTTCTCGAAAACGGTTGCGCCCCATGTCTGATTTTCACTTTGATGCTTCCTTGCAGGATTTTGAAACCCGCGTGCTGCACGCCTCGCTGAATACGCCCGTGCTGCTGGACTTCTGGGCGGAGTGGTGCGCGCCCTGCAAGACACTGAAACCCATTCTGGAAAAGCTGGCGGACGAGTATCAAGGGCGTTTTCTGCTCGCCAAAATTGATGCCGATGCCAATCCTGACCTTGCCCGCTATTTTGGTGTACGCAGCATCCCGACCGCAGTCATGCTGGTTGGCGGTCAGCCCGCCGATGGCTTTACCGGTGAACGTACCGAGGCGGAAGTCCGCGCCTTCATCGACCGCTTCGCGCTGCCGCCCGCGCTTGACCATCGAGCAAAAGCGGCGGCGCTGGCGCAGGTCGGTAACTGGGAAGGCGCGCTCGAAATCCTGCTCCCCGCCATCGCAACCCGCCCCAAAGACCAGCCGCTTGACGAGCCGCTCAACCTCGACGCGGCAAACGCCCTGATTGAAGTCGGTCGTCTGGATGAAGCAGAGGCGTTGCTGGCGCTGGAATACGTCGCCGAAGCCGGACGCAGTGAAGCCTTGAAAGCGCGTATCGCGCTCGCACGCAACGCAGGCGACATAGGCGACGACAAGCCCCTGCTGGAAAAACTGGCAGCCAACCCTGACGACCACGACACCCGCCTGACGCTATCCAGATTCCTGGCAGGACAAGGACATTATGAAGAAGCCCTCGCCGCCGCGCTGGAAGTGGTGCGCCGCGACCGTCATTACGATGATGGCGCGGGCAGGCGCACCCTGCTCGAACTTTTTAATATCATCGGCGTTGCCGAACAAAACGACGCACTGGTACGCAAGTATCGCCGTGCCCTTTCGTCACTCCTCAACTGATCCAACCCTTCTCTGACCGGAGCGATTCATCATGCCGAACAGCAAACACACCCCCAGCGCAATGGATGTCCTCAAACAATTCCGTTCCGTTTTCAACGCCATCAAGCAGCACTTCCAGCAGGTGGAAGACGTCTGCCGCATCAGCGGCGCGCAGCTTTGGGCGCTCGCCATCGTCGTGCGCCAGCCGGGCTTGCGGGTTTCCGACCTCGCCAAAAACATGGCGATACACCAATCCACCGCCAGCAACCTGATTGAACGGCTGGTAGAATTGAAGATGCTCAAGAAAATTCGCTCGGAACAAGACCAACGGGTTGTGCATCTTCACCCCACACCGGAAGGCGTAAACGTCATCGGCAAAGCGCCGCAGCCCTTTGAAGGCGCGCTGCCGGAAGCCCTGCGGCAAATGACACCGGACGAACAGGGGCAGTTGTACACGCTGCTGGGCAAATTGATCAGCATTCTGGATACCCCTGAAAATGGCAACATTCCGCTCGCGCAAATCACCACATCGCCCCTGTCGACGCCGCGCTGATGCGCCAACACCCCTGACTCGAATGACCGCCGCTCACCACTACGCCCGTCCCCTCGTTTATCTCTCGCTCCTGCTCTGCGCCGCCTGCGAAACCTTTCCCGCCCTGCCGGAGGCCACGAAAGAACCCGCCGCCGTCCCGCGCGCCGCGCCTGACCACGCCCAACCCGCGTCACCGCCTGCCGCCGCCGAAGTAGTCACGCCCATGCCCGTGAGCAACACCGCCGCACCAGAAGCTGTCTACATGCTCGACGCGGATAAAACCGCCCCTCTGCCCGATTCCGTCGAACAATCCCTGCAAGCCATCGCCGAACGCATGAAAGCCAGGCGCGACCTCGTGATCCGGCTGGAGGGCTACGTCCCCAACAGCGGCAGCCGGGAAATGAACATCGGACTCTCCCGCCAGGCGGTCACCACGATCCGGCGGCGACTGGTCGAACTCGGCGTACCTTCCTACCGCGTCAAACAATCCCCGCTGGGCGCGGAACACCCCGACAGCGTGCGCCTCGACCAACGCCGCGTCGAACTTTTCCTGCTGCCCCTGCCGCGCTGAAACGGACGCTGCGGCAAACTTCACCCTTACCATTTCGCAGCCCACCACCATGACCCAGGACGAACTCAAACAGATGACCGCGAGGGCTGCCGCCGATTACGTGGCAAAACACCTGCCGCAAGGCGGCATTCTCGGTGTCGGCACCGGCTCCACCGCCAACTATTTTATTGCCGCGCTCGCCCCCCTGAAAGACCGCCTGGGCGGCGCGGTCGCAAGTTCCGAAGCCACCCGACAACGCCTGCAACAACAGGGCATCCCGGTCGTGAATCTGAACGAAGTGCAAACCCTGTCCATCTATGTGGACGGCGCCGACGAAATCGACGCCAACCTCGCCATGATCAAAGGCGGCGGCGGCGCGCTCACCCGCGAAAAAATCGTCGCTTCCGCCGCCCAAACCTTCGTCTGCATCGCCGACGCTTCCAAGCAGGTCGCCACCCTGGGGCGTTTCCCCCTGCCCATGGAAATCATCCCGATGGCAACCCGCCAGATCGGTCGCCGCATATTGGAAATGGGCGGCGACCCCAAACTGCGCGAAGGGTTTGTCACCGACAACGGCAACGTGATTGTGGACGTGCACGGACTCACCATCACCAACCCGATTGCGCTGGAAGCCGAACTCAACCAGATCGTCGGCGTCGTCACCAACGGACTCTTCGCCGCCCGCAGCGCGGATGTGCTGCTGCTGGCGACGGAAGATGGCGTGCAACGGATTACGCGGGCGTAGCAACTCAAAGCAAAGCGGAAACACGATTTGCAGAATTTTAATGTTATACGCATTTGGCGGGACGCCCACGAAGCATGAATGTCCCTTTGGTTTTTCGTAGGTTGGGTAAGCCGCAGGCGCAACCCGACATTGAACAGTTCAGTGAAACACAACGATTTTTTGTCGGGCAAGCGTCCTTTGGGAGCGACGGCGTCTCGCCGCCGTACGATGGCGAGGACGCCATCGCTCCCGGTACCCTCTGCTGCTCCCCCACTTTATTTCATGCGATGATGACCGCCCGTTTGTCCGAAAGTGTTTTATGGAAAATCGCATCACCGAGCTGGAAATCAAATTCAGCTTTGCCCAAGACTTGCTGGAAACCCTGAATCTCACGGTGTATCGCCAGCAGCAATGCATCGAGCAACTGGCAACCGAAGTCCGCGCCCTGCGCGAACAGCTATCCTGCATGTCGCCAACCATACAGGCAAGGTCGGCGGGGGATGAGATTCCGCCGCATTATTGATCCGATAATCGAATATACCGTTTGGCGCACGAGTACGATGGCTTTTGGTAGGGCGGCATCGAAGTTCGCGCCGTTGCCGGGAGCGTCGGCGCTCCCAGGAAAATGTCCTGCCAAAATCCATCGCACGGGACGGCGATGGGGCGCTCGTGCGCCAGACGGTATATTTGATTGCCGGATTAATATGCGGCGCTTGCCCCTGCCTTTGCGCCATCCGTGTCAAAGGCAGTGCTGCCTATACCAGAACATCCGCTGGAACGTAGCTTTGCGCTAACCAACGACTCAAGCGTTCGGGCGCGGCTTCCGGTTTGAGGAAGGTCACGATTTCCCAGGCGTCGCGTTGGGTGAGCAGGGCGCGGGCGAGTTTGTTGTTCAGGTCGTGACCGGATTTGTAGGCGGTGAAGGAAGCCAGCAGAGGATGCCCGACCAGGTAGAGGTCGCCGATGGCATCGAGAATTTTGTGCTTCACGAATTCATCGCCATAACGCAGACCATCGCCATTGAGCACACGAAACTCATCCAGAACGATGGCGTTTTCCAGCCCGCCGCCCTGCGCCAGACCGTTTTCGCGCAGCCATTCGACTTCCTGCATGAACCCGAAAGTACGGGCGCGGGCGACTTCGTGCGGATAGGCGTCATCGGCAAAATCGAACACCGCGCGTTGGGCGGATTTATCAATGGCGGGATGGTTGAAGACGATGGAAAAATCGAGCCGGAAGCCTTCGTATGGCTCAAAACGCGCCCATTTGTCGCCGTCTTCGACTTGCACGGTTTTTTTGACCCGAATAAAACGCTTGGGCGCGGCTTGTTCTTCGATACCGGCAGACTGGATGAGAAACACGAAAGGCGCGGCGGAACCATCGAGAATGGGAATTTCCGGCGCGTCCAGTTCTATATAGGCGTTATCGACGCCCAAACCGGATAGCGCCGACATCAGGTGTTCGATGGTGCCCACCCTGACCACGCCAATGCCGGGGCATTCGCGTTCCAGACAGGAACACATGCGGGTGTCGCCCACCAACATGGCGGAAGCGGGCAACTCCACCATCTCTGGAAAATCCGTGCGACAAAACACAATCCCGGTATCCGGCGCTGCCGGACGCAAGACAAGATTAACCTTGACGCCCCCATGCAAGCCGACACCGGAAGCGCGAATCAGGGATTTTAATGTTCTCTGTTTAAGCATAAAAACTTTTGCGGCGGGAAAATGGGATGGGATTTTAACATGTGTGCAGATAGGGTACTGATCGCGGCGGCGGGCAAGTGGGATGATTTCAAGCGGCTATTTGATGTATGCGAAAAGGTAAGCGCGAAAGAAGAACAAAAGCAGTTTGTAGCGCGTGCCGCAACGGGTTACAATCGGGCATGATTATCGGATTTCGACACAAAGGCTTGGAACTGTTCTACAGGACAGGTTCAGCGAAAGGCATACAGCCCGCCCATGCCCGCAAACTCAACATGATTTTGCAGTTGCTTGATGTCGCGCAAGAACCGGATGACCTGCGTTTGCCGGGTCTTGATTTGCATTTACTGAAACATGATTTGGCGGGGCATTGGGCAGTATCGGTCAACGGAAATTGGCGGGTGACTTACCGCTTCATCGGTTCTGATGTTGAACTTGTTGATTATCAAGATTATCACTGACTTTGAGGAAATCATCATGCAGCATACACAGATACATCCCGGCGAGATTCTGCGGGAAACGGTTTTTGAGCCGTTGGCGTTATCGGTTTCTGACGCCGCCGAAAGACTCGGCATGTCAAGACCGGCGCTTTCCAGGGTTCTGAACGGTCACGCCGCGATCAGCCCTGACTTGGCGATACGTCTGGAATCTGCGGGCGTGGGGGCTGCGCGGGCATGGATTGCCCTACAAGCAAATTATGACTTGTGGCGGGCAAGGCAACATAAACAGCCCCAAGTCCAGCGTATTCAAGCCGCGCACGTTTAAGCAGGCTGATGTTTCAGGCGGAATAAGCGGCTCCACCACTTTTTTATAACTGTCGGACGTTGCATCTTCGATGCGTTCTTCTGCCCCGTCCTACCTCAAAAACCGCGCAAATCCATCCGGCAACAAGCAATTTTGCAAAGTGCGCTGGGTAAACAAATAACGTCCGTCGCACACAAAACCCAGTTCCTGCCAATTCACCTGATTCAAGAGATGCGTCAGTTGTTTCAACGCTTGTTCGGACATTTTTGTGTCGTGCGGAAACAGCGCCAGAATCGCGCCGTCGAAGTGGGGGCACTCGTGCAGAAAAAACGGGGCGGCGCGGCGGGTTTTGCCGTTAACGTAGATGCGCGGATGGTCGTTTTGCGGGTACAGACGCCCCCATTCCCACCAGTTCGATTCGTCAAAGGGACGCACCCGGCGGGCGAGCAACTGTTCCTTGTGCGCCACCAGATGCGGATGTTTGACGCCAAACAACATGCGACGGGTTGCTCCGGTTTCCCGCGTTTGCGAACAAACGAATTCCCGATTGCCTTCAGAATGCGTAAACAGCGCGTCCGCGCCGGAAACGCCGCCCACACGCACCGTGAAAATCTGCTGTAACGGTATGCGATAGTCGTCGCGGGCAAAGATCAGTTGTCCGGCATTTTCCGAAAACTGGCGTCCGTCATGCATATCCCGGCTCAAACGACCTTTCTCAAAACGGAAAATGGCGCAGTTGGGGACGTAAACGCCAAACAAACGGCTATCTCCGGTTTCGATGAAATCCGTGATGTCGCCTTGCTGGTAGAGCCAGGCATTGAGTTGCTTCGCCGCCGTCAGCTTGATGAATTCGCGCGGCACGATGAACACCAGTTCCCCGCCCGGTTTCAGGTGGCGCACGCATTTTTCGATAAAAAACAAAAACAGGTTGCTGCGCTTGTCAAACAAGCGCATCGGCAACCGGGCGCGTGTCTCCGGGGGAATATCCTGAAAGCGCACATAGGGCGGATTGCCAATGATGGTGTCAAATTGTTCGCTGTCGGGATAAGCGAAAAAATCCTGCACCCTGACACCCGCCGGAGCGACACGCGCGTCGAGTTCAATGCCGACACAATCCTGCCTTGCCGCACAAAGCGCGGAGAAAAACGCGCCGTCGCCCGCCGAAG
>BNUD01000086.1 GCA_025997095.1 Betaproteobacteria bacterium | reverse complement strand
GCTGCCGAACATGACTTCCATTCACCTGCGCCCCGTTGAGGTCGCCGCACGTCAGGTTCCTGGTCACTGGGAAGGGGATCTCATCAAAGGGGCTGGCAACCGCAGTTCGGTCGGCACGCTGGTTGAGCGTAAGAGCCGCTACGTGATCCTCGCCAAAATGACGGACGCCTCCGCACAAGCCACGCTGGAAGCCTTTACCCGCCGCTTCCGCCATGTCCCTGCATGTGTGCGCAAGAGCATGACTTACGATCAGGGGCGCGAGATGGCTTGCCATGAAACGCTCGCAAAACGATTGAAAATCAATGTCTACTTCGCTGATCCGCATAGCCCGTGGCAGCGCCCTACCAACGAAAACATGAATGGTCTTATCCGGGAGTACCTCCCCAAAGGCATTGACCTCTCGCTCTTCTCTCAAGGGCATCTCAATGCCATTGCCGAACAACTCAACAACCGCCCACGCAGATGCCTCAACTACGAAACACCTTTCGAGGTATACTCACGTGAAATCAGCAACTTGCAACTCAGTGTTGCACTTCAGATTTGAAACCGCCCCCCATAATCTTACTATTAGCCTTGAACCGCACCCACAAAGCGCCCTTGAAGATTCTGCTGCCAGAAATATCCATGTTCAGGATATACCCTCTGGGATGTCAGACAATCTGGCCATTCCGCCCAGGGCAGGAAACGTACTCCTTCCATATGCCGGATCGGATCATCGGCATGCGGTATTCCAACAAGCTCCTGAATTTCATGAGTCATTTCCTCTCTTGGCAGGCAAACGCGCTTTCCAAAAAAATTTTTCCAGCCAGGCGCATAAAGTGACCAAAGCGCGTTCACCCGCGCCAGCAGTATCGTCATCGGGTCAATGCGGTTATCTGCCAGACTGCCCTGGCGATCCATCTCACTTTCCTGCATGTAAATTGAGTTCGCAATGATACGAGCGGCACCAAAGAGCCATTCGCACGGATGTTCTGGATGATAAGCAAAATATTGCCTGATCCAGCGCGGCGAGGCTGTTTGAAATAAGACCAAAGGATATTCTCGCCCGACTTTATCGGAAGAGTCCATCCATACTCCGATCAGATAACGATCTGTAGAGAAAGGGAGTCCATCTGGCGGGAGAATGAAGCACCACGGCTGGGCAGGCTGCCCTGCCGCCAATGGGTCGATCGTTGGTTTTTCGGGATTCAGCGATTGCCAAGGAATACCCTGTGTTACTTTTCGTTGGGAAACACCCTGTGTCAGCGACAAGATTTTGCGTGTCTGACTTATCCAGGTTTGCAATGCCTCACTCTGTTCATATGCCAAATTGTGACGGATAAAGTCTCCACGACAGGGCACCTTACCCCAGAGAGCTGGAAAACTGACCAGAGAACCTGGTCGCAATCTGGAAAACAATTGCTTTATCATAAAACTCCCGGACATCTGAAGCTTTTGAGCAAATTGCTACTCAATGGATTTTGTTGCCCTCCTGTGCTGATTTCCAGAATAGCCTTACGACCATCAAAGTCATATTCAACCAATACACGTTCTGGATTTGCTGTGTTGATGATACGACCCCGATCCAGCAAACGAAACACCGCCCATGGACCGTTCGCAATGATCGTGGAAGTTTCTGGGCGCACTCGCGGATTGGCCGTTATTTCAGCAACAGCGCCACCACGTGGACCAGGCCAATTGACGGAAAACACCTGTATCGGACCATGGACGTAACGCTGGGCTTGCCCATCAATATTGATGATGAGTTCTACGATGCTTGGATCCAGTTCCACAATTTTCAGATCCATTTTCCAAGCCATCTTCTTACTGCCTGGTTCACGAAAAAAAACTTCACGGACAGATTGAATTTGGGCAAAAACATCGGGATTGGGAATCTGCTGTCGTAGCTGCTTCAGATATTCGCCTTGTAATGTTGGCACATTGCCAGAAGGCATGGTCATGCCATCGACGGAAGTAAAACCACTATCGCCCATAGTACCCAGTGCCACTGTGGATTTATATCGCCATGGGCGTTCGCTTGTATCAACAAACGGTGCAAGCTGTTTTTGAAAAAAATCATCTGCTGCCCCACCTGCGGCAAAGATGCGGGTAAAGTCATCAATGGATGCATCATATTCGCTTTTGACAAACGGAAAATATCCATCAATGCCTTGTCGACATGGATTGCCCACTTGATACGCCAATGCAGCAAGCGTTCTGTCTATTTGAGACTCGGCCTGTGTTTGCAATATGGAAACACTCCCTTCTGTTACCTTCTCGTCACCATTGCTGGCCAGTGCGATCATAACATTCCGAAATGGAGCCGGTAGGCGACTTGCATCCAATTTCAGTTTCGCAGCAGCAGCCATTGAACTGGAAGGAACTGTATTTGTATTCAAAGCAAGGTCGGCAACAAAGAGTTGATTATGGAATTCATTGATCATCCCTATGACGTTATTCAGAGTCACAATGCTCCCGCCAGTGATGGAACCAGCACCAGGGTTTCCCTGTGCTCCCTGCACCATCATCTGAACCCCCTGATCTTGTTGCCCGGTAACGATTTCACGCAGAGCCGCAAAATGGTTGTCGACCAGTTCCCGTTCAATACGTGCCTGGTCACGAAGTCCCAGGTTGCGGTTTACATCTCGCGCTTGACGATCAATGTTTTCAACGGCTTTCTCCAACGCCCCCTTGTCTGGATTATATTGAACTATTTCTCGTGATAAAGTGGTTTCCCGGGCAGCAGCACGGGCGAGACGTGCCAATGGGGAATCTGGCGCTGCAAGCTTGCTGACAACGGTCAAGTCGAAACTCAATGCGCTTCCGGTTGCAGGACGAATATCTTCCAGAAAGGCATCCCATTTCTCAACATATTCAGTCAGATATTGGCGTCGCAAATCTTGCGTCAAAGCGTCGTCCGATAATTGTGCCCGCAGGTTAGCTGAACGGATATTGTTCAAAGTCTTGGAAGCGGCTTCAGAAAGAGTTGTTTCCCGATACCCCATCACCCACGCATCATCAACGTGCACTGTTTTGATGAATTCTTCCAGGCGTTTATCAAACAACTGGCGATATCCGTCAAAAGTAAACAACCCTGGAATACCTTGATCAAGCGGCGCCCCTGAAGCCCGAACAAAAACCGTACCCGCTTGAGGTCCAATGGCGCGGACCAACGTGAAATCCGATGGCGCCTCTTTGGACATTTCCGCTTTGGCTCGCTCATACAAGCGTTGAGGGGATGGTCTTGTCTCCAGGAAAGTACGCGCCTGCCGTACCAAAGGCTCGTTGACAGGGAAAGGTGACTGCACAATCCTTTTGCCATTCAGGAACATTTGATTGATGTGGTTTGCCACGAATGTTTGACTTGTGAACTGGGTTGCATTGGTCGGGTTCTCCCAGTCCCTCTGTAACCAGATACGAACATCCTCAGCATTGTATTTCTGTTCATCGTGCAATTGCAGGTAGACACGCAAGGTGCTATATGCCAGTTTTTCGTCAGAAACGCGGATCGCTTCACGCAACACTGTTTCAATCCGCCGGATGACATAGGGCAACAGCAACCTGTCTTGAAGACTGGCGTAGGTTTCCATTGATTTTATCTCGATGGGCGGAGGCGTATAAAGTCCGTACCGGAAGTCAGCGGGTGGGTCAGTCAAATCAAGTTCCTTGAATTGCGGCAAATCCCTCGCAATATCAAGGTTACCAGGAATCTCCTTTTCCTGCGCTGCGGTTGAAGCGCCAAACAGTGACAGCAGTTTTGTTTGTAGAGTGTCCGCTTTGCCGGATACACTGTTCAGATATTCCTCGTTATTGCCGAAAGACACAGACAAGGCGATGATTAACCAGATCACGAGCGTCAATACGACTGCATGCCCCAGCAGTTGCAATATACGGAACCGGGCTTCCCATTTCAGGTTGGGACGCACCAGAGCAGCTTCCGGGATAATGACACGGGTCAACAGATCAGATATGAAAAACCCACGATTTCCCGTTACCTGCGATTGGCTGCGTGGTGACGAAGAAATTGGAGCAGCAAGAACACTGTTTGATTCATTCGATTGCTCTGCTGCTGCGGGAGTAGTTTCGCTTTCCTCATGCGATTTCCGGTTGCGTAACGCACTCCACAAGCGTTGCAGGACGGTACGAGAGTTGGCGAACAAAACAGAGTCTGTTTGCAATCCACTGGTGAAATACACACCACGCAAAGTATTATGCAACTGGGTGTTGTCATAGAGCGAATCCAGGAAAATTTCTTCCAGGAACGGAACGAGCACCTGCCCGATGCTGTCAAATTCCTGCGGGAATGCATACAAAGCACGCCGACGCCCCTGGTCAAATTCTTCCTGCAAGCGTAGCGGCAGCCCTGCTTCCAAACGTTCGGACAACTCAGCCAGATTGGTTGTGAGTTGTGTTGCCAAATCCTGCTTTTCAACGGGAGTTCCCTGTTTTTTTGCACCGAACGCCCATGATTTCCCTTGCTGGCGATAGGGTAATGTAAACCCCCACACTTGAGCGCGACTCTCGATGGTCAGATAATTAAAAAATGGTTCGAAACCATCCAACAAATCCATCTTCGTGACAATGACATACACAGGGAAACGGATACCTAACTCCTGCCGCAACTGTAGCAGGCGATCACGCAAATAACTTGCGTGTGCCATGCGACGGCTTTTGTCCTCAGAAATCAGATCCGCAACATTAATGGCAAGAACAGCGCCATTGATAGGCGCCTGGGTTCGATATTTGCGTAGAAGGGACAGGAACCCGAACCATTCTGTAGAATCAGCTTGAGGCGCTGAATCTTGTGAGGTATATCGTCCGGCGGTATCTATCAGAATCGCCTCATTGGTAAACCACCAGTCACAGTGCCGGGTACCACCCTCACCCGCAATAGCTCCCGGCTTGCCAAGCGACTGAAAGGCTTTCCCCATCTGCTCAGCCAAAGGAAACTTCAAGCCGGAGTTGAGAATGGCAGTTGTTTTGCCTGCACCCGGATTACCAATCAGCATGTACCATGGAAGTTCATAAAGATAGCGCTTGCTCTCGAACAGGCTACGCAACAACCCGGAGCCAGAATGCATTCGCTTCAGTTGAGATACCGCGCGACTGACAATACTGGTAACCGCTTTGAGATTTTCCTGTGCCTGTGGATTGGAATCATCATTCCCTTCCTTTTTTTCACTCCGGCGTAGAAATTTGTTCAGCAAATCTTCATCATTCCGCAAACCTTGCCACAAACGATAAAGTGCATAAACAAAAAAACACAAGAGCACGAAAACAATAACCCCTACCCTCAGTCCGACTGACGCAAACGGGAAATTATCACCAAACGCCAAAAGCGGGCTGGTATGCCAGAACAGAAGGCACAAAGCTGTGATGCCCAGAATGCTGACAGGCCACCGAAACAGACTGAACAACAAAAATGCCACCAGAAATAGCAGAATGGTGATGCGCGTTCCGATAGAGGCAAAAGGATACAAGCCGCTGAAAGACAGCAAAGGTCCCAAAAACCATAAAATCAGTCCAAGGACGATAAATGCCAGAATAATCAGCATCCGGCGGGAAAACAAGGCGCGAAAAAACTTTTGTAACATGAGTATCCCCGATCAGTGCGTTATTGTTGCTGTGGATTCCGTAGCATGAGATACATTGGAAAGCGGCACCGCTCCCTGCTGGACAATGATCTGTACTCGGCGATTTCTGGCACGCCCGGCAACCGTCGTGTTGTCTGCTACGGGGTCACTATCAGCCTTGCCGAATATTTCAATGCGTGATGGTGAAACATTACGCGCTTCAAGCTCCTTCGCCACATTAAATGCACGCGCCTTGGAAAGCGCATAATTGTCTGAAAATTTTGCCGTTTTGATAGGCTTATTATCCGAATGCCCAATGACCTGTACTGAACCTGGAACTTTACTGATTTCAATAGCAATGCGATCCAATAACGGCAAAATTCGCTGATTGACCTGAGCCTGCCCGGGAACAAACATGTCATCGCTTCGAAAAGTCACTGCACTGTGGTAGTCATCTTCATCAACAAAAACCTTCCCTTGCGCTATCTCTTCCTTCAACAACTCAGCCAACCGCAGAATACGCACAGGCGGTGGTGTCAGTTTGCCAATGGCCGCGATTTTTTCCTGCACAATATTACTCTGCTGAAGCAGTTGGTATTTGTACCAACTGAACAGAGCGAAAACGATCAGCCCAAAAACACAGACACTGACCCATACTGGAATATCGCGCCAAAACTTTGTACCCTCCGGGGTTGTTCCACGCCAATGCGGTGAAAGTTCGCGCGGTACCGCTCCACGCGATGCGGAAAGCAGGGTGAACAGGCGGTGACGAATAATTTCAAGTTCCCGACGACCATTGGTGATGGTACTGTACTGCCCCTCGAACCCCAATCCAAGGATGTAGTACATGACTTCAAGCAAATCCAAATGTTCTTCAACATGGGCGGACAACCTGCCGATCAGCAGGAAAAACTTTTTACCGCCTTGCACATCACCGTGAAAGCGTGAGGCCAGTTGTTGCCCTGCCCAGATGCCTGCCTGCCCAATCCCGCGGCTACCGCCCCATAAAGTACTGTTTGCCGCCTCGTCAAGCGCAGTTGTCAAGCAAAAACTGGCGGTCACGACATGCTCACGACGAATGTTGGCTTTGTTACACACATCAGTGAAAGACTTGACCTCGTGATCCAGCAGTTCGTACCACGCCTCAATGCTTGATACATCAGGAAGTTCCAGAGGTGTTTGGGCAATGGCCAGAAGAAGTGGTTTAGCCGCTTCTAAAAGCGGATTTTGCGCTGCCTTGACTTTCTCCAGCCGACTTGCAACGTCCGCTCCCGAAGGCAAGATCAAGGTCTGAAGTAACGCTTGCCTGTGAACATTGTTCTCTGCGCCACCTTCATCCGCTGGCGTGTTTCCGGACATTTCGTCAAAAGCAAATGGGTCGGTGTTCGGTGTCATGAAAAGCTTTCAATTTGGGTAGTACAGGATGCAACTGTTATGCCCTACAATCTTGTGTTTCCGGAGTGAGCGACTTCTGCCATCATGAAGCCCATGACACATGCCACCCCTACAGGGGCGCGATGATAGCATCAAAATGGCATCAACAGGCAAGTACGTATAACCATGAAAATATCCGGATAGTAATCAAAATTACCTCAGAAAATCACAGTATCCAGTACAGGCTGACCTTGATGTTTCAGCGGGTTCGGGTACAGGCTCAATCCGGTCACTCACGGGAATGTTTCCAGATTTGCTGTTCACGAGGAGCTGTCGTTCGACCATCGCTCCAGAAGATCCGATGGAATTGCTTGGGCAACTTCGTAAAATTTCTTGCCGATCATCAACTCCGCTTGCCGGAGCAGAACAGAAACAGGGCTACTCGGCTCGTATTGCTCGAACCACTCCCTCACATTACGAATGGACTGTAAAGCGGTATCCCGCGCTTTTTCTGGAGACAGGGGTGATGCCATCGTCTTCTGCAGCGCTTGGGGAATTTCTGGTTCGGTATCGGAAGAAAGTTCCTCCGGCACATCCTTTGCCCCTGACTCATCTCGATCAAACAGGCTCATCAGATGGAAAAAGACCTTGAGATCTGGCGCGTCTTCCTTCATGTTGACGGTTAGCCATGCGCTTAACCGACGCGCGATTTTCGCCGCTTCCGTCAAAGCCAGTACATTGGCATCATCCGCACGATACAGATCGTTTAGCTGGCGACGCACGGATTCTGGCGCCAGTGCGTCACTCAGGCGTGGCACGGCGAACGCACGTTCCACATCCCGTATTTGTAGACGCATGGCAGAGCTTTTGGAAAGCACAAGTTCACGCAAATCACCCAGTACGCCCTCGTAATCGACAAGCGCCAGCAAGGCATTGGCACGTACCGTCGGGTCTTGTTCGCCTTCGATCAGGATTTGCGGATGTACATGCTCTGGATAATGTTCGAGCCATTCCAGTAGTATTTCCAGTATCTCACGCAGCCCTCGCGCCTGTACCAGATGAAGACGGCAGCGCAGCAACAGCAGCAAAATGGGAATATCGCGGGTTCGCGACAACATCTGAAGGCACTCTTGCCCAATCTCCCTCCAGTTGGGAGTTTCTGGCGCTTTGACAAAATCACCGTACTGTACGTCTCCCTTGGGGATCATCCGGGTCTGTAGCGCAACGTATTCCGAATCATATTCAAGATTTGGACCACAGGGTTCCTTCTCGGATATTGGTTTCAGATAATTCTTCGGCTCAATTGAGTCCTTGCCTGACTTCATTTATCAACTTCCTTATACAAATTCAGAGGGGGATTACGGCAATCCGATAATACTGCGATCTTTTGGCCAGCTAATACGGTAGTCGGCAAAGAACTCCTGGCTGGTTTCGGCGTTTATTGGTCGCCTCCA
Source organism: Betaproteobacteria bacterium (assembly GCA_025997095.1). Taxonomy (GTDB): domain Bacteria; phylum Pseudomonadota; class Gammaproteobacteria; order Burkholderiales; family Rhodocyclaceae; genus Azovibrio. Next base: position 2,496 of record BNUD01000086.1, on the reverse strand, counting down.
GGCAACAAGACCGGTATGCCCGCCCCAGTTATCCTGACTGATGTCGGGCATAAAATGACGCTCGACTTCTACTGCATCATCCCGTCCGATTGGACTGGCGTCCAGTACCAGTATTTCAACTTGGCGTTTATGCTGATTGGTGATGCTAAAAACATCGGCAACGCGCCGCGCTGCTTTTAACATTTCACGACTGTCATTTTGGTTTGCTATCGATTGACTGTTGACCTGAATGAGTTCATCCTGTCCAAAAGAGAGTTCAAAGTAGCGGTTACTAACAGCGCTCCAGTTCGTTGTGCCTACATAAACGCGGTCACGATAAAGCTGTATTTCGCCCTCCGGCCAAACGCCTTCCGGCAGCTTGCCCCGCGCCAAGAGATAGGCTGTTTTTTCCTGACGTGGGGAAATTTGCGCTTCTAATGTGACCGGCACTTGCAAATGCTCAAGAAAAATTGCTGCCTGGCGTCTGTTTGCGGGCAGGGTCAAAACTCCGGGAAGAAGGTATTCAGTAGCGGATTTATCCAGTATGATGAACGAGAATGATGGATCTGGTTTGTCCTTATCGGTTTCTGTTGCCTGACCCGTTTCTGCAATAAACTCCGGACTGTTGGCATTCCACCAAGGCTGACCGGTAGAAAGCAGAAGATTAATGTGCATCCAGTCCTCACCGCTGTTCTGGCTAATCTGTGCTATACGTTCCAGCCTCATTTGACTGCCTTCTGAATCGAGAAGAGCACGATAAACTGGACGCCAGCCGGCATCTTGAAACAGATAACGGATATGCACTTGTCCATCGTTCTTTGCCTGCAAGCGCACTGACAGGCTACGAACCTGGGCAACCGTCTGATGAATACGCTTCAGATCGTTCTGCTTGGCTTCCAACTCACGCTCAACATCACGCTTTTGCGAATCAATGACAAGAATGCGCTGTTGCACACGAAGATTGCTTCGTTGGATAACCTCCTGAGCGCGCTCCGTGCCTGCCTGATGAATGGAACCCGGCGAGACAGCGGCGGTCAAATATTGCATTTCGCGCTCCGCTGTCTTGCGCTCAAGCTCCAGAAGGCTCACGCGGTCAGTCAGAAGACCAATTTGTTTTTCCAAACGTGCTTTTGCGGCATCAAACGATGCAATGTGGGCACGGTCTTGCCAGATGATCTCACCAATCTCAATCCCGTCATCTGCCTCAATCTGTACGCTGTTCGTGTCAAAATTGACCGGTAGCTCGGAAATGTCCAGTTTTACGGCACCTGCGCGCACTGATGCGCTTCGTTCAATCAAGGCGCTGTCGGGAAAGAGCACCACACGACTCACGGGTGCCACAGAACCCGGAGAAGCCGCCACACATGACGTGAAGGCGAGCAGCCCAAGGACTGTGGCGGAAAAGCGAAAGGTCAGATTGTTCATATGAACGGCTTCAAAACCAGATGGAATGATCAGTCAAATTGTGTCGGGCATTTGAGTATCAGGGCACTTTTTGTGACGACGCCGTGAGCCAGCGCATGATGTTAACATTGATGTAGTGATCTTGCATCTGTTTTTCTACCAGGTGTCTACTATTAATCCGGCAAACAAATATACCGTCTGGCGCACGAGTACGATGGCATTTGGTAGGGCGTGCTCTCCGAGCGCGCCGGACGTTACATCCGGCGGGTTCTACGATCCCGCCCTACCTAAAGCCTGTGGCAGCATATGGCGTATTTGATTGCCGGATTAATACTACTTCGTCCGGTCGTATGCTGGCGATACGATTGCCCAAGGGATCGTACTGATGATGCCAGACCGCCATCCCGGTTCCGGCATACTGTTGGTGTTCCGTGGTCAGGTTCCCGGCCTTGTCGTAGAACCATTGCAGGGTGGTGGCGTCGTTTTTGGCGATGGCCAGTCTTGCCGTTTCTGTCCCACTGGTATGCTTCACTTTCTTCAGCTTGCCAGTTGCCATCCGGCGTGGTGATGCCGCTTTGCCTCCGCGTCAAATTCCCTGTCGGGCTAAATTCCAGCTTTTGCTCTGTGTTCCCTTCCTTGATACTTTCCAGTATCCCGTTGGTTTCCAGATAACGATATGTTGTCACCTTCCCATCGAAACTCTTTTCTTCCAGCAATTTGCCCACCGGGTCGTATTTGAATTCGGCGGTGACGCCGTTCTCATTCTGGAGAGCGGTCAGGCGTCCGATTCTGTCCCATTGGTAACGGATGAATTGTCCCATCGCGTCCTGCCGTGTGCCGATCAATCCGGCTGCGGTATACCGCCATTCGGTCAAGCGTCCTAGTGTTGTGTTCATGAAATAGATATTATATACTTCCATCAGAGGAGGAAATCTGATGGGAGCACCCGCCAAGCGCGTCAGTTTGACGCAAGAGGAGTCGAATGCCTTAGCAGGATGTTGATTTTCCCATCCTCACCTTCGCTTATCGCCTTCGTGGGGCGAAGAAAAAAGTCTGTCGGAAGGCTTGTCTGGTCTGGAAGGTGAATTCCAGGCTGTTTTTAAGCGTTTTTCA
>BNUD01000085.1 GCA_025997095.1 Betaproteobacteria bacterium | reverse complement strand
CAGCCCTCTCCCACAAGGGGAGAGGGAGTGAAAAGGGGAGTAGGGGCACGGCGCGCCGTGCCCCTACAGCCGTGCCTCACGAAAAGCGGTATTGGTGATTTCATTAGCATTCATGCAATTGCCCTGCCGCATCGTTTTCGCCCGAAAAGGCCGCACCTTTTACCGCATAATGCGCCCTGTTAACCCACGCCCCGAAAGCTCATCATGTACTTCCACCTCACCGTCGACCTGCTCACCATCATGCCCACCGAGAAAAGCCTCAACGCCCTGCTGAAATACCCCCTCGATCACGCCGCCCACTCCCCCGACTTTCGCGTCGTGGATTGGCGTCTCGATTCGTTTTCTCCAGCACGCATCGGCCTCGCCTACCGTCTGCACACCGGCTCATACCAACCAGGTCATTTGTCCAACGAACTGCCCAACGAATTCCTGACTTTTGCAATCAATGGCTTCGTGCTGCTCCTCGACCGATATGAGGAAGTCGGCACCGTGGTCGTCGAGCTTTTGGACAACGATAACGTGAGCATCGCCCGCAAAGAAGTGCAAACCTATTACATCGACGCCCTCGCGCCACTTGTGACTTCCCTCGCCGAACCCCGCGCCGAAAGACTGGCAAAACTTGAAGGCGGTGTTTTTGGCGACCCTGAGACCGCCATCAGCGAATTCACGCAAGCGCTCGAATTCATGGGACTCGTCCACTTCCTTTTCCCGGACATCCACTCCTCCACTTTTCGGGCAGAAGATCAAAGGCTTTTCTTTCGGGAAGTGGACGACCTCGTGCGTCACGCGAGCAAGAAATTCCGCTTGTCCGTCGCGGATGCCAGCCTCGCTACCTCGCCTAAAATTCACGCTGCATTCGCTACCCTCGAATTACTCATCGAGGGAGACATCAACAATCATGATGTCGCAGTGGATGTCCTGTCGCAGATTTTCTACTCGTCCAGGCACGGGGAGCTGCCCTCCATCCGCGACGCAAACTTTTCCGAGATAATCCCAGCCAATTCTCTGCTCGAAGAACAACTCGAATCCGGCTCCTACCAAGCTGGCGCATTCCCAGACTTCGCTCCGTCCAACGATATGGTGTTTGAGCTTCCTGGCGACGCTTTACTCTCCCTTTATTTTTACGAAGATGACGGGATTGGCCAAGCCGTTTTAACCATCAATGAACAAACGCGTACCAGCCTCGAAAACGACATCTCGGCGATAGAAAGTGCTCTCCAGCACTACATCCACATCATCGACGGAGCCAGCCCGCCCGTGGAAGACGACGCGGTGAAGTATTGTCTGCTCGGCTATTGTTTGCTGAAAACGATGTTCCCCGATTTCTCCGATGAAGTCATCGAGCGCGCCCGCCTGATTGATGACAATTTCAACGAGGACGTTTTTGCGGAACTGAATACTTTGTTCAACCTTGGAGAAAACGATGCGTTTGATGACGACGGTGACAGCGACGATGAAACGCCGCCGCGCGTACTGCATTGATGGGGTGTTCATGATTTAATAAGCTTGTCGCTGGCCTGCTGGACAGGGTTGGACGTGGCCTCTACCGCCAGCCCGACTATCCGGTGACGGAACATGAAGGTCTTGCGACCGTCGCCGCAAAAGTACCGCAGGCCGTGTTTTGTCTGCTGACCGCGCTGCAATTTCACGAACTGACGACGCAACTGCCACGTCACATCTGGCTCGCCATGCCACGCGGCAGTCACGTACCTCGCATCGATTATCCGCCGATCAAGATGGTACAGATGACGGGCGACGTCTACACGGCAGGCATCGAGGAATACCTGCGCGACGGCGTGAAGCTGCGGTCTATGGTGCAGCCAAAACGGTCGTGGACTGCTTCAAGCACCGCAACAAGATCGGCCTGGATGTGGCGCTGGAGGCGCTGAAGGACGCGCGCGCCAAGCGCAAGGCCACAGCGGACGACCTGTGGCGCTACGCGAAGCTCTGCCGCGTGGCGAATGTGATGCGCCCTTATCTGGAGGTCGTTGAATGATTGCCAACATTGCGGCTTCCGTACGCCCCGTCTGCTTAACATTGCCAAAGCGCAGGGGGGCGATTTCAATCTTCGGTCTATCCCGTGTTGCTGGACGAATTTCCCGCGCCACGGCTTCGAGCCTATCCGATCTACACCGTCGTCGCAGAAAAACGCCATGCCATCGCGCTGTTGGGCATGACCAACAGCCGCGTGAAGAACTATCTTTGAACCTTGCCGACGCCGTGCGGCTCGTATTTTCCCTTCGTTTCTAATCTTCCGTATGTTCGTCAGCCAACGCCTGCGCTTCCTTGAAATTCAGTGAGCCGTCGTAAATGGCGCGGCCGGCGATGGTGGCGAAGATGCCTTCTTTTTCTACCGCGCAGAGGGCGCGCACGTCGTTCAGTGAGGACAGGCCGCCGGAGGCGATGACGGGAATGGTGAGGGATTGCGCCAGATGGACGGTGGCGTCAATGTTGATGCCAGTGAGCATTCCGTCGCGCCCGATGTCGGTGTAGACGATGGCTTCGACGCCGTAGTCTTCGTATTTTTTCGCCAGATCGACGACTTCGTGCCCCGTGAGTTTCGACCAGCCTTCGGTGGCGACCTTGCCGTCTTTGGCGTCCAGACCGACGATGACGTGACCGGGGAAGGCGGTGCAGGCATCGCGTAAAAAACCGGGGTTTTTCACGGCGGCGGTGCCGATGATGACGTAGGTCAGACCGGCGTCGAGGCAGCGTTCGATGGTGTCCAGGTCGCGGATGCCGCCGCCCAGTTGCACGGGGATGGCATCGCCGACTTCTTTCAGGATGGCGAGAATGGCGCTTCTGTTTTTGGGCGCGCCCGCGAATGCGCCGTCCAGGTCGACCAGGTGCAGGCGGCGCGCGCCCGCATCCAGCCAATGCCGGGCTTGTTCGGCGGGGGATTCGGAGAATACGGTGGCCTGTTCCATCAGGCCCTGCTTCAAACGAACGCAGTGTCCGTTTTTGAGGTCAATCGCGGGAATGAGCAGCATGGCGAAAATATGAAAAATGAGAAACGGGGGATGGCAACTAGGGTTGCCACGCAATGAAATTTTGCAAAAGTTGCAGACCATCGCGGGCGCTTTTTTCCGGATGGAATTGAACGGCGAAGATATTAGCCCGCCCGACCGCGCAGGTAAAGGGCAGCCCGTATTCGCAGGCACCCGTTGCCAGGGCGGGGTCGGTGGGGTGCACGCGATAGCTGTGCACGAAATAAAAACGCGCGTCGTCCGCGATGTTCGCCCACAGCGGGTGTTGCCCGGTTTGCCGCACCTGATTCCAGCCCATGTGCGGCACTTTCAGACGCGAGCCGTCGGGGGCGAACATGTTGTCTTCGGGGAAGCGGCGCACGTCACCCGCGAAAATGCCCAAGCCGGAGGTGTTGCCTTCTTCGCTCCATTCAAAGAGCATTTGCAGACCGATGCAGATGCCGAGAAAGGGTTTTTCCGCCGCCGCTTGCAGTACGGCGGGACGCAGATTGCGCGCATCCAGTTCCGCCATGCAATCCGGCATCGCGCCCTGCCCGGGGAACACCACGCGATGGGCAGCGGCGACTACGGCGGGGTCGGACGTGACCCGCACTTCTTCGCCAGCGGCAACATATGTTAGCGCCTGATACACCGAGCGCAGGTTGCCCATGCCGTAGTCGATGACGGCAATGCTCATTTACAGCACGCCCTTGGTGGAAGGCGTGACGCCTGCCATGCGCGCATCCGGCGTGACCGCCACGCGCAGGGCGCGACCAAATGCCTTGAAGATGGTTTCCGCCTGATGGTGGGCGTTCGCGCCTTTCAGGTTGTCGACGTGCAGGGTGATACCGGCGTGATTGACCAGACCTTGAAAAAATTCGCGCACCAGTTCCACGTCGAACAGCCCGACCGTTTCGCGGGTGAAATCTACGTTCATGAACAGTCCGGGGCGGCCGGAGAGATCAATCACCACGCGCGACAAGGCTTCGTCCAGCGGCACGCAGGATGCGCCGTAACGGGTCAGCCCTTTCTTGTCGCCCCAGGCGCGGGCGAGCGCCTGCCCCAGCGTGATGCCGATGTCTTCGACGGTGTGATGGTCGTCAATCTGCAAATCCCCCTTGGCTTCGATGTCAAGGTCAATCAGCCCATGCCGCGCAATCTGATCCAACATGTGGTCGAGAAAAGGGACGCCGGTCACAAACCGACCCTGACCGGAACCATCCAGATTGAGGCGCACGACAATCCGGGTTTCCAGTGTGTTGCGGGAAACTTCAACTTGACGCATGGCGAATGACCCAGAGTTTCAAAAGGCAGTCATGATACCATTTTGACCTTTCAGATTCGTTGCAAAAAAAACGTCATGAGCCAGTTTTGGAGCGCCGTTGTGCACGGCTTGAAACCGTATAGTCCGGGCGAGCAACCCAGGCTCACCCAACTCATCAAACTCAACACCAACGAAAATCCCTATCCGCCTTCGCCGCAAGTGGTCGCCGCCATTCGCGCCGCGCTGGGGGAAGAAGGGGCAATCCTCGCCCGTTATCCCGATCCGGTGGGGGATAAGTTGAAGGCGGCGATTATCCGGTTTTACGCGCCGCGCCCACTTCGCCCCCAGCAAATTTTCGTCGGCAACAGTTCCGACGAAGTGCTCTCGACGGTGTTCCAGGCGTTGTTCCGGCATTCCAGACCGCTGTTGTTCCCGGATGTCACCTACAGTTTTTATCCCTCCTATTGCGGGCTGTACGACATCACTTACGAGCAGGTTCCCGTTGATGAGGATTTTTCCATTCGCGTCGAAGATTATCAGGGCAAAGCCAATGGCGGCATCATTTTTCCCAATCCCAACGCGCCCTCAGGCAGGGCGTTGCCGATCTCCGACATCGAGCGCATCGTCAGCGCCCATCCGCAATCGGTGGTGGTGGTGGACGAAGCCTACGTGGATTTCGGCGCGGACACCGCCATCGGGCTAACACATCGGTATCCCAATCTGCTGGTGGTGCAAACCCTCTCCAAATCGCGCGCGCTGGCGGGGCTGCGGGTCGGTTTCGCCGTCGGTCATCCCGACCTCATCGAAGCTCTGGAGCGGGTCAAAAACTGTTTCAACTCCTACCTGCTCGACCATCTGGCGCTGGCGGGCGCTGCCGCCGCGCTGGATGATGTGGCATGGTTTGAACAAAATCGCCAAAAAATCATCATGAGCCGCGAAGACCTCAGCGTGCGGCTTGGCGAACTGGGCTTTCAGGTCATTCCCTCGCAAGCGAATTTCATTTTCGCCCACCATCCCGACCACGCCGCCGAAACGCTGGCGCAACAATTGCGCGAACGACGTATCATCGTGCGCCACTTCAAACAGCCGCGCATCGACGGCTATTTGCGAATCAGCATCGGCACGCCGGAAGAATGCGCCGCGCTGGTCGATGCGTTGCAGCAGATCGTCGGATGAGGGTTTTTGCCCACCTGCGCTCGCTCATGCGAACCGGAATTACCCTCTCCCCTCGTGGGAGAGGGTGCCCCGCAAGGGGCGGGAGAGGGGGCTGGTTCAGCAACGCTGGCGTTATTTCGTGCTGAACCGCCACCCCTCCATCCCCTCCCCCATGAGGGGGGAGGGTCGTTTAGACGCTCAACCCACAGGAGACAACATGAGTACACATCAAAAAATCGAAGCCGTAGACGAAGCCATCCGCACGCGCCATTCCATCCGCCGCTATCTGCCCACGCCGGTTTCCAGAGACGTGGTGACGCAGCTTTTGGAGCTTGCCGCCCGCGCCCCTTCCGGCACCAACGTGCAACCCTGGAAGGTCTACGCCCTGGCGGGCGACGCGCGGAAGGCGCTCTCCGACGCCATCCTCGAACAATACAATCAGGGCATCAAGGAAGGGCGCGAGTTCGATTACTACCCGAAAGAATGGAACGAACCCTGGTTGTCACGCCGCCGCAAAGTCGGGCTGGGCTTGTACAGCCTCCTGAACATCGGCAAGGGCGACAAGGAACGCATGAAGGAACAGACCGGACGCAACTACCAGTTCTTCGACGCGCCGGTCGGACTCATCCTGACGATGGACAGACAACTCGGTCGCGGCATGTTTCTGGATTACGGCATCTTCATCGGCAACCTCATCACCGCCGCCCGCGCCCGTGGGCTGGACACCTGCGTACAAGCCGCCTTCGCCGATTATCCTGAAACCGTGCGTAAACACCTGGGCATCGGCGACAACGAAATCATCGTGAGCGGCATCGCGCTGGGCTACGCCGACCCGAACGCCCCGGAAAACAGCCTGATTGCCGAACGCGAAGCCGCCGACGCCTTCACCAGTTTCCGTGGGTTTTAATACGCGCCGCCGCTTACTTCTCTCAATCTGCCTGTTGTGCCTGTCCTTTGCCAGCCACGCCTGGAACGGGGCAGGGCATCGGCAGATTGCGGCGTTGGCGTGGGAAGAAATGAGCGCCAGCAGCCGCCAGAAGGCCGCCGACCTGCTGCGCCAGCATCCCGACTATCCGCGCTGGCTGAAACGTCAGCAGAAAAACGCGCCCACCGCCCATTCCGACTATGGCGTGTTTCTCGAAGCCTCAACCTGGGCAGACGAGATGCGCGGCGACGCCCGCTTTTACGGCACGAAAGACGCCCCCACCCCGCGCCTGCCCGGTTTTCCCGACATGCGGCGACATGGCGACTGGCACTACCGCGACGCGGGCGGCGGCAACATCGACGGTGCCTTGAAGAAACTGGCGTCCGACCTCGCGCAGGGCAACCGCGCCGCCAAAATCTACGCGCTCCCCTGGCTCATCCATCTGGTCGGTGACCTCCATCAGCCCCTGCACTGCGGCGGCAAAAACGACCGGGGCGGCAACGGCACGAGCGTCATCAACCCCGCCAGAAGCAAACACCCCGAAATGTCCCTGCACAAATACTGGGACGACCTGCCCGGCCCGCACTGGCAGCGCGGAAAATATCTGGAAGCCGCCCTGACCAAACTGCGCCGCCTGCCACCACCCGCCCACACCGAACCCGTGGGCGACATCAACCGCTGGTACGCGGAGAGCCGTGAACTGCTGGCAAAACAGGTCTACCCACCCCGCAAAAAAATCAGCCCCGCCTTCCAGAGCCACGCCGAAAAAATCGCGGACTTACGCATCCGCGCGGCAGGAAGACGCCTGGGAAGGTGGTTAGATAAGTTGTTGTGAGGATCGCCTGGGAGCGCTGGCGTCCCCGCCGGCGGTTTTGGCTCCGCACGGGAAATCTTAAAACCGCTGGCAGGAACGCCAACGCTCTCAGAAGCTGTTTTAGAAATTGGCACGAGAAATGCTATGGAGGGACATTACAGTTGATGTGGAGAAGATAATGTACCCAAGCGATCTGACAGAAGCGGAATGGAAGTGTTTGGCACCCTATCTGGTCAAGCCCTTGCCGACGGAACGTCGGCGAGGGCGTCCGCCGAAACAGGACTTTCATGCCGTCGTGAATGGCATGTTGTACGTGGTCAAGACAGGGTGCCAGTGGCGGATGTTGCCGAAGGATTTTCCGCCCTGGCAAACCGTGTATGGATGCTTCCGACGCTGGCGAATGGAGGGACGTTGGGCGCACGCCATGAACGCCCTGCGCGAAGCTGCGCGGCAGAAGGCGGGAAAACATCGGGAACCTTCGGTCGCCATCATTGACTCACGTTCCATCAAGAGCGCCGGAAAAGGGGGCAGCGCGGTTATGACGCAGGCAAGAAAACCAAGGGTCGAAAGCAGCATATCGCGGTAGATACGATGGGATTTATACTTGCCGTTGTCGTCCATTCAGCCGGTATTCAGGATCGTATCGGCGCTCGCGCCTTACTGATCCGGCTGTTTCGCTGGCTGCCGAATATTCAGAAGGTTTTTGCCGATGGCGGCTACATCGGCAAATTAATCGGCTGGACAGCGGACATGTTTGCCGCAACGCTGGAAATCGTCAAACGAAGCGATGCCGGAAAGTTCGTCGTCTTGCCCAAGCGATGGATCGTTGAAAGAACCTTCGCCTGGCTGGCGCTCTGCCGTCGTCTCAATCGTGATTATGAAGTCATCCCCCAGCAGTCCGAGTCCATGATACAACTCGCCATGATCCGCTTGCTCGTCAAGCGACTTGCTGATTTTTAAAACAGCTTCTCAGGTCTCGGCGCAACGAAGACGCATAAATGTAGAATGCACAAGTTTTGACGACGCACAGCATGGCGGCATCCATGAACCCGCCCTTGGTAAAGAGGGTTGTTGACGGGTCGCATTCGGCATTTTATCGTGCCGTGCGGCGCGGTTTGTTTCCCGCGAATCGGGCAAGCGATGCTGTCAATATGCCAACAGGAGAACGAGATGCACAGGACGGTAGCGGGTTTCGATAAAGCAAAGTGGCAGCGCGCAGCGTTATCCACCACAGGGCGTTTGTGCGCGAACATCGGTCTGACGCTGTGGTGGCTGTTGTTCGTACTGATAAGTCCAATGGTGGAAGGCGCTGCGCTTTTGCCGTCGCTTCGCTTCGTCGAACCCCGCTGCCACCCTACAGATGTCCGCGCTACGCTTGCTACGCATTGGAGCGTGTGGATGAGCGCGGCGGCGCTTTTCGGGAGCGATGGCGAGTCGCCGTCGCTCCCGGCGCATCAAAATGCGTCAAAGCGCGGAAGATGAGTCACTTTGCACCGAACCACCCCGTCAGGCTGCGCCTGCTACCCCTCCAATGGAGGGGAATGTGTTGCGGCTTTGTTTGAGCTGTTTTTCTCTTTGCAGGGGAATCGCGCCAAACACGAAAATACGCCAAACGAAGGCTGGAAAAATTCCCCTCCATTGGAGGGGTGGACGCCGAAGGCGGACGGGGTGGTCGATTCTACGAGATGACCAACATTTGACGCGTAAGCCCTGCTGCCGCGCCCGATTGCTTGACATGGATAATGCTGCGCTCACCCCCCCTGCGGATGCCCGCGCTACACTTTGTTTTCACCTCATCCATAAAACGCTTGACTTGGAGCGCGCTCCAACTTCTAGGATCACGCCATGGAATCCCATCTGAGCATTGATGAAGTCGCCAAACGCACGGGGCTGACCGCCCATACGCTGCGGTACTACGAGCGGATCGGGCTGATTGCCCCGGTGGCCCGTGCTGCCGGAGGGCAACGGCGTTATGCGGCATCCGATATGGCGTGGATTGAATTCCTGCTGCGCTTGCGAACGACCCATATGCCCATCGGCAAAATGCAGACCTTCGCAAAACTACGCAGCGCCGGGGACAGGACGGTATCGGATCGTCGCCAGATGCTGGAAGCGCACTTGACAGACGTGCTTGCAAACATCGAGGCGATGCGTCAATCCGCAGAATCTTTGCGGGTAAAAATCGCGTATTACCGCTCGTTTGAGCAATCCCTGGCGTCGAATTCAAACACTGATGAAGGAGATGTTAATGAAACCCCAAAGTCGTTACGAGCGCGGACTCGAAAAACTGCGCGAAATAGACGGTGAAGCTGGTGAGCGCGTGCTGGCAAGTCTGCAAGACATCGCCCCGGACTTTGCCCGTTACCTGATCGAATTTCCTTTCGGGGATATTTATTCACGACCGAATCTGGATCTGAAAAGCCGGGAGATCGCCGTGGTTGCCGCGCTGACCGCGCTGGGAAACGCGACGCCTCAACTCAAGGTGCATATTCAGGGGGCGCTGAATGTGGGCGTCTCTCACGAAGAAATCGTCGAGACCATCATGCAAATGGCGGTCTACGCGGGTTTTCCCGCCGCCCTGAATGGTCTGGCGGCAGCCAAAGATGTATTTTTTCACCCGGGAGAACCCGCATGAACTGGCGCGCTCAATGGGGAAGCCTGTTACTGATGCTATCCATGACCCCCATCGTGATGGCGGATGAGCTTGTTTATAGCGGCTTCCAGTCGCCCGTCGCCATCGTCTCTGTCGCGGGCGCGACTTATGTGTCCGACTGGTCGGCGAACACGGTCACGCGCATCGACGCCTACGGACGGCGTTCGGTCATCGCCAGAGATGTTCCCGCCGCCGCCGGGCTTGCGGTGGATGGACAGGGGGCGCTGTTCGTGTCTTCCTATTCCGCAGACTATATTTTGCGAATCGACTCCGATGGCAGCGCGCGGCGGGTGGCGGAGCATTTATCCACGCCGACCGGTCTGGCATTTGCCCGCGATGGGCGATTGCTGGTTGCCAATCGCGGCGCGGGCGAGGTCGTTGCCGTGAATGTCACAACGGGGAAAGTCACCCGGATTGCCGGGGAATTTTCGCTGCCCGTGGGGGTCGTCGAGATGGAGGACGGCAGCCTGGTCGTCTCCCAATATGGCGGGCGCGTGACCCGGCTGCTTCGCAACGGACAACGGCAGGAAATCGGCGCCAGCTTCAACCGCCCCGGCGTCGGTATTCTTGCCGATGACCCAAACGCGGTACTGGTGGTCGACAACGGCGCCAGCGCGGTTCGCAGGGTCGGCTTCGATGGCACATCGTCCATCGTGGCGGACAAGTTGCGCGGAAGCGCCGTTGCGCTCGGAAGGGGACAACACCAGGAACTGCTGGTGGGGATGTGGGGGACGGGCGCCGTTTATCGCATTGCGCCTTGAACGCCTTTGCGCCTCAATATAGATTGTCTCAATGAAACTCAGCAAGCGGAGCGCGGACGCTTTTCGGGAGCGATGGCGTCCTCGCCATCGTGCGACGGCGAGACGCCGTCGCTCCCAGCAAGCGGAGCGCGGACATCCAGAGGTAGATGATCGAAGCGTTATCCACCATAGGGCATTTGTGCGCGAACATCGGTCAAACGCTGTGGTGGCGGCTGTTTGTGCGGGTCGGTCGGGTGGTGGAAGGCGCTGCGCTTTTCCACCCTACGGACAATACCATTAAGTTAGCAAAAATAACCCACAAAATCAATAATTTACGGTATAATTAGTCCTGTAAAGCCATCACTGAAAGCCAATCATGACCCCGCAATGTCAACGCCATATTTGAGTCCATCGGA
>BNUD01000084.1 GCA_025997095.1 Betaproteobacteria bacterium | reverse complement strand
CGTCTGGATCGCCTTGACTTCATCATACAGGGTAAATTCAGGGGAAGGATCATCTTTCTTTTGTTGCAGCGGCAGCGTCGGATCGTAATTAATCATCGTAAAATGCGTCCCCAGCACAAAGGGAACGTCGTCTTGCTTGTGTTCTTTCCCCCGCCGCAGCAGCGCCTGCTGTTCTTTGCTGAATGATTGTACTGCCCTGGGCAGAATGCCCGCCCCCTGTTTATCCCTTGCCCCTGCTGCCGGGGAAGTCCCCAAAAGATTCATGTAGTTTTCTTTGCCGCCCCAGCCCAGAAGCGTCAGTATTTGTCGTGTCCCTTCGCCTTTTTCTGTATCCGGTTCCGCGCCCAGAAGCAGGGTGGCATTGGAGAAGGGGGTGAACAGGGTATGAAACCAGTCGAACTGTTCGCGCTCAAAATTCTCTGAACTGAAAATCTGTGCATAGGTCGGACCATAGGCCAATGTCGCTTCGTAGATGGTCAGGTTGTTGTCAGCGGGAATTCCCTCGTTGGCCTTGCCTTTGACCCATTGGCTGGCAACTTTGACTTTTTGCAGATGTTCCTCCGTATTCAGGTCAAACATTTCCAGCAACCCCAAATTGAACGACCACGACCACATTTCAACACGCGGACTGATGCCATACGGCATCTTGTAGGCTTCATGGTTGCCGGTGACCATGAACACTGGCAGCTTGTGAGTTTTGTAAGCATCTCGAACCAGAGAGTACATCAGAATATCATCCAGCCCACGTACATAGAACATGGCTTTTTTTGCCCACTCCAATCCTTCTGAACCCTTGTCTGCTTCGGTGAGGTCTACGTCTGCCTTTGACAACACATTGAAGGCTTTCCATTGCGCGCTGATTGTATCGCCAACTTTTTCAGGATTGATGTTACGGTTGACATTAATGTAGTCTCCCGTGAGCAGCAGGGCGGTGTCCACCCCATTCTTTTTGCCCGCCATCTCTTCCATCAGTTTTTTCACTGCCCAAAAGGTATGACACACCCGTTTCCCTACCGCTTTGTCATGCCCATCAATCTCTTCGATGACGTAGGCTGTAGACTTGGCGAGGACGCTTTGCATGACATTGATGTGAATGTCGGAGAGGTGCCCAAGTTTCAATGGCAGTTTCTCTGCCTTGATTACTGGATGCCAGCTTTGTAACCGTGTGGCGTAGCCTGTAACACCGATTTTTGGGTAATTTTCTAGCGTAGTGCCTGTTTCGTCCCTGAGTTCCACTTCAAATAGTTTAGAGGTATCAACATGTCGTTCCCGCCTTCCTGTTGGCGTTGTAATGTCGGCCAGTTTTCTCAGGTAGTCGTCGATCATTCGATCCTGTGGCTCATGATGGGCACCGCCGTTTTGGATGAAATAATTATCCTTTATGTTTTCCTTTTGCTCATCCGTCGTTTTCACCATCCATGCCCAGTTCAGAAACTTGTCACTGGTAATTGTCTTGTGCAGATTGCTGTTCAGCTTCAATTCGACTTCCCACAAATCGGTCATCCAGCCTTTGTACGGACCTTCAGGGGCGTTGACAGGAGCCAGCGTAGCAACAGGAGAACCTTCCCGCTCTCCTGTTGTTTTATTGCACCCGCCATATTGGTTATGAATCAGCATCTCGTTCTTCACTGTACCCAGGTGCCAGACTCTAATGGCATCTTTGGCATTATCGAAGGAATCCTTAACATCTTTGTATAGTTCTCCGATAGCGGTATCGACATTTTTACACTTCTCCCCGTCAATTTCTGTCAGGCGCAGATGGCGGGCAACATGTTTGTAACCCAGTTTGGCAAGGCAGTTTTTCTTGGCATCAATCTTGTACCTTTCCCTCGCATCCGCCCCGGTCGCAATAATCAGGCTGCATTTTTTCTGCCCCGGCGCAAGCACCATTGGCATTCCCAGCGAAGGGTAGAGAATGATCGCCTCCAGCGTCTCGTCAGTTTCGCATAGATACGATTTGTATTCATCATCTTCCGCTTTGCAAATTCCAACATCCGACATTCAAGATTCTCCTTCGTTTACAGCGGGCGTGTGATGATCCCGGATGCCCCATCCGGGTGCGGGTCTGCTGTTCGGCAGCGGGTTTTCAGGCGCGCGATAAAAGCCGCTCCCATCTCTGCCAACGCCTGTTCTCCCCGCTGTCTCAGGGTATGTTCCTGAAACAGCCAGGTCATCGTCCCCAGTTTCGCAAAGCGTTTTTTGGCCTCTTCCCGCATATGGGCATGACGCCAGATATCCGGATGAACATGGAAAGCGAACCAGAGAATGGCTTTCTGGTTTATCAGAGTTTTTGTCAGCCCCAGGTTCTGCGCCTCCCCCAGTTCCCGTTCTGCGATGTAATGTTTCAAAGCTGAAGTCATCGGTAGCGGTGAGACATCAAGGTCTTGTTGCGGCGGGTCTTCTTCAAACCGTGCAATCAGACCCTGTACGACATTCAAGCCGCTCAAGGCTTTCAGGGTTTCTTCACCGATTGGCACGGGCGTCGGGTAGTCCGGCAGACTTTGCTGTTTTTCCCCTTTGAGTTCGATGGGTTGGTAGTTCCAGTCCCAACTTTGCCAGAAAGCGAAGGGCTGCATGAAAGCGGTTTGCGCCGCTGCGGGCAGGATCTGGAGCATCGGAATCCCCACACGGGCATCGTACCAGCGCAGCAGGGCTTCGGTTTTGTCTTCCAGAATGCCCCCCAAAAAGGCGCGCAGGTGCGCGTGCAGTTTCATGATCGGCAGTGGACTGGCGGTGAGCGTCAGCGCCTGCCAGACTCCCGGCCCTTCGGCGAGCGTCTTGATCAGGGAATGCGCTCTTCCCATTGGCGCATTCGGAAGTTCGATCAGATGCGGCCCCCTGGGATGCAAGGCGGCTTCCGGGGTGCGTAAAAAAAGGGGTTCGGCATCCAGCCCCTGTTCGTTACACCAGGCATCCAGCCAGCCTTTGGGGCACAGACTCCCGTCGATCAGCGCGTAGCGCGGCATTGACCTCACTCTGCCCAGCACGGTGGCAAGGTCATGACTCAACGCTTCGGCGACTTCGCGGTTGAAGGCTTCAGGGTCGTGGGGCTGAATCGGTGATTCAGGAGATCGGACTGAACCGGAAGCCTCTGGTGGGGATGCCATTGCCTATTCCTTTATCTTGATGGCCGCCGCTTCACGCGCGGCTTTTTCCAGACATTCTTCGCAGACGGAGGGCTTGCCGGGTACGGCCATGCGCTTCGGCGGGGCAAAGGTATGGCTGGCGGCATGGACGATCCAGCCCCCCGCCGTACCTTCTTCAATCCCCCCCGACCAGAGTTTGAGATAGCTTCCGCCACCATTGATGATGACCCCCTTCTTGCCCGTAATGTGCACCCAGTCTTCATTGGATTGCAAGGTCACGGTCTTTTGTCCCAGCAGTTGCAGTTCATCCCCTTCCGCTTCGATGCGAATGATCCCCATCGCCGCAATCATCCTCGCCCCCAGTCGGTGGATGAAGAAGGTGAGTTTCTTCTGGATGGCGACGTGCCAGCTTCGCCCGACGCTGTGACTCAAATCCTGTTCCGCTGTCAGGACGGTATGTTTGCCGCTGTGCAGGTGAATGCTGTCTTTGGCGGTACTCTCCAGTCCGGCAGAGGAGGCCGTGACCAGATGGGGTTGCGCGAGTTCTCCCAGCGCGCCGCTTCCCTGAATGGCCTCGTTCTGCGCTTTCAGTTCATCACTGATGTCGCTCTGGTCTTGACCCGCGATTTGCGCGTGATGTTGTTGGGCGTATTCACCCAGTTGTCGGTGTTGGACTTCCGCGCGTTCCAGTCGTTCCCGGGTTTCTTCTGTAGACAGGGCGTGTTGTTCGGCGTTGGTCCTGGCCTGGGTGCTGATCAGCATCCCGGCGGCGGCGCGGTGTATGCCGTGTCCGTCGGTTCTGAGTTCGTAGCCTTCGCCCCGCTTTTCTTGTCGGCCAGCGTTGGTTTCGATCCGGGTGTTGTAGCCCAGAGTGAGTTCGCTGGCCTGGTGGTCGCTTCTGAGCTTGAGCTGAATTTCCTGGGCGCTGTCGTCCATGATCAAATGGTTGCTGCGCCCCGCCGCCGCATTGCCGCCGCCCTGGGTCAGTTCCCGGCTCCGAAACCCGGAAAGGGCTTGTTGCCCCGGAAGTTCCCAGGGCGGCAGGTTCATTTCGTTGTGCACCCGTCCGGTACAAATCGGCAAGTCAGGGTCGCCGCCTATAAAGTCAATGATGACTTCCTGACCTATCCGCGGCAGGTGAATGCCGCCCGACTGATTGCCTGCCCAAGGCGAACTGACACGCACCCAACAGCTTGAATTCTGATTCCGCCTGCCGTATCTGTCCCACGGAAACTGTACTTTGATACGCCCCAGATAGTCTGTCCAGATGTTGTCTTCTCCTCCGACCACCAGGGCAATCTGCGGTCCTCGGGTGTGTGGCTTGGGGGTATCCGCAGGGAGCCGGAAGGGTTCGCCCGCAAACGGGTGGGCTTCAAATTCCACATCAACCCGCCATTGTTGTTCTCTCATGGCATCTCCCGCAAATGCGGAGGCGTTCTTGCCGTTGGCTCCGCCCGCTTGCGTTTCCTGAGCAATTTCTTCTATCACCAAATGGGTGGAGAGGGTCAGATATTCGGCGTTGGCGGCTTTGCAGGGATGTTCTTGCAGCCGAAAGGCAAAGCCCGGCAGCAGTCCGCGCAGTTGCCCCGCGCCAAAAGCGCGCCGTCCCGGACTCCGCAAACTTTCCATGCGTAAGCGGGCGAGCAGTTCGCCTTCGATTTCAGGTTGGTTGCCGGCTTGATTGGGGCCCGCTTTGGGTTGAACGTAATGGCTGCCGCCGCTCCGGTCGGCGTGCCAGTTGTAAATCTCATAGTCGTTCTGCGCCGTGGAACGTGGGTCGGCGTTGCTCGTTTGAAGTTCGGCTTTGGGTCGGGTGTAGTCGTAATCCCGGACAGTGTAGCGCCCAGGGGTGATTTGATGCGCGGGGGTAAAGGCGTAGATGTGTTCTTCGTCGATTTTATCGCCCAAGGCGTGAAACAGGATGTCCTGATAGGCAATGCTGGTGTTTTTGCAGTAGGCACCAAGATCGTCGATCAACACCAGTTTGTGCGCCCCGCCTTCATGCCGAAAGTGCCAATGTATGCCCCATTCTTCGCACAACCGCTTGAAGAATACGTAGTCTGTCTCGTTGTATTGGGTCTGGTAGTCCCGTTTGGGGTATTCCCGTGTGAGCCGCTTTTCTACGGGAAAGGGATAGTCCCCCAGCAGTTCGTCCAGCAGCTCGACAACGCTCAAATCCTGAAAAATCTTGCAGTCGCTGGTGAGCGTGGCGAGATGGAGCCACGGCTTCAGCGTCATCTGATAAAAACTGTGCCGCCCTTCTGTCCGTAAAAAACGGGCTTCCGTAATCAACCCGTTGATTTCTCGTTGCCCCGCGCCACGGTTGCTTTCACCCTGACCTCCCGGCAAACCGGATTCAAACGTCCCCGCCCCTTCCAGTTCAATCCGTACCGAAGCTTCCCGTCCTATCCAGCCGTCCAGTTCAATATCCGAAGCCTCTCCGTAGTTAAAATTCCGCTCGTCCGGCGTCTTCAGCGTCACCTTGTAACCAAACAGCCCGTTCAGCCCTTCTTCCCCTTCCAGCTTCGACGCCACTAACTGCGAACGACCGCCCACCGTGCCCAACACAGAGGATTCTATTGATAACGTACGTCCTGATGACAGTAATGCCATGACATCCTCCTTGAAACCAATTCAATATGAATTTCTGGAGCGGATTCTAGCCTATTATGGAATGGATGCCATGTTCTTCGGAGCGCTGCAAATCCATACTGCCTATTTGTGCACCAGAACGGTCCAGAAGCTCAATGTCCGACTCGACGATTTCCAGGCGGTCTATTCTGGCACAGCGTAGATCAAGCGTCCTGAGTTGCGCGGCAACGATTTTGAGTAACCCGATGTGTCCGTAGCGAAGGTCCACCATGATCGCGCTGCTACTATGCTCAATGCAAAATTCCTGAGTACGCACCCAGTCTGCTTTGAGGTATGGCACCTGACATTCACTCAACGTCAGATTTTGATTGTGCATCTGCGTACCCTGAGATAGCGCGATTTCTGAGCGCGCGCTGGCATTGACAATATCCGCCGCATGTCGCCCAAAGCGGGTTCGCTCAAAAAGGGTGCGCTTGGCAGTGTCGCTGGCCGCTTCAAAGGATTTTTCCTGATAAGCGCCAAGGAACTGACTATCCCTAACCGTAAAATCCTCGCTCACAGGAAAGTCGCTCAAGCTGAAAGCGCCGCCCCGCACTCGTTCCAGTAACACAGAATGTCTGATGCAGTTGCCTGCCGACATCTTGCGGATGAGGATATGTTTCTGAATCCGGCAATCGCGCCACGTCATGGACTGAAAGTCTGCGGAACGATACTCAAATGCCTCTTGCAGGACAGTATCGTGTACCACCAATGTGTGACTACAGTTGTTTTCAGGGTCAGTCTCAACAGACGTCAGCATGCTCATAGAAGGCAGCGCGGTGGTTCCAACAGAACGGCCACCATCCGAATTAGTCTCAGAATTCATGTTAAACACCTTGCTTGTGTACTGTCTGCTTGCAATATGCCCGCAGAATTTCATGCAGCATATCACAGTAGAAACCAATTGATCACGCCGCCATGTTCCAGGGCAACGAGCCTGACGGAAATTTGAAGTATTCCCTGTGCATTGCCTTGGGCAAGCCTCCTATCAACCAACAGACCACAAGGGCGAGTGCATGACTATAGAATGAAATAATGCTATAGGGATGTTGATTAACGGCGAAAAAAAGGCAGAAAACGTCAACATCGACAGATGCCCCCGCTTTGCCTCCCTCTGCGCTACAACTCTTCAAACCGGCTTCTTGCGTTGCTTTATTCTCGTGTAGAATATGCCAAAAGTTCATCAGTCTCGCATTGTTTTCTGAAAATCTCGTCGGCTTTTTGAGGGATCGGCTGATGAGATATTTGTTTACCCTCCACCGCAACATAAGGATTCTGCAATGATCTCAGTTTTCTCATCGACTAAAACACATTTCGTTGTTGCGTGCCTGGTCATCATGTCCTCGGCCTGTTCTGTTCTTCCTGAATCCAGGGAACCAATCAAAACTCTGGACATCTCCATGCAGGCGGTAACAGATCTGAATCCAGATGTCAAGAGCCGCCCTGCCCCCATCATCGTGCGTATTTATGAACTCAAGTCGGAGGCAACTTTTGTTCAGGCAGACTTTTTTTCCTTACACAACAGCGACAAAGCAACGCTAACGGATGATTTGCTGGTACGTGATGAATTTCTGATGCGACCTGGCGACCGCATCACCATCCGTCGTAAAGCTCATCCCCAACTTGGTGCGATAGGGGTGCTTGCCGCTTTTCGCGATCTTCCCTATTCAACATGGCGTGCAACCTATAGACTTCCCCCATCTGCCGAAGCCACGTGGTATCGAAGGTCAAGTTCTGTCAACCTGCAAATCCAACTGGAAGATAATGCAGTACGCATTATAGGCGACTGAACTTCATGGTAACGCCTTCGCGCCGTAAACTTGGATAGAATAGTGTCCTCGCGCCGCAGTAGCACTGATGGCACATAACGATAGCATATTGGATTTTGACATGAGTTGGCATAACAAGATTGTTTGGACTGAAGGATTGTTCCTTGGACCCCAGCATTTTCAGCAACAAGAGCGCTATCTGGAAGGTTACGCACACAGGCGGTCATCGCCCCTGACGCCATTTTATTGGGGATTTGAGCATTATCGGATCGACACGGATTCATTGGCGCTAGGGAAATTAGTTCTCGCCCGTATATCTGGAGTGTTTTCAGACGGAACCCCCTTCGACGCTCCCTCACAGACACCGCTTCCGCCACCACTGACGGTTCGTCCAGAACATCTGGAGCAAACGATTCATCTGGCCGTGCCAATCCGCACACCGAATTCTGAAGAAACTTCATTTGACGATAATGTTGCATCGCTTGCACGCTATATCGCCGTCGAAGAAGAGCTACGCGATGCCAATGCGATTGGTTTGGGGTCGAAGCTTGTGCAATTAGCGCAGCTTCGTCTACGTCTGCTGCCAGAAAAGGAATTGACTGACGCCTGGATTGGATTACCCATTGCAAAAATTACATCACTACATTCCGATGGCAGTATCACACTGGATACCCGTCTGATACCTCCTGTCACCAATTTTGGAACCAACCTTTTGTTGGTCGACTGGATATCCAAAATTCATGGTCTGTCGCAACTCCGCGCCCAGTCACTGTCAGCAAGATTAACGGGGGCAGAAGGTAAAGCGGAAGGCGCGGCAGAAGTAGCTGACTTTATGCTGCTTCAAATGTTCAATCGATATGAGCCTTTACTCAACCATTTACTCAATGTGCCAGAAAGTCATCCCGAAGGCATCTATCAAATGCTTTCAAGTTATGCGAGCGAACTTTCAACTTATGTTGCCCAAACACGACGCCCAAAAGGATGGCCTCCCTATCAGCACCTTGACCCCTATCATAGTTTCAAGTGCTTGGTTGATGATCTGCACGCCATGCTGAACGAAGTATTGATTCGTAGTGCACAACGCATTGAACTGCAAGAGCGTCCTCATGGGGTACGCTTGGCAATTGCGGATTCTGCTACCCTGCAAAGCTTCAGCGGCATCGTGCTCGCCGTCTCTGCAAATATTCCTGCTGAAGCGCTTGCCCAGCAGTTCCCTCTGCAAAGCAAATTTGGTCCCTCGGATGTCTTGCCCAAACTCGTCCGCTCGCATTTGCCGGGTATCGGCATCAGCGCTTTGCCCGTGCCTCCAAGACAAATTCCGTTTAGTACCGGATTTGTGTATTACGAACTGAGTCGTAGCGGTTCGATGTGGGAAACCGTACTTAAAAATGGCAGTCTTTCTGTGTATATTGCCGAGGCATTTCCGGGGCTGAATCTGGAGCTTTGGGGAATTCGCAACAAATAATATGGTGCATGAGGCACATTTCACTCTGGCACAATGCACAATTCCGGAGGATAACAAACGGTGAAACGTGCCCGCCTCACCAGACGTGCTGATGATCACAAGGAAACAAAATACCGCCCAACAATCGGTTCACACTGCGCCCGCCGATCATTCATGAGCAGTCAATCTGGTGGTCATGAGCATAATGCCGACAACATGAACAACAAGCCCGATGTTGCACGCAGCATCCTTCCTCAGGGCAATCGCATGAATGTTAAAGACATGCGTTGATAGCGGTAAAGCCGCTCAAATTCTTTCACAAAGTGAGAAGGAGAGTCAGCGCCGCACATGGCAGATGATGACAAAGAGATTTCTGCAATTACCCTGTTTTTCTTGCCAACATGACAGATATTCATTACAGTTTCGTCATTTATGATTAATTCATCAAAGATGACTTGAACATCATGTCCGCAGATGATGCAAAGCAGATCACCCGGAAGAAAGCCCCGTCGCGGATGCCGCAGGTATCGCCGTTGAACGCGATTGGAGAAGATGATGTGCCGCAGGGAGCGGGGTTGGTGAATCAATGGTTGAAGCGGGTATCGGGCGTTGGTTTGCAGGAAGTGCAAGCGGTAGTGGCAGGAGGGGCTGTGCAGGGAAACAGCATGGCGCTGGTGGATAGTGTTGCGGACTTGATGTATCTGACCGGTGAATCAGCAGAAGAGAATGACTGGACACGATTTGCCATCAATTTGCTGGGGTTGTATCAAGGTGCGGAAGGCGGTGTGCGAATCAGTTTGCGGGTGGTCTTGCATTTTTTGCGCGACCGGCTGATTGCAGGCGGGACAGAACTGAAGGAAGCGGACGTTTCGGCGTTGATCGCGCACATCAATACGACGCACCCTGGAGAAATCGACACCTATGCGGACGCCCTGCCGGGGGTGTTGCCGGGTTTTTTGTCGGAGGCCGGGCGATTGGGGGCGCAACTGGCAGCGGAACTGGCCGGCGCGGTGGAAACGGCGAAGCCGGGCGCGGAGGGCGGCGGTCATGGCGGGATGCCGCTCCATTATTACGAAGAAGAAACCATCCCCGCAGTGTGGACGGAAATGTGGAAACTGTCGCTGGGGGTGGTCAAGGAAGGCACGCAAGCTGAAACGGCAACGCCCCCCGCGCCAGAAACAGGTCGTTCGATGAGTACGCCGTTTGCCGGGAAGTTGAGGACGCTGGCCGGAGAAATCCCCGGCAAAGTCGCGGCACAGATTGGGGTGTTGATGCCATTTATCAGCGCCCTGCAAGCTGCCGCAAAAAAGTGGCGAGGCAATCTGGACAAAGACGGTGTTTCTGCCAACATTCCGCTGGGCGGTGGCGGGGAAATCGAATGCAAACGACAGGAAGGCGCGCTGGGGGCGCTCAGTGTTCTAAAAGAAAACACAGAAGCCTGCAATGACTGCAAGAACTGCCCGGCAACAGGGAGGACGACCTGTTCCATCGGTTTTGCGCTGGGCGACGAAACCATCGTCCAAAGCGACTTTGCGCTATCGGGGGTGGCGCCCTTCATCTGGCGGCGCGTGTACAACTCGCGCCTTGCCGCCTATGACGAAAGTCCTCTGGGGGCGAGATGGACGAACGAGTGGTTGGTCAGCATAGACGAGACGACCCGCCACCTGATTTACCACAGTCCTGACGGCAGAAGCCAGCGTTGTCCGAAGCCTGGGCTGGGGCAGATTTACCGGAACGGGATAGAAGGCTACCAGCTTGCTTTTTTTGCGGACGGACGCAAACTCATCCTGAGTCGAGGCAAAGACGAGCAGGGCATTGGCGAACACGCTCCTTTCTTGCAGGTGTTCGAGCAGACGGCGGCGAAATCAAAAGCGAAATCGAAAGGTCAAAAGACCCGCTACCGCCTGATGAGCGAACACCACAAGGGCGGACTGGGCATCGCGCTGCGTTACGACCATTGCACACCGGATGCGCGGGAAATTCTGTCGGACGTGGTGATGAGCCT
>BNUD01000083.1 GCA_025997095.1 Betaproteobacteria bacterium | reverse complement strand
AACTCGACCACCAACCTGCCGACGCCTTCGCCCCCGCCTATGCCGAACTGAAAGGCGACATCCTCGTTGCCCAGGAAAAACCGGCGGAAGCCCGCGCCGCCTACCTGGCCGCCTTGAGCGCATTAAAAGCGCAGAACGCCGAAGAAATTGACGCAGACGCCACGCCCGAAGGCGAAACCCACAACGAAAAACCCGAAAGCCCGGTTGAAATCATCCTGCAACAAAAACTCGACGCCCTCGGAGCCGCCTGATGCAAACGCCCGCCCGCATCCGCCCGCAATACCGGGGGAGCCGCCGCAGTCGCCTGTTTTCTGTATGCGCGTTTTGTGCGTGCGTCCTGTTGTCCGGCTGCTCCAGTCTTTCCAATCCCTTCGCCAGCAAAGGCCCCAAACCCGCCGCGCTGCCCGCCCTCCAGAATACGGCGGAAGTGCGCGCCGAATGGGATTATTCCATCGGCAAAGCGGGGGACGCGGTGTTTTATCCCGCCGTCGTGGGTGAGGCGATTTTCGTCGCCGCCGCCGATGGCAGCATCGCCCGACTGGAAAACGGTGTGGAGCAATGGCGCGTCAAGACGGGTAAACCGATCTCCGCTGGCGTCGGCAGTGACGGCGTGCGCGTCGTGGTCGGCACCCGTCAGGGCGAAGCGCTCGCCTTTTCCGCCCGCGATGGCTCCCCCCTCTGGCAAGCCAAAGTCAGCAGCGAAGTGCTCGCGCCGCCGCTGGTGGACGACGAGTTGACCATTGTCAAAAGCGGCGATCACCACATCGAAGCCCTGGATACCGAAGGCAAGCGCAAATGGTTCTACCAGCGTCCCTCGCCCAGCCTCTCGCTCCGAAGCGCCGCGCCCCTGGTGGTCGCCGACCAGTTCATCCTCTCCGGCTTTCCCGGCGGCAAACTGGTCGCCCTCTCCGCCCAGAACGGCGCGCCCATCTGGGAAGGCGCCGTCGCCCTGCCCAAAGGCGCAACGGAATTGGAACGCATCGCCGACGTGGTATCCCCGCCCGCCGCAGCGGGACCCATCGGCTGCGCCGTCGCCTACCAGG
The DNA here is from genome assembly GCA_025997095.1 of Betaproteobacteria bacterium. GTDB lineage: Bacteria > Pseudomonadota > Gammaproteobacteria > Burkholderiales > Rhodocyclaceae > Azovibrio. The sequence goes on along the minus strand of BNUD01000083.1, from coordinate 10,023 downwards.
GTCGCGTCACCTGCTTCGACTTCGCGCAAAGCGGCAACCCCCTCTGGTCGCGTGAAATGTCCTCCTCGGTTGGGCTGTCGGTCGACACCGGAAGCGTCTATGTCACCGACGACGATAGCGCCGTGCACGCCCTCGACATCAACTCAGGCAGCAGCCGCTGGAAAATGGATCGCCTGCTGCGCCGCAAGCTCACCCTGCCGCAAGTGGTCAGCGCCGAATATCTGGCAGCGGGCGACATGGAAGGCTACGTGCACATCATCGACAAAACCTCAGGCGCCCTCGCCGCGCGCTTCAAAACCGACGGCACCCCCATCCGCGCCACCCCCCAACGTCTGCCCGGCGGCAAAATTCTGGTGCAGACGCAAGGCGGGCGGGTTTATGTTTTGGATGTGCGCTGACAGACAGGGGTAAGCCAAGGCGATTGCATGAATGCCAATAAAATAACCAGTAACGCTTTTCGTGAGGCACGGCGGTTAATCACTTCACTCCCTTCCCCACTGTACAGACCGGACACAAGGGGGGAGGGCGTTGAGGGCGCGACTGATTAACCGCCGTACCAAATGATCTCCATCTCCCCACAGCCTCCTGCTACGAATCCCGCCCCGCCGGGCGACGACAAACCCGACCTGTTGCCGCGTTATCTGGCGTTGGTCTGGATTGTGCTCACCGTCTACGGCAGCCTGTATCCCTTCTCCGGCTGGCAGCAAAACGGCGCTGACCCCTTCGCCTTCCTCGAATGGGCATGGCCGCGCTACTGGACGGCGTTCGATATGATCACCAATGCCATCGTCTACCTGCCGACCGGATTTTTGCTGACGATTGCCCTCTTCCACCTGCCGGGACGCTGGAGTGGCGTCATCCTCGCCGTGCTGCTCGCGGCTTGCGTCAGCCTGGGGATGGAAAGCCTGCAAACCTGGCTCCCCAGCCGCGTTTCCTCCAACCTCGATCTGGGCAGCAATACGCTGGGCGCGGCGCTAGGCGCGATACTCGCGCATCACTTCGGAAATACCCTGCGCCGCTGGTGGCGATTCTGGCGTGCCCGCCTCATCGCCTCTCGTCCGCATGTCGACCTGGGGCTGACCTTGTTGGGCTTGTGGCTCCTCACCCTGCTGTCGCCGGAAACCCTGCTCTTTGGCGTAGGCGACCTGCGACACACGCTAAGCTGGCTGCCAACCCTGACCTTTGCGCCAGAAACCTACCACGTCACCGAAAGCGCCGTGGTGATGTGCAATCTGCTCGCCATAGGCTTGTTCGCCGCCGCCATGACGCGCGGACGCTGGCTCGCCTACCTGCTCGTGCCGCTGTTTTTTGCGACAGCCGCGCTGGTGCGCTGCCTCGCCGCCGCCATTCTGGCAGGGCAGGATCAGTTTCTCGTCTGGCTCACCCCCGGCGTGCGTGAAGGCTTGAGCGTCGGCGGCATCCTCCTCGTTTTCGCCCTGCTGTTGCCGCCTCTGGGCAGACTCGTACTGGCGGCGCTCTGCCTGCTGGCAGGCGCGATGCTGGTCAACCTCGCCCCCATCGACCCCTATTCCCCGGACGCCCTCGCGCTCTGGCGGCAAGGGCATTTCCTCAACTTCAACGGCCTGACCCGCTGGATTTCCAGCATCTGGCCTTTTCTGGCGTTGCCTTACCTTATTTTGGCGAGTCGGCGGATGTAGCCGGGAAAGGAATTTTTATGTACGAATTGACCAACGATGAACGGGCATATCTGGGGCTTGAGCCTGTTGAGTGTGATTGGGACCGGGTTGAAATAGACGAGACACATATCGTTTATTTCGAGGGTAACCGTGTCATTCCGATTCGCATTAGAAGCGATACTCTCAAACACTGAACAAAACAAATCTCAGTGCGTTCGTATCGAGGAACCATTATCGCAAACGGGGGGCAGAAAAAGCAAAAGCCCCGAATGACGGGGCTTTCAGAGGAAGTTTTACCTGGAGGCGCGAGCCGGAGTCGAACCGACCTACACGGATTTGCAATCCGGTGCATAACCGCTTTGCTATCGCGCCGGAGTTTTTTGCAAAACCACCGAAAAATTCTGGAGCGGCAGAAGAGTCTCGAACTCTCGACCTCAACCTTGGCAAGGTTGCGCTCTACCAACTGAGCTACTGCCGCAACGAAGCGCGCATTATAGAGAATGACCTTCAAAAGTCAACTTTGAGGAGGCATCAAGGGCAGACAATGCGACGCAATTTCCCAAAAGGGAGATATTCATCAGGACTACAAGGTGAAAAGCGTTGGCGGAGTGGACGGGACTCGAACCCGCGACCCCCGGCGTGACAGGCCGGTATTCTAACCAACTGAACTACCACTCCACATACTTGCTCTTACTACAACCAGCGTGTCAATCGCTGGCGTCCCCACGGGGATTCGAACCCCGGTTATCGCCGTGAAAGGGCGGTGTCCTAGGCCTCTAGACGATGGGGACCCTAGTACAACTTCTTTTGCGCCTGGTGGAGGTAAGCGGGATCGAACCGCTGACCTCTTGCATGCCATGCAAGCGCTCTCCCAGCTGAGCTATACCCCCGCCGCAAAAGAAGGGCGCATTATAGAGAGCGACCTTGGGCTTGTAAACCCTGCCAGCGCACAATTTGAAAAAAACCGACTGCCCCTTGCCAAAAAGACGGGGGAAGCCGGTTTTGAATGGCGGATAAGCTCATCGCAACAGTGTGAGCACATTTTGCGGTAGCGAATTTGCCTGCGCCAGCATGGCGACCCCGGCTTGTTGCAGCACCTGGGCGCGGGAAAGTTTGGCGGTTTCCGCCGCATAGTCGGCATCCATGATTCGGCTCTTGGCGGCTTCAGTGCTTTCCTGCGCGGAGGAGAGCTGCACCAGCACGCCTTCCATACGGTTCTGGATGGCGCCCAGGTCAGCGCGGTAGCGATTGACCTGATCGAGGGAAACGTCCAGCAAAGCCATTTCACCAAGCGCCGCCGAACCATTGGTATCAACGAGACTGCCAAAACTATGGTCAATCTCGGCGATCGTGATATTGATCCGCGAGTCGGCGGGTATTGTCGTAGCGCCAACCTGGAAGGCAACGCCATCCGACCAGTCGCCATTCAGAAGATGCTGTCCATTGAAGGTGGTGGCGGTAACAACGCGGTCGATTTCGCTTGCCAGTTGTTGATATTCCGCGTTCAGCGCCTCACGGTTGACGGAGTCGTATTGCCCGGAAGCCGCTTGCACCGCCAGTTCGCGCATCCGTTGCAAGTGGGTGGTGATGGTATTGAAGCCCGCTTCTGCGGTTTGCGCGGCGGAAATGCCGTCATTGGCGTTCCGCATGGCGACCACCATGCCGCGCGATTGGGCGTCCATATTGGACGCAATCGCCATACCGGCGGCGTCATCCTTGGCGCTGTTGACCCGCAAACCGGAAGACAGGCGTTGCAGCGCCTGGTTCAAGGAACCTTGCGAGGTGTTGAGATTCCGTTGCGCGTTCAAGGACGGAATGTTGGTGTTGATAATTTGAGGCATTTTGTTCTCCTCTGGAGAAAATAAAATCAGCGTAAACCGCAGGGAAGGAAGACCCCGGCAGCTATCTGACGGGTGTTTAAGCATCAGGTGTGCCAGGTCTGTTTTTCCTTATGAATCAAGGGGAGATTCATGCGGATGGAGTGGTGCGTGGCAAAAGGGAGAGGCAAATCCTGCCGCTTCTGCCCGACGCGGGCGCAATTTCTTCCGCTGGAGAAAAACGGATAAACTGGCTCACCTTGTCCGGGAGAAAATGCATGTCCGAAAAATTGAAACGCCTGCTCGACAAGGGCAGGAAGGCTCTGGCGCAAAAACACTATGAGGCGGCGGGCGCGTTGTTTGAAGAAGCGGTGACGTTAGATGCCAAGGCACATGCGGGCTGGTTTGGGTTGGGCGAAGTGGCGCTGGCAGTGGGGCAACAGGACACGGCGGCGCAATTTCTGGAAGAGGCGGTGAAATGGCAACCGGATGCCGTGCAATACCTGCAACGTCTGGGTGAGACATACAGGCTTGTCGGTCGCGCCGAGTCCGGGGTGGAAATTCTGCTGGCGGCGCGTCGCAAGGCGCCGAAGGACGCAGGCGTTCTGGCGAGTTTGAGCGGCGCTTACGTGGCGACAGGCAACTGGTACAAGGCAAAAGAAGTTTTGCAGGCGCTCGTGCGTTTGCCCAAACCCAAGGCGGCGCATTTTTGCCTGTTGGGGCTGGCGGCGCAGGGGATTGGCGAACTCGACGAAGCCATGAAGGCGCTGACACGCGCCACGCGCATGGAACCGCGCTATCCCGACGCCTGGCTTTCGCTGGGGCATTTGCGTCGTGAAAAAAAACTTCTTCCGGAAGCGGAAGAATGCCTGGAGCAACTGTTCAAGCTGGCGCCACAGCAAGTTTCTACCCTGGAACTGGCGGGCGAGCTGGCGATGGAAAAGGAAAATTTTGATGATGCGGCAAATTTTTTCCGGCTCGCCGTTGCCCAAGCGGAAGATTCTGCCGCTTTGCAGAGCAAGCTGGCATTGGCGCTGACGCTTGTCGGAGATGCCGTGGGTTCGGTGGATGCCATGACCAGGGCGCATGAATTGGGGGTTTCTGAAACCTGGATTCTGGAGCAGTTGGGCATCGTCTTCACCAAGCGTCGCCAACTGGATGCCGCGCAGGAAAATCTGGAAATGAGTCTGGAGCGCAATCCTGACAATCTTAATGTCATGAATACCCTGTTCGTGGTTTACTCCAAACAAGGCAAGGCTGGTCAGGCACGCCAGATGGCGGACAAAATTCTGGAGAAGAATCCGGATCATGTTAATGCCCTGGTCAACCTGGGGAGCTGGTATAGCGATCAGGCACGGACGGAAGAAGCCATTGCCGCCTATCGGCGTGTGCTGGAACTCGATCCAAAGATGGTTTCGGCGTATACGAATTACCTGTGGTCGCTGGTGCATTCTTCCGAACACGTCGCCGCCGACATTCTGGAAGCCGCCCACGCCTACGACCTCAACATTTGCCAGCCATTTCGACGTTCACGGGATTTTTCCGGTCGGAATACGGACCCCGCGCGCCGACTCAGAATCGGTTGGCTGACATCCGATATGCGCAGACACCCTGTTGCCGCGTTCGTGGTGCCTTTTCTGCCGTATTTCGACCGAGACCAGGTGGAACTCTTTTTCTACCAGCACACCATTACGGAAGATGAAGTGACGGCCCAGGCGAAAGCGGAAGCCAACAAGTGGCGGGAAGTGCAGGGTTTGGGGGATGACGCGCTGGCGGATCTGATTGCCGCCGATGAAATCGATATTCTCGTGGATTTGAATGGCAACACGGGGGGGCATCGCCTGCCGGCGCTGGCGCGTAAACCCGCGCCGATACAAGTGACCTGGCTGGGCTTTCCCGGTACCAGCGGCATGTCCACGATGGATTACATTTTTATTCCGCCTGACCCGCTGCTGGAAAAAGGAGGGTGGTGTATTGAGCAACCTTGGTCGCTGCCCGATTGCTATGGAATACGCACGGGCATGATGGCGGTTCCTGTCCAGCCCGGTCTGCCCAGTGAGCGTCTGGGGCGTCCCTTTACCTTTGCCTGCCTCAACAATTTCCGCAAGGCGAGCCAGTTGGCGATTCGCCTGTGGAGCCGGATTTTGCGGCAAGTGCCGGAATCCCGTCTGATTCTGGTGGGGATTGGCGGCAAGGACGAGGCTTTCAAGGATTATGTCGAGGATCAATTCGCGCAACACGGCATTACCCCGGATCGACTGGACATCAAGGGCATGATGCCGGCCATTGTCTACTTCGATTGTTATAACCAGATTGATTTGTGCCTCGACCCCTTCCCCTTTAATGGCGGGACGACGGGTTATGACAGCATCTGGATGGGCACGCCTTTCGTCACCTGGCCAGGCGATGCGCTGGTGTCGCGCATGGGGCGGATTATCCTGAAAAACGTCGGACTGGATGAATTGGTGGTGGACAGCGCCGATGCCTATGTTGAACTGGCGGTATCCCTGGCGAATGACCCCGAACGCCTGAAAAAATTGCGCGCCAACCTGCGCGAACGAATGCAAGCCAGCCCCCTGATGGACGCCCCCCGCATGGCAAAAAGTCTGGAACAGGCCTTTCGCGGCATGTGGCGACGTTGGGTGGAAAACAATGCAGCAGGCGCAGTCCTTTCCAATCCAGGTATGAGCCTGAAGGGGGTTCAGGCTGGCGCAGGTTGAAGGGTTGAAAGATTGAAGTGTAATTCCGGTTCGCATTAGAAACGAGACGCGAAGACTGCCCGAAGACAGTGCGATTGCACGGCAAGGCGAAGTCGACAAAGGTTCGTTTCTAATGCGAATCGGAATTAAGCCGCTCTTCGTTCATGTTGCTCACCATCCTCAGGATGATCAACCCACACCGCCTTGAACTTCACTTTTTTCGCTTCAGGCTCATATCACGTTGAACAAGGCTCTGTGTCAGTCAAAAATAGGCATGGTTTAGTAGAATGTCGCAACAAATTCTGGATTCTATGACAATGGAAATAAACATGGAACTAACCGACAAGCATATTGTGTTGGGCGTAACCGGCGGCGTGGCGGCTTACAAGGCGGCGACCTTGCTGCGTCGGCTGATTGGCGCGGGTGGGGAAGTGCAGGTGGTGATGACGGCGGCGGCAACCCGTTTCGTGACGCCGGTCACGTTTCAGGCGCTCTCCGGCAAGCCGGTGTTTGTAGATATGTGGGATGACCGCATCGTCGACAACATGGCGCACATCGAACTGTCGCGCAGGGCAGACGCGATTCTGGTTGCGCCCGCGACGGCGGATTTTCTCGCCAAAACCGCGCAGGGACAGGCAGACGATCTGCTCTCCACGCTGGCGCTGGCGCGCAACTGCCCGCTGTTGGTCGCGCCCGCGATGAATCGGCAGATGTGGGAGAACCCGGCAACCCGTCGTAATGTGGAACTGCTGCGGCGCGATGGCGTGATTTGTCTTGGCCCCGACGCTGGCGCGCAAGCCTGCGGCGAGGAAGGCGACGGGCGGATGCGCGAGCCGGAGGCCTTGCTGGAATCCATCATCGACTTTTTCGCGCCCAAATTGCTCGCTGGTAAAAAACTGCTGCTCACCGCAGGGCCGACCTTTGAAGCCATTGATCCGGTGCGCGGCATCACCAATCTTTCATCCGGGCACATGGGCTACGCCGTTGCCCGCGCCGCAAGGCAAGCGGGCGCGGAAGTCACGCTCATTTCCGGTCCTGTCGCCTTATCCGCGCCGCAAGACGTGACCCGCGTCAGCGTGCAAAGCGCGCTGGAAATGCACGCCGAAGTCATGCGACGGGTGACGGATGCGGATATTTTTGTCGCCGTCGCCGCCGTTGCCGATTATCGCGTGGAGCGCATCTCGCCGCAAAAATTGAAAAAAGCGACGGGCGGCTTGCCGGAAATTCACTTCGTTGAAAATCCCGACATCCTCGCCGAAGTCGCCGCGCTGCCGAACCCGCCGTTTTGCGTCGGCTTCGCCGCTGAAAGTGAGCATCTCGAAACCTACGCGCGGCAAAAACGCGCGCGCAAAAATATCCCGCTCATTGTCGGCAATCTGATACAAGAAGCCTTCGGCGGGGCGGATAATCGCGTCATCCTGTTTGATGATGCGGGCAGTCATCCCCTGCTGGTGGCGAGCAAAAACCAAATTGCCCGCCAGTTGATTGAACATATCGCAAGTCTGATGGAGAAAAAATGAAACACCGCATGGATGTCAAAATTCTTGATGCGCGCCTGAAAACCGACCCGCCGCACTACGCCTCGCCTGGCGCGGCGGGTCTGGATTTGCGCGCCTGTCTGGACGCTCCGCTGCGCCTAGAACCCGGCGATACGGCGCTGGTGCCCACCGGCATCGCCATCCACCTGGCCGACGCCGGACTCGCCGCGCTGATTTTGCCGCGCTCCGGTTTGGGACACAAACATGGCATCGTGCTCGGCAATCTGGTCGGCTTGATTGATTCCGACTATCAGGGCGAAATCATGGTCTCTGCCTGGAATCGCGGACAAAAGGCGTTTGTCATCGAGCCGCTGGAACGTCTGGCGCAACTCATCGTCGTGCCCGTGCTGCAAGTTGACTTGAATGTCGTAGACGAATTCCCGCCCAGCATACGCGGTGAAGGCGGCTTCGGCAGCACCGGAAGGGTGTAGGCATGAATGGCGAAACGGAAAAAACCGCCAACCCCGCAAAACGGGCGAAAGTGAGCGCGAAATCAGGCGTACGACGGATGGCGCTGGCGGCGCTGACGCTCTGCGCCCTGCTGCTGGCGGGCTATGTTTTTTCCCCTCGTTGGCAACATAAAGCCGTGGGCGATGTCACCTTGCCACGCTCCGCCTGCGACCTGAACCGCGCCGCCTGCCACATCACCCTGCCCGACGGCACGACCCTGATCGCTGAAATCACCCCTCGTCCCATCGCCGTCATGCGCCCCTTAATCGTGCGCCTGAACTGGCAAGACGGCGAAGCCGACAGCGTTGCCCTCGACATCGTGGGGCTGGACATGGAAATGGGGATGAACCACAACATCTTGCAGAAAATCGGCGCGGGTCAATATCTGGGTCAAGCCACCCTGCCCGTCTGCGTGACTGGCGCGATGCGCTGGCGGGCAGAATTTGTGCTCGACAGCGGAGAAGGGCGGGTTATTGTGCCGTTTGAGTTCAGTTCGGAGGGGTAGGGGCGTAGGGTAAGGCTGATGTCGGGTACATGAAACGTGCCCGACCTACGAACCCAAAATCCCCGCGAATGCTGGGCAACCGCGTCAAAAGCGAGGAGCGTAGCGACGTGGCAATCCCGGCAACGATGGGAGATTGCCGCGTCGCTACGCTCCTCGCTTTTGACGGCGCACGTAGTTTTTCGTAGGGTGGATGAGCGCAGCGTTATCCACCCTCAAACCTGTGTTCACGCAACACCGCCAAGTGTCGACAAATGGGTCGTGCGCGCGATGAACCGCCGAATGGTGGAAGGCGCTTCGCTTTTCCACCCTACGATGTCCGTGCTACGCAAACATCTTGCCGCCATAGGGCACGGCACGCCGTGCCCCTACATGTGATCCGTCCATTCCTCCTGCATTGTCGACCGTTTCCCGTAGGGGCACGGCGTGCCGTGCCCGAATGCTTGACACGGATAACAGTATCTACAGATGATGTCCGCGCTACGCTTGCTTGAAATTCTTGGTTTCGCCCTCGTTCAATCGGTTCTGGACATGATCTGTCGCGGCTTGCATGGCGGATTCTTTTTTGTCGGGTGTTTTTTCGTCATAGTATTTCGCAGCACGTTCCAGGTAGCTGAAGGCTGCGCCAAGTTCTGGATGTGCTTACAGGGCTTCTTTTTTAGGTAATTGCTCAAACGCGGCCGCCCGGTTCGGGCGCACGGATTGTTTCATCAGGTCTTGCAGGTCTGGGCGGTCTTTGAACCGCTTGATGCTTTCTTCAAGCCTGACGGAGATATTGCTGTAAGGGAGTTGCTGCAAGGCGATATTGCCTACGGCTCTATCGCGTGCAAGATACAGGTCATCGCGGGTTTTGTTGTTTTTGTTGTGACGCTGCCAGTCGATTTCATAACCTGAATCCTTGGCAAGCTGCCGCGTGAATTCGCGCAAGGTACGGCTATTGCCTTCTTTGAAGGGGTGGATATAGTCTAGCTGCGCGTACAGGTCGCCCATGCGTTTGGCGAAGTCTTCCTTTTTGAGTTTGGAGCGCTGCGCGGGTTTGGCAGTTTCCAGCGCCTTATCAAGATTTGCCTGGTCGGGTTTGTTCATCCACGAGTAGCAGACATAGGACTGCTCGGAGCGTTCACAAAGGTTTCTGTCCTTTTTGTGGACACGGCTGGAATCGGTAGGCGGTCTGAATTCTCCGGGCGAAAAGCCGTCGATGCCGAGTGCGGGCATGTCTTGGAAAATGTACCTGTGCACTTCTTTCAGATGCTTTGCATCAAAATTGCCTTTTACCGGATTCTCTTGAAGCTCTGCAATGCGGGCTGATGTAAGTGCGGTTTCAAGCTCCTGCTTTGCCTCATTTGAAAGAGTGGTGTGCGTTTCGTTTTTGCTCACGGT
>BNUD01000082.1 GCA_025997095.1 Betaproteobacteria bacterium | reverse complement strand
TGTGGTAGCAGGGGTCCAGGGTGGTGGCGAGGATGCGGCCTTTGGTACTGCTGCGGTCGTCGTAGAAAATCGAGCCGCCGTCTGCCATGTCGATCAGCGATACCGCGCCTTCCGGCGGGGTCAGGACGCCGTGTTGGTGCCAGGTGAAATCGGCGATGCTGATGGCTTGCATCAAATCGTGTTCGGGGGCGGCGACGCGCAGACCGCTGTCGGCGCCGGGGGTGAGCCACCACCAGAAATTGACCGGACGCGATTCCCAGCGCGCGCCGGGCACCCAGCTTCCGGCGTCGTTGTCGCCCATGACGACCAGGGTTTTGCCCTGTTCCAGAAAGGCGTCGATTTTCGCCTTGTTGCGGCGCAGGTGTTCGGGGTCCTGGCGGCTGGCGACATACAGGCAGTCGAACGCGTCGAGGTCGGTACGATCCAGTTCCGGCGCGTAGATATTGGCGGCGAAGTAGCGGGAAAAACCGCGACCGTGAAAGGTGGCATGGTGGTAATAGGCGCCACCGTCCAGATAGGCAATTCGCATTTTTTTCTCCAAAAGTTCAGGCAGGTTCAGCAAGCAGGTTTTGTGGTTGGGCAAGGGCTGCGCCGGTTTGGGCACGCAAAGCGCATTTGCTGTTTGCCGTTTGCCGTTCTTTATCGTACTGTCGTCTTTTTGAACCTTCCGGCGCTTTTCGTTTGAAACGCTGGTGCCAGAATCCAGGGACTACTCTCCATGCGTTTTGAAGACGATCTGCTTGAGCGCGTTCGTGCGGCTCGTAACAAGCGCGCGCCTGTCTACGTCGTGCGTTCGACCCCAACAGAAACTGTCCTTCGGGAAGCTGCCGCCGCCCTAAGCCTCGACCTGCCTGAAAGCTATTTGCAGTTTTGCACTGGTCTGGGTATTGGCGACTTCAACGAAGAACTGCGTCTCCTTGATCACCTGTATGCGTTAGACATGCCTGGCTTGGAGTCCAGCGGCTATATTGCAGTAGCCACAGACGATCTGGGCAACTATTTAGCCTTTAATCCGAACGAGACCCTCGCTCAAAATGAGCGTTCCCTATACTACTTCTGTCACGATCCGTTTGGCTTTGGTGTCGCGGGTAATTCATTTGGTGAATTCATAACTGCTTTGGTCGCTCGCGATTTCGATTATCACGGCATTGTTGATGAACTTCCTTCATTCAAAGAGGTCACGCCGCCAGTCGTGCCACGCAAAACCAGACCTTGGTGGAAGTTCTGGTAATGGGACCTGACCATTCGTTCAAGCGGACGGCTGCGGGTCGTTGCAGCACAGCCCCGCAGGTGGATAAGCGTAGCGTAACCCGACATTTGACCAATGTGCGCGATGAACCGTTTGAGGTCGGGTTGCGCCTTCGGCTTACCCAACGAGAAACTACGCTTGCTGTCAAAAGCGAGGAGCGGAGCGACGCGGCAATCCAGGTAACGATGGGAGAAAAGCCGCGTCGCTGCGCTCCTCGCAATGACGCGGTTGCCCAGCATTTGCGGGGGTAGGGGTTTGTAGCAGCGCGTAGCACGAACATCCATCTGTAGGGTGGATGAGCGCAGCGTTATCCACCATTCGACCTATGTTCACGCACCACCGCCCAATGGTGGAATGATGAAGCGCATTCCACCCTGCCGACGGCGCACCGTCGCCCAATTACCGCCCCTGTCACCCGTCACCTGTCCCCCGTAAAAGTGACCCGATAAATCGCCCCTGCATAGTCATCCGCGATGAGCAGTGAGCCGTCGGGGAGTTCTTCAATATCGGCGGGGCGTCCCCAGGCGTTTTGACCTTGTAGCCAACCGGTGGCGAAGGGCGTGTAGGAAACGGCGCGGTTGCCGTTCAATTTCACCAGCGTGACGCGATAGCCGCTTTTTTCGCTGCGATTCCATGAGCCGTGCTCGGCAATGAAAATGTGACCGTGATATTCCGGCGGGAAGGCGACCTTGCTTTTGGGCTGGTCTTTCGTCTGCGTGGGCGGGCGATAAAAGCGCATTCCGATGGCGGCGACGTGCGCGCCTAGTTCCTGCGCGGGCGGGGTGAATTCGGCGCTTTTGCGCGTGCCCGCAAATTCCGGGTCGGGGATGGCGCGACCGTGGAAGTAGGGGTAGCCGAAATGCATTCCCGCCTTGGGCGCGTGATTGAGTTCGCAGGGCGGCAGGTCGTCGCCCAGCCAGTCACGACCATTGTCGGTGAACCAGAGTTCTTTGGTTTTCGGATCCCAGTCGAAGCCAACGGTGTTGCGGATGCCGCGCGCAAAGGTTTCCAGATTGCTGCCGTCGGGATTCATTCGCATGATATTGGCGTAGCGATTGGGGTCTGGCGCGCAGATGTTGCAGGGCGCGCCGACGGGAACATACAGTTTGCCATCCGGCCCGAAGGCGATAAATTTCCAGCCGTGACTACGCTCGGTCGGAAAATCGGCGCGCACCACGACTGGCGCGGGCGGGTTGGCAAGGCGGCTTTCGATGCCATCGAGACGCACGATGCGCTCGTGCGAGGAAACGAACAGATTGCCGTCACGAAAGGCGACCCCCGCAGGCATGGTCAGGCCACGGGCGATGATGTGCGTTTTGGTGACGCGATAATCGGCGTCGTACTCGATGGCGGTGACGATGCCCGCGCCTCTGGAGCCGACGAACAGCGTGCGCCCGCTGCCTTGCGTCATGCCGCGCGCGTTGTCGGCGCGCGCCCAAAGCTCAATCTTGAAGCCCGCTGGCAACTTGATTTGCTCCAGCGGCAGACGGGCTTGCGAAGTCTGCGCCCAGCTTGGGGCGGCGTAAGCCACCGCCAGCGCCAGCGGGAGCAGGAGTTTGAAAATTGCCTGTTTCATTGAATGACCTTCTGGATATTGGATATGTGTTGCATCGTACCGATGCCTGGAAGATTCATCAATTTGCATTTGTTATTTGCTTTTAACGCAAATGCTACATCAGCGGTGCAAGGGCAATTTAACCTTGACCACGCGGGGATTTGACCTCTACACTTGCCCGCTATGGAACAAAAACTTGAAGCCCTCGCAGGCAAAGTAGAGCAGGTCGCCGCCCTGGTTGACCGCTTGCAGTCTGAAAATGTCGCGCTGGCGGCGCGGCTGACGCAGGTTGAAGCGGAACGGGACGCGCTCAGGCAGAACGTCGAATTCGCGCGTCTGCGCGTTGAAGCGTTGATGCGGCAGTTGCCGGAGGGAACGCAAAATGACTGACGAGGCGAATTTTCTGGATGTGCGGATTTTGGGGCGCGAATATCGCGTCGTCTGCCCGACGGGTGAAGAAGACGCGCTCGCCGCCGCCGTGCGTCTGGTGGATGCCCAGATGCGGGAAATCTCCGACAAGAGCAAAAACAGCACACCGGAACGGGTGGCGGTGATGGCGGCGTTGAATATCGCGCACGACTATCTTGCCGGGCAGACGGGCGCGCCCGCTGGGGCAGCAAAAAAGATTGAAACAGATTTTGACAGCGCGGGTGTAAAGCGTAGAATCGAAGTTATGGAAACACGTTTGGCGGCGCTGCTGGAAATGCCGAACCATTCGTGAATCCGCCAGGTGTCCCCTGCGGTGTTGGTTAAGGCCATACATTCCTTGAACCAATGCTTGCTTGGCATCGGCTGCGAACATGACGTTGATGTTGTGAACCGCTCTCGCAGCGGTTTCTGATTCAACTGGAACGCGGTCACTCTGAACTTCGGTTCAGGATGCCGGTCTGACGGCACTCGCGGGGGCCAAGTTTCAAATCAAGGGGCGACTTCGGTCGCCCTTTGTATTTTTTGATTTTCTTTCATATCCGACCATGACAATCTGGTGGTTCTTGTATCTGGCGTTGGGCGCTTTTTCGGGATTCTTCGCGGGCTTGCTCGGCATTGGCGGCGGCTCGGTGATGGTGCCGCTTCTGGTCATGCTGTTTACGGCAGAGGGCATCGGCGGCGGCGACGTGATGCACATGGCGCTCGGCACTTCAATGGCGGCCATCCTGTTCACCTCGATTTCCAGCGTGCGGACTCATCATCGCCACGGCGCGGTGGAATGGCGCATTGTCAGAAACATCACGCCGGGCATTCTGCTGGGAACCTTGCTGGGGGCGGGGCTGGCGAGCCGGTTTTCTTCCATCGGGCTGGCGATTCTTTTTGCCGTGTTCATTTCCTACGTCGCCGTGCAAATGATTGCGGGCTTCAAGCCAAAACCCAGCCGCTCCATGCCGGGATCTCTGGCGACGGCGGGCGTCGGCGTGGGGATTGGCGCTTTTTCCTGTCTGGTGGCAATCGGCGGCGGGGCGCTTTCGGTGCCCTTCATGCTCTGGTGCAATGTGCGCGCGCAAAACGCCATCGGCACTTCGTCCGCCATCGGTTTTCCCATCGCCGTGGGCGGCGCGGCGGGTTATATCGCAAGCGGCTGGAATCTCGACACACTGCCGCCTTACAGTCTGGGGTTCGTGTATCTGCCCGCCGTGGCGGGCATGGTGGCGGCGAGTGTGCTGACCGCGCCTCTGGGCGCGACCCTCACGCACCGCCTGCCGGTAAAGCGTCTGCGCCAGATTTTCGCCGCCGTGCTCCTGACGCTGGCGCTCTCCATGCTCAGAAAACTGTTGTTGGTTTGACGTAAAAACCATGCGCTTTTTGCAGTAAACGTTTGAGCAATAAACGTTTTTTCTGTTATCATCCGAAACTTTCCGAATTCTTCGGGAAAACGGTGTGTCGGCATGACGTTCAAGGCAATCTGAACATCTTGCGTTTGACATTCAATCAACCTTAACCGCTGTATTGCAGCAAGAAGCTCTCAATCCTCATGGAATCTTTTGCCCAACTTTTTGAAGAAAGCCTGGCTCGCCAGGAAATGCGTCAAGGCGAAGTCATCACTGCCGAAGTGATGCGCGTCGACCAGAATTTTGTCGTGGTCAACGCCGGCCTGAAATCCGAGTCTTACATCCCTGTTGAAGAATTTTTGAGCGATCAGGGTGAAGTCGAAGCCAAACCCGGCGACTTCGTTCAGGTCGCCATCGAAATGCTGGAAGATGGCTACGGTGAAACCCGCCTCTCCCGTGACCGCGCCAAGCGCATCGCCTCCTGGAACTTCCTGGATCAGGCATTGACCGACGGCTCTCTGGTCAGCGGCACCATCACCGGCAAGGTGAAGGGCGGTCTGACGGTCATGACCAGCGGCGTACGCGCCTTTTTGCCCGGTTCGCTCGTGGATATGCGTCCCATCAAGGACACCACGCCCTATGAAGGCAAAACCCTCGAATTCAAGGTCATCAAGCTTGATCGCAAGCGCAATAACGTGGTGGTTTCCCGCCGCGCCGTGCTGGAAGCCAGCGTGGGCGAAGAACGCGGCAAGCTCCTGGAAAACCTGAAAGAAGGCACCATCGTCAAGGGCATCGTCAAGAACATCACCGATTACGGCGCGTTTGTGGATTTGGGCGGCATCGACGGCTTGCTGCACATCACCGATCTGGCATGGCGTCGCGTGCGTCACCCCAGCGAAGTGCTGAATGTGGGCGACGAGCTGGAAGCCAAAGTGCTGAAATTCGACGTCGACAAGAACCGCGTTTCTCTGGGCTTGAAGCAACTGGGCGAAGACCCGTGGGTGGGCATTGCCCGCCGTTATCCCGCCACCACCCGCATGTTCGGCAAGGTCACGAACCTCACCGACTACGGCGCGTTCGTGGAAATCGAACAGGGCATCGAAGGCCTGGTGCACGTCTCCGAAATGGACTGGACGAACAAGAACGTGCATCCTTCCAAGGTGGTGCAACTGGGCGACGAAGTGGAAGTCATGATTCTCGAAATCGACGAAGACCGCCGCCGCATCTCTTTGGGCATGAAGCAATGTCAGGCGAATCCCTGGGAAGAGTTCAACCAGAACTTCAAGAAGGGCGACAAGGTTTCCGGCGCCATCAAGTCGATTACCGACTTCGGCATTTTCATCGGTCTTTCCGGTGGCATCGACGGTCTGGTGCACCTTTCCGACCTCTCCTGGAATGTGGCGGGCGAAGACGCCATCCGCAATTTCAAGAAGGGCGACGAAGTGGAAGCCGTGGTGCTCGCCATCGACGTGGAGAAAGAACGTATTTCTCTGGGCGTCAAGCAACTGGAAGGCGACCCCTACACCAACTACATCGCCACGCACGAGAAGAATTCCATCGTCAATGGCACGGTGAAAACCGTTGATGCCAAGGGCGCGGTGATTGTGCTGGACGGCGAAGTGGAAGGTTTTTTGCGCGCCTCCGATTTTTCACGCGAGCGTGTGGAAGATTTGTCGCACCTCCTGAAGGTGGGCGATGCGGTGGAAGCGTTGATTACCAATGTCGACCGCAAGACCCGCTCCATCAACCTCTCTGTCAAGGCGAAGGATCAGGTCGAACAGGCGGAAGCCATGCAGAAAATCAGCGCGGAATCGGCGGGTTCTGCGGGTACGACCAATCTGGGCGCTTTGCTGAAAGCCAAGCTGAGCCAGAACGCTGACTCTGCGGCTTGATTGGTTGCCCCATGACCAAATCCGAACTCATTGAGCAACTGGCGGCGCGTTTTCCTCAGTTGATTGCGAAAGATACGGATTTTGCGGTCAAGATGATCCTCGATGCGATGTCCGGCGCGCTGGTCGTCGGCGACCGCATCGAGATTCGCGGCTTCGGCAGTTTCTCGCTCAACTATCGTCCGCCGCGCATTGGTCGCAATCCCAAGTCGGGCGAGCAGGTTGAAGTGCCGGAAAAATGGGCGCCCCATTTCAAGGCGGGCAAGGAATTACGCGAGCGCATTCGCGGTGGCGCTGCGCTTTGACGCTGTGCTTGAATTAACGTGCTGCAAAGCTCGAAAAAGACGACCGGATGATGGGTCGTCTTTTTTTATGCCGGATTTATCCCATTGAATTCGGGCGCAAGCTCAAGGCCTGTAACACTGTGGTGGCGATTTCCTCGATGGATTTGCGGGAAGAATCCAGCCAGTGGATGCCTTCGCGCTGCATCATCTGTTCTGCCGCATGGACTTCATGGCGGCAGTTGGCGGGGCTGGCATAATGGCTGTTGGGGCGGCGTTCTTCGCGGATTTGCGCGAGGCGATCCGGCAGGATGGTGAGACCGAAGAGTTTTTTGCGAATGCTGGCGAGGCTGCCGGGGAGTTCGCCGCGTTCAAAATCTTCCGGGATCAGCGGGTAATTGGCGACCTTCAGCCCGAATTGCATGGCAAGGTAGAGCGAGGTGGGCGTTTTGCCGCAGCGCGACACGCCAATCAACACCACGTCGGCTTCCGCCAGATCGCGGTCGGTGACGCCGTCATCATGCGCCAGCGTGTAGTTGATGGCGTCGATGCGATGCTTGTAATCGGAACTGTCGGTAGAGCCGTGCGTACGCCCGACGGTGTGGTTGGAGTGCACGCCGAGTTCGGCTTCCAGCGGGGCTAAAAAAGTTTCAAAGTAGGAAATGATGAAGGCGTCGGCAAGGTGCACGATTTCCGCAAGATTCGGGGCAATCAGGGTGGTAAACACGATGGGGCGCGCCCCTTCGGCTTCACGGCAGGCGTCAATCCGGGCGACAACCTCGCGCGCTTCTTCTTCAGAACCAATGAACGGGCGGCGCACTAGCGTGAAATCTACGTCTTCAAACTGCGACAAGAGGCTGTGCCCCAAGGCTTCAACCGTGATGCCGGTACTGTCGGAGACAAAAAAAACGGTGCGTTTTACGGAAGCCATGGCGGTGTCGGTGAGGGGAGTAAAGGCGTAATGGTAAGCGATTTTGGCAGAGTCAAAGTAGCGGGAGCATCCTGCGCCCGAAGGTGTGAAATGGGGAGCGGGATGCGCACCCCACTTCGTCATTGCGAGGCGCGTAGCGACGTGGCAATCCAGGCAACGATGGGAACTCGAAGCGATCAGGCGCTGGCAATTTGAGTTTTCATTCATTTTTCTTCCATGCGCCACATGGATTGCTGCGTCGCGCTGCGCCTCGCAATGACGCGGTTGGGAGCGTCTGTGGCATCAAAGGCGGTTTCAAGATTTTCCGCGCGGGCAACCCCGCCGACGGGGACGCCGTTGCGGTCAGGTGGTCGGGTTTGAAACACGCCCCTACGCAAACATCTTGCCGCCATAGGGCACGGCGTGCCGTGCCCCTACGGGGAACAGGCGGCTCGTATTCGTTTGGCGCACAAGGGGCGGTTCTCGAACCGCCCCTCATCCCAAACTGGTGCCTCATTCCATTCTGGTGCGCCAGCTTGTCGTCATTGCACCAACATAGTGCGAATCGCATGTCCATATGCGGTTTATACCGCTCAACTAAATGATTTATAAAGAAATTTTCCTCTGGCACAAAGACTGCTATTGCTCTGGTGCAGAAGTATTTATGGCTGTAAAACCAGCAATTTTTTTAACGCGAGGAACCACTCATGAAATTCATAACCGCCATCATCAAGCCTTTCAAGCTTGATGAAGTACGTGAGGCGCTCTCCACCATCGGTGTGCAGGGCATCACCGTGACCGAAGTGAAAGGTTTTGGTCGGCAAAAAGGGCATACCGAGTTGTATCGCGGTGCCGAATATGTCGTCGATTTCCTGCCCAAGGTCAAAATTGAAGCCGCCATCGCGGATGAACTCCTGGATCAAGTCATCGAAGCCATCGAAAAAGCCGCCAGCACCGGCAAGATTGGCGACGGCAAGATTTTTGTCGCCGACCTCGAACAGGTCATCCGCATTCGTACCGGTGAAACCGGCAACGACGCCCTTTAAGGAGATTCCGCCATGAAACGATTATTTGCACTACTGGCGCTGTTGGGCGCTGTTGGCCTCTCCGCTCCCGTTTGGGCGCAAGAAACCGGAGCGGCGGAGCTTGTCGCTGCCGAAGAAACAGTGATGGTCGAAGAAGCGGTCGTCGCCGAAGTTGCCACCGAGCTTGCCGCAGCCGAAGAACCCGCTGCCGAGGCAAGCGAAGACGTACTGGATCGCGGCGATACCGCCTGGATGCTGACCTCCACCATGCTGGTCATCCTGATGACCATTCCCGGTCTGGCGCTGTTCTACGGCGGACTGGCGCGCAGCAAGAACATGCTTTCCGTGCTCTTGCACGTATTCGTCATCTTCTGCCTGATGACCATTCTGTGGTGCGTGTATGGCTACAGTCTGGCGTTTTCTGGCGAAGGGGCGATTGTCGGGAATTTCGACAAGCTGTTCCTGAAGGGCATCACCATCGAGAGCCTGAACGGTTCCATGCCGGAATACGTCTGGGTCGCTTTCCAATCCACCTTTGCCGCCATTACCACGGCGCTGATCGTCGGCTCGTTTGCGGAACGCATCAAGTTCTCCGCCGTCGTGATTTTCGCCATCATCTGGTACACCTTCAGCTATGTGCCGATGGCGCACATCGTCTGGGGCGGCGGCTTCCTGGGCGCGGACGGCGCGCTGGACTTCGCGGGCGGCACGGTGGTGCACATCAACGCAGGGATCGCCGGTCTGGAGAGCGGGGTGGATGCCGGGTTGGATACCCGTCTGGCGGCGCAATTTTCTGGTCTGGAAAAAAATGGCGTTGCCGTCCCTGCTCGGCAATCTGGCGGATCCGATGATTTACATGTTCGGGCTGGGTTACGGTCTGGGCGCGTTGTTGCCCTCGCTGGACGGGCAGCCTTACGTTGCCTTTCTCTCGGCGGGCATTATCTGCGCCTCCACCATGAACGCCGCCAGCTTTGAATCGCTGTATTCCGCCTTTGCGCGGATGCAGGAGCAACGGACCTGGGAAGCCATTTTCAACACGCCTCTGGGTTTGTCCGACGTGTTGGCGGGCGAACTCTTTTGGGCGGCGACCAAAGCCCTGTTTTCCGGCGCCGCCATCCTGCTGGTCGTCAGTTGCATGGGGCTGGCGCACGGCGCGCTGGCGTTGCTCGTGCTGCCCGTCATCCTGCTCACCGGACTGGCGTTCGCCGCCCTGGGGCTGATTTGCACCATGCTGGCGCCGTCCTACGATTTTTTCATGTACTACTTCACCCTGTTCATCACGCCGATGACCCTGATTTCCGGCGTCTTCTTTCCTGCCGAACAACTGCCCGACTGGCTGGCGACGGCGGGCGCGTGCTTGCCGCTGGCGCAAGGCGTGGCGTTGGCGCGTCCCCTCATGGCGGGGCAGTTGCCCGCCGATGCGCTCATTCATATATTCGCCCTGCTCGTCACGACCTTGGTCGCCTGGAACATCGCCCTCATCCTCGCCCGTCGGCGGTTGATGAAATAATTCCGGCAAACGAATAGATCGCCTGGCGCATGATCAGATTGACGGATCAGTGTCGGGTTGCGCTTCGCTTACCCAACACAACAAAACTTGCCGTCATTGCGAGGAGCGCAGCGACGCGGCAATCTCTCTGCTCGCCAAGATTGCCGCGTCGCTCTGCTCCTCGCTTTTGACGCGGGGGACGTGGGGGTTTGGGATGTCATCAGTCTGGGTGGTTTCTTCGATCCCGCCTACCTGAAGCCTGTCGCAGCATATGGCGTATTCGTTTGCCGGATTAATAAAAAAGGTGCCCGAAGGCGCCCAAGGAGAGAGAGAAGGATCACCCTCTTCAGAAGTGGTAGGCGGTTTCGCCGTGGCTGGTGATGTCCAGACCTTCGCGTTCCTCTTCTTCGGGAACCCGCAATCCGACGGTCAGGTCGGCAATCTTGTAGGCGATGAAGGCGACGATGCCCGACCAGATGAGGGTCACGCCCACGCTCTTGATTTGCACGACGACTTGCGAAGCCAGGGTCACGCCGTCGGCGTAGCCTTGACCGCCCAACTCGGTCGCCGCGAAGACGCCGGTCAGGATGGCGCCGATGATGCCGCCCAGTCCATGCACGCCGAAGACATCAAAGGCATCGTCCGCGCCCAAAAGTTTCTTCAGGCCATTGACCCCCCACAGGCAGGCAAAGCCAGCGATGACCCCCAGGACGATGGAACCCATAGGACCAACGAAGCCCGCCGCCGGTGTGACCGCCACTAAACCTGCTACCGCGCCGGAAGCCGCGCCCAGACTGGAAGACTTGCCCTTGAAGATGGCTTCGCCAGCCAGCCATGCCAGCGTCGCCGCAGCCGTTGCCAGAATGGTATTCACGAACGCCAGACCTGCCAGACCATCAGCGGCGGCGGCGGAACCGGCGTTGAAACCGAACCAGCCCACCCACAGCAGGGACGCGCCCACCATGGTCAAGGTCAGGGAGTGCGGGGTCAGCGCCTCACGACCGAAGCCGATCCGCTTGCCGAGCAGGTAAGCGCCCACCAGACCGGCGATCCCTGCGTTGATGTGCACCACCGTGCCGCCCGCGAAGTCCAGCGCGCCGTCCGCGCCCAGGAAGCCGCCGCCCCAGACGATGTGCGCCATCGGCACATAGCTGAAGG
>BNUD01000081.1 GCA_025997095.1 Betaproteobacteria bacterium | reverse complement strand
GGGCGAAGCGGGCGCGATTTTCGATGGCGCCGCCGTAGGCGTCGGTACGGGCGTTGGCGCTCGGCGCGCAGAACTGCTGCATCAGGTAAGCGTTCGCGCCGTGAATCTCGACGCCATCCGCCCCCGCCTCAATCGCCCGCCGCGCCGCATGGCGAAAATCCTGCACGCTCTGGCGCACTTCCTCGATAGAGAGGGCGCGCGGCACAGGAATCTCCTGCATCCCCTTGAGCGTGAACATGGGGGTATTCGGCGCGATGGCGGAGGGCGCTACGCCCTGCCGATGGTGCGGCGTGTTGTCGGGATGCGACATGCGTCCGGCGTGCATGAGCTGGATGAACAGATGCCCGCCCTTGCCATGCACGGCGGCGGTAATTTTCCGCCACCCGGCGACATGGGCATCGGTATAAATGCCTGGTGTGCCAAGATAGCCCTGCCCGTCCTCCGAAGGTTGCGCGCCTTCCGCAACAATCAGCCCGACGCTGGCGCGCTGCGCGTAATACTCTGCGGCAAGCTCGCCCGGCGTCCCGTCAAACAGGGCGCGCGAACGGGTCATCGGCGCCATGACCAGACGATTGGACAGACTGCAACGCCCGACCTGAATGGGGGCAAACAGTTGATTCATGGTGTCATCCTCGATAAGTTGAAAGAAAGAGGGCGCTATCATCCGCCTGTTGCTTTATGGAATAAACAGGGTATTTTTGAATTTATTGGTGCGCCAATGGAGCAATAAGCATGGAATTTTTGAACGACATGGCGTTGTTTGTGGAAGTGGTCAAAGCCAGGGGTTTTCGCGGCGCGGCAGAAGCGCTTGGAATGCCGAATTCCACCTTGTCGCGGCGCATCAGCGCCCTGGAGAAATCCATCGGTCTGCGCCTGCTGCACCGCACGACACGCAAGGTCGAACTGACCGAGGCAGGGCAGATTTACTTTGACCGCTGCAAGCGCATCGTGGATGAAGCCCGGCTTGCCCACGAACAACTGGGTGAAATCCTCACGCAACCCGGCGGCGTGCTGCGCGCCTCCTTTCCCGTCGATTTCGCGGTCACTTATCTCGCCCCTGTGATGGCCGGATTCGCCAGCCACTACCCCGGCATCCAATTCGATTTTGACTTCACCCCGCGTCGGGTCGATTTGGTGAGCGAGCCTTTTGACGTGGCGATTCGCATGGGCGAATCCGAAAACTCGCACCTGATTACCCGCCATCTGGCATCGCTACCGACCTGTCTTTACGCCTCATCCGGCTATCTGGAACGCGCAGGCGAACCCCGCGAACCGGCTGATCTGGCGCAACATGAATGTTTGCGCACCGCAAAAGCAGAGACATGGAACTTGCATAACGGAACGCAAACCGCCACGGTGATGGCGAATGGACGCTTCGTGCTGAACAGCGTCGGCATGATTCGCCGTCTGGCAACGCTTGACATGGGCATCATCCTGACGCCAGAACCAATCGTCGCGGATGACCTTGCCAATGGCAGACTGCGTCGTCTGCTCCCAAAATGGCAGGGCGCGCCAGTCCCCGTCTACGCCATCACGGAAACCCGCCTGCTCCCCGCGAAAACGCGCTGTTTCATTGAGTTTTTGCGGAAATTTTTCGCAGACCCTGTGTGCGGAAATTGCTGAAATCACCCCTTTCCCCTTGTGGGGTGAGGTTTACCCACATTTCCAACCGCGTCAAAAGCGAGGAGCGCAGCGACGCGGCAATCCAAGCATCAGGGATCAGGTAACAGATGTCAGTACTTTCTGAAGGCTTTGCCGCCCCTGATTACTGTCACCTGACATCTGATACCTGGATTGCCGCGACGCTTCGCTGACCCACGCGCCTTACCGAATCTGAAACAACCGTGCGGTCGCCTGTTGCAAGGCTTGACGGTCTTCTGATTCAGCGAGTTGCAGCGCCTGGGTGGGGGCGTGCAGAAACTTGTTCATCAGGCGTTGCGAGAGCTGCGTGACGACCTGTTCCGGCGTTTCTCCGGCGGCGAGGCGTTTTAAGGCGTGTTCGAGTTCGTGGCGGCGGGCGCGTTCGGCGTCGTCGCGCAGACTGCGGATCAAGGGGACGACATCGCGCGTTGCCAGCCAGTGCAGGAAACGGTCGACCTGCGTGTCGATGATGGCTTCCGCCTGAATCACCGCTGCCTGACGGGATTCCACGCCGCTGGCGACAACTTCCGCCAGGTCGTCTACCGTGTATAAAAAGATGTCGTCCAGTTCGGCGACTTCCGGCTCAATGTCGCGCGGTACGGCCAAATCGACGATGAACATCGGGCGATGCCGTCGCGCTTTCAATGCCCGTTCCACCATGCCCAGACCGATGATGGGGAGCGGCGCGGCGGTGCAGGACACCACAATGTCGTACTGCCCGAAGCTGTCCGCGAGGTCGTCCAGACGAATGGCGTGTCCGCCGAAACGGGTCGCCAGTGCCTGCCCGCGTTCCACGGTGCGGTTGGCGACCGTGACCTGTTTGGGAGAACGGGCGCAAAAATGGGTGGCGCAGAGTTCAATCATTTCGCCCGCGCCGATGAACAGTATTTTTTGCGTGCTGATGGATTCAAACAGGCGTTCCGCCAGTTGCACGGCGGCGGCGGCCATCGACACCGTGTTCGCGCCGATGGCGGTGCTGCTGCGGACTTCCTTGGCGACGGCGAAGGCGTTTTGAAACAGCTTGTGCAGATTCATGCCCAGCGAGCCTGCCGATTCGGCAAGGCGCACGGCGTCTTTCATCTGCCCCAGAATTTGCGCTTCGCCCAACACCATCGAATCCAGCCCGCTGGCGACGCGAAAGGCGTGCCGCACGGCGTCGCGGGGCGGCAGGGTGTACAGAAAGGGTTGCAGCCGCGCCTGTTCGAGATGGTGATGCTGCGCCAGCCAGTCCGCGACCGGCTCCGGCTTGTCGGATACGCAATAGATTTCGGTGCGGTTGCAGGTCGACAGAATCGCCGCCTCATGCACCGCAGGCTTCTGCGTCAGGGCAGAGAGCGCCTGCGGCAGGGTCTCGACATTGAACGCGACCTGCTCGCGGATGGATAAAGGCGCCGAGTGGTGATTGATGCCGAGCGTGAAAATGTCCATGTAGACTGAAAGCGTGCTGTGGGGATGCCGCCATGAATGAAGCGCAAAATTATAGCATTCGCCCATGATGCCCCGCGCGGCAGAAATATGATCCCGGCGGTGAAAGCAGTTCCCTGACCTGTCAGGACGGGCTATCATCCGCCTTGTTCCCTCAATCGTTTTTTTTCGCCCATCATGACACCATCCTGCCGTTTTGTTCTGTTGTTTGCCTGTCTTCCCCTGTTGTTCACTGCTTGCGCCAGCAAGCCGCCTGTGCAAACTGAAAAGGTTACGCCGCCTGCGGTGTTCAAGGCGCATCCGGGATTGTTGGGGCAGCCTGTGCCGCCCGCGTTGCAGCCGATTGAAGAACCGGCTGTTGAAGTGACGCAGGATGGCGGTGAATTTTCTGCCGCTTTGCCGGAGCGTCCCGTCGAACGGACGCACGCGGCGACGATGGAAGGCGGGCAATACAGCGTCTATTTCGATTATCGGTCAACGGACATCACGCCTGACGACGTTGCCGCCTTGCAGACGTTGGGGCAACAGCTTGCGGCGGATTCCGCGCTTTTTGTGCGGGTCGAGGGCAATGCCGATGAGCGCGGCGGCGTACATTACAACCGGAATCTGGGAATGCGCCGCGCCCAGGCGGTCGCAAAAGTTTTGCGGGCGGCGGGGGCGAAGCGCAAGCAGGTGAAGACGGTCAGCTACGGTGACGCTCGCCCTCGGCGGCAGGACAAGAATGAAGATTCCTGGGCGGAAAATCGCCGCGCCGATGTGGTGTTGAAGGGCGGAGAAAAGTAAAAACCCAACGAACCAAACCTGGGAGCGCCGGTGCTCCCGCCGGCGGGTTTGGCTCCGCACGGAAAATCTTAAAATCGTCGGCAGTGAGCGTCGTGTGCCGCATGTTGAGTGAGCGCAAAGAAGCCGGAACCCCGGTGAACAAAAGGCTCAAATGTGCGCTCACTCCGCCATCGCCCATGTTGAAAACGGCGATCAGGATGTTGAGCAAGACCCAGATTCCGTAACCTGCCGCAACAAATTTAACGGTTCTTGGCATGGTGTCTAACGTTTGAATTCACAGACCCTGCGCGGCTTTATGCGCAGGTTCGATGGAATGAAGGGTTAGACATTGTCGACCAACGCCTTAAGCAACTTACGTTCGTATCGTGGAACCTGAACTGCCTTTGGCAACTCAAGAACCCAAACTCCCCTTGGCTTCGCTTCATCAACGGGTTTGAACTCAAAGCCTTTGCAGAGTCGCAGACCGTCCTGGGTAAGAGGATTCGTCAGTAACGTAATTGGGCGAGTGGCATTTGTGCGTCTGAGGTGTTCGATTGCGCCAAACAGCGTAGCAGCCTTGTCTTGTTGCGACGTTGTTGTGGTTCCTATAGAACCAATGTAATACCACTGAGGGGGCTTCCTTGCCTTTGACGATAGGATGTCCTTTTCTGATAGACCCCACCCCTCAATCGGCCCTCTCAGAAGACGTTTGTAGGCACGGGAAGTCAGCGGTTCAAAATCAAAAAAACCCGCGATTCGTGCCTCTGTCTTTTCGCCATAGGACTTAACTTGGAGAACCTTATGGCATATCGAAGGGTTCTTCGCCATCCATTTTGTGAATTCCTCCTTGGGGATAAGATCGCTGCCAAAAATCCGCTTGTAATGATCGAATAAAATATCTAGATCAGCAATTGTTGCTTGTTCGGTAACGTAGTTAGTCTGGCTGCGGATGCGAAATACGAGGCTTACCATTGCCGGAGAAGCTGAGACCGCAGCGGCAATGGCAATACATAGCAAGCCTCCAATTGCTCCAATTGCTCCGATGACTTTTAGCTCCAAGATATACGCTGGGAGCAAGTCAGTCTGCTGAAGTGTAACGAACGCCCCGCCAACTGCTAGCAGGAGTACAGCGGCTTGAATTAGTGACTTTCTGTTCATGGCATTCATACCGTGGAATTAGAGAAGGGACGTAGATGCCTAGCGTTGGGGTTAAGCGGCACAGCGACAGCGGCATCCGCTTGAACGAAAGGTTAGACTCTTGCACGAAACTTCCCACGAAACAAGAACGTCGAGAAGCGAGGGGTTGAAGTAGCACGAAACGGAATGGGTACGTCCGCTGTATTGCAACACAACCAGCAAGCGCAGACAACTTGTGCAATCAGGAACACTGTAGCGATGCACCATTTGAGACCTTGGAAAAATGCTCACTGTATTGGACAAGCGCCAACCCGCACTTCACACACTATCGCTAATACGAAAACTGCCGCCGCTGGCGGGTTGTCCGTCGGGGCTGTAGAAAATGCCGTGGGCTTGGCGTCCGGTGAGGGCGTCGAGTTGTTCGCGGTTGTTGCGCGAGAGGAGCGCGATGCACTGACCGTTGAGTTCATTCAAGGATTTGGCGTCGCGGGCGAGGCTTTGCAGTGCGCGCCACGCTTGCAACAGGCGGGGATTCCCTTGTTGGCTGATCCATGTTTCCACGGCTTTGCCATCGAGCCTCGCGTTTAATCCCAGTTCCGCGAGGCTGGCGTTGCGCGCCGCCCCGATGGTTTCCAGTTCGGTGGCGAGGCTGGATTTGGCGACGCTGGTGGTTTCCAGCGCGTCCACCTGATTTTCCCGCAGTTGCCGTTGTTCCTCTTGCAAGAGGGCGATGAATTTTTTCACCACCCCGATTTCAGAGGCAAGTATCTGCGCGAAATCCTGGGCGCTCATCTGGAATGCGCGCCTTACGCCCGACGTTGGGCGGCAATCAATTCCTGCGCCGTGCTGATCAGGCGGTCAGCGATGGCTTCGGGATTGACGCGGAAGCGCCCTTCGGCGATGGCCTGTTTGATTTCCTGTACGCGGCTGCTGTTGACAGGGGTTTCGGACGCCTTGATCTGGGCGGCGTCAGAGAGTTGCACCTGTTCGCCTGCGGCATTTTTTGCGGCGGGTTTTGCCGGAGTGCGCGTCGCTTGCGTGGGCGTAAAGTTGTATGTGGAGTCGATTTTCATTTGAATCACCTATTGCTGATCATGGTTCTTGCCAGTTGTAACGGCAAAGTTGCGCGAATCTTGAGGGAAAAATCAAAAAATTTCATTCTGCTGTACTTGCCATCTACGGCGAGGAACTAACAAGAACTGTGCCATCCGCCTGCGCGACGCCGCTGACCACCGTGCCGGAAAGCGTGCGTACCTGCACCATCTGCCCTTCCGCCGCGCGATTCAGGGCGCGTCCTTCGTTGGTTGCCGTAAAGCCCGCGCCGCGAAAAATCAGCAGCACGGTTTGCCCATTCTGGATGAGCAGGGGCGCAGTGAGCACATCCGGGCGCAGGGGCTGACCGACGGCGAGGGAAATTTTCAGGGTCTTGCCAATGGCCTGAATCGGGTCGGTGAGCACACTGGCAGGCAGACTGCCAAGGTCGCCCGTCAGTACCGCCAGATCGCTTAACTGCACGGTTTGTCCGGCGGTGAGGGGAACGGCGGCGGCGAGGTAACTGGTTTCGATGGCGATTTTGACCGGCACAAAAACGCTCCACCGCGCAGGCGACAAACAACGCAGCCCGACACTGACATTGCCGACCAGACGGGCGGACGGATTGGAGAGATAGGCTTGATAACTGGCGCAGGCGGGCAGACGCAGACGACCATCCAGCGGCAGGGCGGTGACGCTGACCTGACCGGACGCACCGCGCAATTCCTGACGCACAAAAGCTTCCACCGCGTCTTGCGCCGGATCGGCAAGGAGAATCGGGGCGTAGAACAGCAGGGAGAAAATGAGGCAAAGGCGGCGCATGACGCTATTGTCCCCCAAGGCGGCAAAAAACCAAACCTCGGCAAGTTTTGCCGTTTGGTTCAGGGATCGGGTGACAGGGGGCAGTTATTTGTGGCGGCGAAGCCGCTCGCCTGGGAGCGCCGGCGTCCTCGCCGGCGGTTTTAAGATTTTTCGCGCGGAGCCAACCCCGCCGGCGGGGACGCCGGCGCTCCCAGCAACGGCAAAGCTACCGTGCATTGGGGTTGATACCCGACACCTGACCTCTGATCCCTGACATGGCATAAACCGTGCTTTTACCCCCATAACGAATTGGAGCACTTTCATCATGATGGGCAACCTTAACGCTTACCTCGGTCCTTTTACACAGGCGCTGGATTTACGCACGCATCGGCAGCAGGTGTTGGCGTCCAATATCGCCAATGCCGACACGCCGTATTACAAGGCGCGGGATTTCGATTTCAAGGAAGCTTACGCCGCCGCGCGGGGCAAGCGGGAGGAAGGCGGGCAACTGGCGCTTAGCCGTACCCATGCGGCGCATTTGCCGCTGACAGCGGGCGGCACACTGGATGCGGTGAATCTGCAATACCGCACCGAATACCAGTCGGCGGTCGACGGCAATACCGTGGATATGGATGTAGAACGCGCCGAAATCACCGATAACGCGCTGCAATACCAGATTCTCACTAATTTTGTGAGCGACAAATTTCGCGGGCTGCGCTCCGCCATCGCCAGCAATCAGGGCGGTTAAGCCAATCATCAAGAGGAATTCGCATCATGAGTCTTTTCAACGTCTTCCAGATTTCCAGCAGCGCCATGTCGGCGCAATCGCTGCGCTTGAACACCGTGGCGTCCAATCTTGCCAACGTCGACAGCGCGGTTTCCGCCAACGGGCAGCCCTACCGCGCCAAGGAAGTGGTTTTTCAGGCAACGCCCGTGGGCAATTCGGGCGACGCCTCGCAGGGCGTACGCGTGACAAGGATTGTGGAATCCGCCGCGCCGCAGCGCATGACATACGACCCCGGCAGCCCGCTTGCCGATGAAAACGGCTATGTCGCCATGTCCAACGTCGATCCCGTCGAAGAAATGGTGAACATGATTTCCGCTTCGCGTTCCTACCAGACCAACGTCGAAGTGATGAACACCGCCAAGCAGATGCTCACCCGCACCCTGCAAATCGGTCAGGCTTGAAAGGAGTCATAAAAATGGCAATCGATCCCAACATCATTAACGCTGTCAATGCCAGCTCGTCGGGGACAAAAACCGCCGCAGCCAAAACAGAGGCGAGTGCGGCGGAGGAAATGAACCAACGCTTCATGACCCTGTTCATTGCCCAACTGAAAAATCAGGACCCGTTGAATCCGATGGAAAACGCGGAGATGACCTCGCAACTGGCGCAGATGAACATGGTCTCCGGTCTGGAAAGCCTGAACGCCACCATGAAAACCCTGCTCGGCAGCTACAACGAGGCGCTTTCCCTGCAAGCGGCAAATTTGATCGGCAAGAATGTCCTCGTCGAAGGCAGTCAGGTTGTGTTGACCGACGAAGGCAGCCTGTTTGGTCTGGATTTGTCCGCAGGGGCGGACGATGTGAATGTCATCATCACCGACGCGAACGGCAAGGAAGTCGCCCGCCAGAATCTGGGGCAGTTGAAAGCGGGTTCCCTGGCGTTTTACTGGGATGGCATGGGCGCGGACGGCGAAAAACTTGAACCCGGCGTGTACAGATT
Source organism: Betaproteobacteria bacterium (assembly GCA_025997095.1). Taxonomy (GTDB): domain Bacteria; phylum Pseudomonadota; class Gammaproteobacteria; order Burkholderiales; family Rhodocyclaceae; genus Azovibrio. Next base: position 2,849 of record BNUD01000081.1, on the reverse strand, counting down.
TTCTGTTGCCGCCACCTTGAACGGCGAACCCATCGCCGCGAAAACCTTGCAGGCTGGCACGGTCTCTGCATTGGTCAGGGGGAGCAATGGCAACTTCCAGATTGAAGTCGCGGGTCTGGGCAATGTGAATCTGGACGATGTGAAGCAAGTGTTTTAAGAATAATCGAGGAGAACAATCATGGCATTCCAACAAGGCTTGAGCGGTCTTAACGTCTATTCCAAGGCGTTGGACGTGGTGAGCAACAACATCGCCAATGCCAGTACGGTAGGCTTCAAAGGCTCGGACGCGCACTTTGCCGATGTTTACGCGGGCGCGTTAAATGGCGCTTCTTCCAAGCAGATTGGCATCGGCGTCAGTTTAATGGCGGTGCAACAAAACTTTAATCAGGGCAATCTCACCATTACCAGCAACGCGCTGGACATGGCGATTAACGGCAACGGTTTTTTCCGCGTCCAGAAAAGCCCCGACGACCAGACTGGCTACTACACCCGCAACGGACAATTCCATCTCGACAAGGATGGCTACATTGTCAATTCCAACGGCACCTTCCTCACCGGATTCGGCACCAATGATGGCGTGACCGTCAATACCGCCAGCATCGTCCCGCTCACCGTCGGCACGGGCGGCATCGTGCCGCAGCAAACCGGCTGGACAGAAGCGGTGAATCCGGGGCAAGGCGGCTTGACCATGGCGGTGAATCTGGATAACCGCGACAAACATTCTCTGGCGGCGCCGCTGGCATCTGACCCGGAATGGGTGCAACTGCAACCCTTTGCATGGGATGCCACGTTCAATCCCAACATGTTCAACTATTCCACCTCTGCCGCCATCTATGACCAGACCGGGGCGGAACATTCGCTGACGAATTATTATGTGCGCGAGGGTAACGACGGCACGGATTTGCGGGAGTGGCGGGTTTATACGGTCATCGACAATAAATATCTGGTGAATGGCGCAGGCGGTACGCCGCCCACCACCACTCTGAACTTTGAACCGAACGGCACCTTGATTACGGGGGCTGGTATCGCTACCCGTGTTCCGCTGGATCTCTCCAGCACGACCGCACGGAATGGTACGGTGGTCGATTTGACTCATGATGCCCCTGCCGGGGCAGCGACTCTGGCGTTCAACTGGTTCGATCAAACGCCCGGTTACGCTTTCAACCTGAATTTCGGCGAAACCACCCAGTACGGCATGAAGTCCGACAACGGCAGAAACACGCAGGACGGCTACCGCGCCGGTACGCTCACCAATCTGTCGGTGTCGCAAGAAGGTTACGTGGTCGGCAGCTACAGCAACGGGCAGCAAAAAATGATGGGGCAGGTCGTGCTGGCGGAATTCACCAATCCCGTCGGTCTGCAAAGCGCCAGCAACAATCTGTGGATTGAAACCTACACCTCCGGTCAGCCCACCATCGGGCAACCCGGCGGCGGTACGCGCGGCATCGTGCAATCCGGCGAAGTGGAAGATTCCAACGTGGATTTGACGCAGGAACTCGTCAACATGATCGTCTTCCAGCGCAACTATCAGGCGAACGCCCAGACCATCAAAACGCAAGACCAGATTCTGCAAACCCTGGTGAATCTGCGTTAATGACACACATGGCTAAACGGGAGACAACATGGATCGCCTGATTTACACTGCCATGACCGGCGCGAAGCACGTCTTTCTGCAACAGGCGGGCGTGGCGAACAATCTCGCCAACGCCAGCACCATCGGCTTCAAGGCGCAGATGCATCGCTTTGAAGCCGTGCCGGTACTCTCGGAAGCCATGCCCAGCCGCGCCTTCGTGGTCGATGCCTCGATTCAGGATATTTTCGACGAAGGCCCGATTCTGCGTACCGACAACCCGCTCGACATCGCCATCGACGGCCCCGGCTGGCTGGCGATTCAGGACGCGGCGGGCGAAGAAGCCTACACCCGCGCGGGTTCATTGGAAGTCAATGTAAACGGCGTCCTGCAAACCAAGTCCGGCTACATCCTGCAAGGCGACGGCGGCCCCATCGCCATCCCGCCCTACAACCACATCGCCATCGGCGGCGACGGGGCCGCCGTCGCCTTGCAGGATGTAGCCGGACTTGGTTTGCAGGACGCCGTTTACATTGACTTCCAATGAACCCGCGCGGGTGTAGGCTTCTTCGCCCGCCTGGGTGATGCTCACCGTGCCATCCTTGCCGATGGTGATGGAGAGCGCGTCTTCGGGGATGTTGATGTTGGGTTGCAGCGGGTAGCCGTCGGGGGTGACGATGTTGCCCTGGTTGTCCTTTTGAAAGGCGCCGTCGCGGGTGTAGGCGGTGGTGCCGTCGGGGAGCAGAATTTGCAGAAAGCCCGCGCCGTTGATGGCGACATCCAGCGCGTTCTCGGTGAATTGCAGATTGCCCTGGGTGTGGATGCGGGCGGTGGAGACGGTGTTTACGCCGGTGCCCAGTTGCAGACCGTTGGAAATCTGCGTCTGTTGCGTCGATTGCGCGCCGGGTTGACGGATGACTTGATAGAGCAAATCCTGAAAAACCGCGCGCGATTTTTTGAAGCCGCCGGTACTGACGTTCGCCAGATTGTTGGCGATCACGTCGATGTTGGTTTGCTGGGCATCCAGCCCGGTGCGGGCAATCCAGAGGGAGCGAATCATGGTGGTTTTTCCCTTCGTTTACGTTGTCATGCGGTCATGGAGAGCAGCTTGTCCGCCGCTTGCGCGTTTTTGTCGGCGGTTTGCAGGAGCTTGATTTGCATTTCAAACTGCCGTGAGAGGCTGATAAGCTGCACCATGGTTTCGGCGGCGTTGACGTTGCTGCCTTCGAGATTGCCAGCGGCGACGCGGACGCTTTCGTCCATGGGCGCCATGCCGCCG
>BNUD01000080.1 GCA_025997095.1 Betaproteobacteria bacterium | reverse complement strand
GGGCGATAACGTGTCGATCACGGTGAAGCTGATCGCTCCCATCGCCATGGAAGAAGGTCTGCGCTTCGCCATCCGTGAAGGCGGTCGTACCGTCGGCGCGGGCGTCGTCGCCAAGATCATCGAGTAACACACCGCTCTTTTTTTGAAACCTGGGGACGGGAACCTTTCCCGTCCCACGCTCTTTGGAACCATCATGGCAAACCAGAAAATCCGCATCCGTCTCAAGGCTTTCGATTACAAACTCATCGACCAGTCCGCCCAGGAAATCGTCGAAACCGCCAAGCGCACCGGCGCCGTCGTCCGTGGCCCCGTGCCCCTGCCGACAAGAAAGCAACGCTTCGACATCCTGCGTTCCCCGCACGTGAACAAAACCTCGCGCGACCAGTTCGAGATTCGCACTCACCTGCGTTTGATGGACATCGTTGATCCCACCGACAAAACCGTCGACGCCCTGATGAAACTCGACCTGCCCGCAGGCGTGGATGTGGAAATCAAATTGCAGTAAGCGATCTCCCGCAAAAAAATCAAAAATCCCCGCGCAGTTTTACGCGGGGATTTTTATTTGCGCTCACACACGACAGGGGCGGTGTTTTGCGACATGCTAAAATGATTTTCTGCCAACAAAACCCAATGGAACAGGAACCCACCATGATTAAAGTCGTCGCCAGAAACATCCTGAAAGAGGGTACAAAAGAACAAGTCCTTGCGCTGCTGGAAGAAATGATTGCCGAAACCCGCAAGGAAGAAGGTTGCATCACCTACGAACTCTATGAACTCGACAGCAGTCCGAACACCATTACCTTTATCGAGGAATGGGAAAGCCTCGCCAAGCTGACTGCCCACATCAACAGCGAACATTTCAAACGCATCATTCCTGCCGTTGGAAAATTCGTTGCCGAAGATAGTCCGGTGGAAATTTATCGGCGCTTGCAATAACCACCCGCCATGCGGTCTGGTGAAGGTCTACACTAGACGATGTTGTTTTAACGGAGCTACACCATGAAAACAAGCATATGGATACTGCTGCTGGCGGCGTTGGGTTTGTCCGCCTGCGGCGTGGATGTTGCTACGACGGCGGCGACGGTGGGCGCTTTGCAGGCGGAAGAAGCCAGACAAGCCAAACAGCAACAGGAAATGATTGAAAAGCAGTTGGAAGAAACCCAAAAGCTGACCCATCAGCGCTTACAGGAGATTGATGGCGCGGCATCAGACACGACATCGCCTGATGCGGCACCCTGAACGCAACGCTGATTCGTTCCCGTTTTCTCCACCCAGAATACTTCCTGCCGTCGCACATTCTTGCGGAAGTATTCGTTGTCGCCATAGAGACCACCGCGCGGCCAGCGGCGGTTTGTCAGCAGGGTTTGAATCAGGCGGCGCAGGCGGCGTTTTTTGGGCAGCGGCGTTTGCAGGTCGTGCATCATGGCAAGCGCGCTGGCTTTGTCGATTTGTTGCGGGCGCGAGAGGGCGAGCGACCAGGGCAGCAGCGGCGTGTCGTTGGCTTCGATGAGGGGCGGCAGGGGGACGCCGGTGCGGGCGTCGCCCATCGGCCACATGTCGTTATCGTGCAGATGGTTGGCGTAGCAAAGCAGGGTTTGCGGCTGCCAGTCGGAATCTTGCAACGCCTCACGCACGGCGGCGTAGGCGGCGATGTGGTCGGGATGCGGGTCGAACGCGGGATGCGGCAGCACGATGACTTCGGGGCGCGCGCGGGCGATGAGGGCGCGCAAATCCGCGAGCAGATTGTTCCATGTCGGCTGACCGTCGGCGTCACCGGGCATGGCAAAGGGATTGCCGCTACGGAAAAAACGGGTATCGGCAAGGTCGGCTTCGCGTGAGGGCTTGGCTTCGGCGGGATTTTCCCGCATGGCGGCAAGCTGCATACAAAAATAACCCAAATGCGTCACCTGGCCTGCGGGGACGCCTGCCCAACGCGGCACAGCGAGGCTATCCCAGGCGCGCAGCCGACCTTTCAGACGCGCGGCGGTGGTGGCGTCCAACCCCATCGCTTGATAGCGCCCGGCTTCGATTTCGCCAGCGGTGAGGGTGACGATCCAGCTTTCTTTGGCCTGGCTGTAAAGCCCGAAAGCGGCAAGTTCGGCGTCGTCGGCGTGCGGGGCGACGACGAGCAGACGCTGCTGGCGGTAATCGGGGCAAGGGACGCGCAGCCATTGAACCGAACGGTCGATACGGCAACGCAAAGCGCGCAAACGGATTTCTCCGGCGGCAAGTCCGGTCAGATTGAGGTAGCGCACGCCGGACGCGCCCAATTCAAACGTCTGGCAATCGCGCTCCGTATCGGTACGAATCTCTACGGCGGGCGCCTTCAATCGGCCCCAAAGGGTGGATTTCAGGCGAATTTCCAGAAACAGCGCGTCATTTTTCTCAAGCCCGGCATCCCGTCGCAAACGCCCATTTTCCAGATGGGCGGGCAGAAATTCGACGGCGGCATCGAAGCGATAGCGGTAATCGCTTTGCGATCTGTAAAACAGATGGTCGGAAAACCAGGCTTCGTGGGCAATCCAGCCTGCCAGCAGCAGGGTGAGCGCCAGTCCCGCGCCAACCAGCATTGCCAGCGCGAGCAACAGTACGAGCGTCAGCAGCAGCGCGAGGCGTTTGGCGCGGCGGTGACGTTTGAGCAGTTGCTGTTTGCGCGCCGTCATGTTTGCAGCGTCGGTCTGGCGTGGCACCAGAGCATTTTGTAATCGCGGTCGGCGCGTCCGAAGGAGTAGCGCAGCGGTTTTTCCAGCGCGCGCGCGTCATCCCATGCCGCTTGCGTGTTGGCGTAGGAGAGGACGCTGCCGGGGCTGAAATCGCGGCTTTGCGGGTCGACGCCGCCATTGATGTATTCGACGGAAAGCCAGTTTGGGGATTCGGCGCGATAGAGCACCTGCACGGCGACCGGCGTGTCGTTGATGAACAGCGCCGCGCCGGAGAGGTGCGTTTGCAGACGGGTGAACACTTCCGCCATGTGCGCCTTGCCCGTCGCGGCGAATCCCCAACGGCGCTGAAAAAGCGCCAGGTAGAGGGCGGCGAATTCGGCGGGCGAAAAATCCTTTGCAAAGCGGATTTCGCCGCCCGCCGCCTCTGCCAGTCGCCGTTCGCGGCGTTGGTTGTAGCGGAATTTGCCGGAAAAATCTTCCGGCGCGCGCGCCAATGCCAGTTGCTCGCGCTGCGGCTTTGCCGTCACGATATTGTGCGTGTGCAATTCAGAAAGATAACGGGCGTGGTGGCGCAGGGAAATCCGCGCTTCCGGCGCGACGGGCAAAATGATTTCGGCATTGCCCAGATCAAAGAGTCCTTTTTTGCCCTGCTGTTTGAGAACGCGCTTGTCGAGCGCCAGATAGCGTCCCCAGGTGGGCATTGCCGCTTGCCAATCATCGTTCATCCGCCAGCCCAGATAGCGCACCGGAATTTCCGCGAGGTCGGCAAGCTGTTCGACGACCATCGGGTGCGTCGCCACACTGCCGCCGAAGCGTTGCCAGATTCGCGCGTAGAGAGCGGCGTCAATTTCCTGCCAGCCACGTTCGCGGAAGCCGCGCAGCCAATTTAACATGTTGACTCCGGCGTGAATGCTTGCAGCATGGAAAGTTGCCAGAAAACGCGGCGCACGGCAGTGTCGGAAAAACGGGTTTGCAGGCGTTCTGAAAAATCTTCGCGGCGCGGGTCTCTGGCGGCTTGAATCAGCAAACGCCCTAAAGCCTCCGCGTCGCCCAAAGGAAATCGGCGTTCGCTTTCTGTCACCACTTCCGGAGCGCCGCCGCAATCGCTGCACACGACGGGCACACCCGCCGCCATCGCTTCCAGGAGCACCATGCCGAATGGTTCGTGGTCGGAAGTGAGCGCGAACAGGTCGAATGCCTTGAAATAGCGGCGACCTTCGGGCACTTGACCCAAAAAACATACCGATGCGGCAATGCCCAAATGCGCGGCGCGTGATTTGAGCGTCTCTTCCAGGCGACCGCTGCCCATGATGGCGAGCAAACTGCCTTGCGGCAAATCGGGCTGCGCTTTGGCAAAAGCGCGCATCAGGGTCGCCTGGTCTTTGTCGGGATGCAGCCGCCCCACGTTGCCGACAATCCATGCGTCGGCGGGCAGTTTGAGCGCCGAGCGCGCCGCGTCACGGTCAAGTTGCGTGGACGCTACGGCGGCGCAGTCGATGCGATTGTGCAGGGTTTCGATGCGGGTGTCTGACCATGACGGCAGGCTGGCGCGGAGGTCGTCGCGCACGGCGTCGGAAACGCCGAGCAGGGACAGGCGACGCCGGAATGCGCACGCGAACAGTCGGCGGCTTAGGCGCCGGTAATCGCCGAAAGCGTGATGCACGCCGATGACGGGCAGCCGTGTTCCCAACAATGCCGAATAAATGGGTTTGAAGCGGTGCGCGATGCAGAATCTGAACGGGTAGCGGGCGTTGATGCGGCGCACATCAAGAATGACCCCAAGTTTCAACCCGCGCAACGCATGGCTGCGGTAGTTCAGGAAAATCACCGCATCGGATGCCGATTCCCGCGCTACGTCGGCATCTTCCGCCCCGGTCAGATAGACGGTGACGACTTTGTAATCCCTGCCCGCAAACAGGCTTGCATATTGACGGGCGCAATCGAGAAAAGGCCCGTCGTAGCCGTGGCAGAGTTGGAGAACGTAATTGGTTGTCATCAGGAAGGTTCGACCGCGCCAAACAGGGCGAGTGTTTTTTCGGCTTCTGCCGCGTCAAGTTTGCTCAAGGCATAGCCGACATGCACGATGACGTAATCCCCCACGGCGACATCATCGACCAACGCCAGAGAAATTTCCTTTTGCACGCCGGAAAGGTCGACGATGGCGGCGTCGGGGGCGCGAAGTTCAATAACACGGGCGGGGATGGCGAGGCACATTGCGGGAACGCGAAAAAACGAGTGGGAGCGCATTGTAGAACATCATTGCCCTGCCAACATCCCGCGTCAGGGCAATCGCATGAATCTCATTGAAATATATCAAATACACCATACGCTGCGACAGGCTGTAGGTTGGGTAAGCGTAGCGCAACCCGACGGTTGTAAACTGGCGCGAAGCGCCGCTCATCGGCTTTCCCAACCTACGGAGCATCCATATGGAATTGTGGATAATCCCCAGCTCGTGGGGGATGGCTGGGGCGAGGGGTGATTCTGGCGGCTTCGCCGTTACAAGGCATTTCCTCGGCATTCATGCGACTGCCCTGCCAACATCTTGCGCGCAACCCAAACCTGTCCCAACGCCAGCCCGCCATCACCCGCAGGGGCTGCTTGCGGGGTTAATAATTTGAGGTCGAATGCGGCAAGGCGTTCAGTCAGCAGGCGCAGGAGCAGGGCGTTTTGCAGGCAGCCGCCGGATGCTGTCAGCGTGGTGATGCCTTCCGATTTTGCTGTCGCCGCCAGCCAGTTTGCCAATGCCTTCGCCAAGCCGGTATGGAAACGCGCCGCGCCTTGGGCGGCGTTGCTTTCCGCGACCAAGGAAGCGAGCAGGGGGGAAAGGTCGAGGACGCCGTTTTGCAGGGTGCGGATGGCTGAAAGCGGCGGGGCGGTGATTTCTCCGTGTTGGCGTATGTACCCTGCCGCCAGACTTTCCAGCCGCATGGCGGCTTCTGCTTCATAGCGGTTGCGCGCGCAGATGCCCAGCAGCGCGGCGGCGGTGTCGAAGACGCGCCCCAAGCTGGTTGTTGGCGGGCAATGCAAATTTTTGTCCAGCATGGCGATGAGGGGCGCTGCCTGGCGGTCGGGGAAACGGCTGTGCAGCCAGTTTTCGATGACGGCGGGCACCGCGCCGCTGCCATGCAGGAAGGCAATGCCCATGCGCCAGGGTTCGCGCGCCGCCGCGTCACCGCCGGGCAGTTTTAAGGGCGCGAGATGACCGAGGCGTTCGCATTCGGCAGCTTCGAGGCGCAGGAGTTCGCCGCCCCACAGACCACCGTCTGTTCCCAGTCCCACGCCGTCGAGCGCCAGTCCCAACACGGGCGTGTCGATGCCGTATTCGGCGCAGACGGCGGCGAGGTGGGCGTGGTGGTGGGCAATCCCCAAAGCGGGAACACCGAGCCGCGCCGCCATTTTTAGCGCCAGACGGGTGGAGGGCAGATCGGGGTGCAGGTCGTGCGCGATGACGGCGGGGGTGATTTTTAGCGTTGCCAGCAGGTGCGCGACGGTTTCTTCGAGAAAATCCATGCTGGCGGCGTTGTCCAGGCTGCCGATGTGTTGGGAAAGAAAGGCGGCGCGTCCGCGTGCCAGACAGATGGCGTTTTTGAGGTAAGCGCCCAATGCCAGCGCCGGTACGCCGTCATCGGCAAGGGGAATCGCCAGCGGCGTATAACCCCGCGCACGCCGAATAAAAAACGAAGTGGATGCCTGCTCCCTGACCTCTGATCCCTGAACGCTATCGTCGCAGCGCACCACAATATCGCGGTCGTGCAGCCAGTAAGCGTCGGCGATACCGGCGAGGCGGGCGAGCGCCTCGTCGTTGTCGCGCACCAGCGGCTCGCCGCCGGGATTGGCGCTGGTCATGACGAGCAACGTGGATTGCGCCTTTTGCGTCCATGCCATGCCCATTGGGCACCCCGCCGCTTCGTAGAGCAGCAGCCATTGCATTGGCGTGGCGGGCAACATCACGCCCAAACGGTCGAGGTCGGGGGCGATGCCGGGCAATGCAATCGCCATGTCCACGCGGGCGGACAACAGAACGATGGGGCGGGCTTCGCTTTGCAGCAGACGGGCGGCGGGTTCGCTGACGTGAACCCACGCCGCCAGGCTCAGGCAGTTCGCCGCCATGACCGCGAAGGGTTTGGCGTCCCGATTTTTGCGCGCGCGCAGACGGGCGACGGTGGCTGCGTTGGTTGCGTCGCAAACGAGATGAAAGCCGCCCAAGCCCTTGACGGCGACGATGCCGCCTGCCTGAATGCGTTGCCACGCGCCCGCCGCCGGGTCTTCGGAGAGGGGCTTGCCATCGGCATCGAGCAAACGATGCGCGGGACCGCAGGTGGGGCAGGCGGTCGCCTCGGCGTGAAAGCGGCGGTCGGCGGGTTGCGCGTATTCGGCGGCGCATGGCGGGCAAAGCGGGTAGGGCGCCAAGCTTGTGGAAGCGCGGCAATAGGGCAGATGACGGGTGACCGTGTAGCGCGGCCCGCATTGGGTGCAGGCGAGCAGCGGGTAGCGGTAGCGGCGGCTGGCGGGGTCGAACAATTCCGCCAGGCACTCAGGGCAAACGCCCAGGTCGGGACCGATTTGCGCCGACAACGCGCTTGTGCTCGGCGCGTTGGCGTGGATGGAAAAATCGCCACAACCCGTCGCTGGCGTGGAGGCGTGCGTGATCTGTTCGATGCGGGCGAGGCGCGGCGCGAAGGCGGGCAGACGGGCGAGAAATTCCGCCCGCTGCGCGTCTTCGCCTTCGAGGTGAATTTCCACGCCAGCGGCGGTGTTGCGTACCCAACCGTACAGTTGCAAATCCGTCGCCAGCCGCCAGACCGCAGGCCGAAAACCAACGCCCTGCACCAGTCCGGTGATGAGGATGCGTTCAGCGGATGGCATTTATTTCACCTTGCATCATCCCTCGCCCCTTGTGCTGATGTTGACCCGTAATTTCATATGGATGTCTCGCAGGTTGGGAAAGCCGATGAGCGGTGCATCCCGACGGTCGTACCCTCTGCTGCTATGCGCCGCAAGAATAACAACCGCCGGGTTCAACTTCGCTTACCCAACGAGAAACTACGCTTGCTGGCATTCGCGGGGAGGGGATTGAGTGCTGTCACCTGCTACCTGACCCCTGACTTCAGCGCCGCCAACTGCGTTTCCAGCTCCCGAATGCGTGCGTTCTTCACGCCTGCGAGTCTTACTTGCAGCCACTCCAGCCAATCCGCAACCCCCTCGCCGGTCGTGGCGGAGAGGGTGATCGCCTGCAAATCGGGGTTAACGCGGCGGGCGTAGGCGATGGCGGCTTCGGGGTCGAAATCCACGTAGGGCAGCAAATCCGCCTTGTTAATCAGCATGAGGCGCGCCGCGTGGAACATGTCGGGGTACTTCAAGGGTTTGTCGACGCCTTCGGTGACGGAAAGTATGACCACCTTGGCGGCTTCGCCCAAATCGAAGGCGGCGGGGCAGACGAGGTTGCCGACGTTTTCGATGAACAAAATGCCGCCTTCGGGTGGGGGCAGCCGATCAAGCGCGTGCCCGACCATGTGCGCGTCCAGATGGCAGCCCTTGCCGGTGTTGATTTGCAGGGCGGGCACACCGGTGGCGCGGATGCGTTCGGCATCGAAACTGGTTTCCTGGTCGCCTTCGATGACGGCGAGCGTGATGTCCGCCTTCAACTCGGCAAGGGTGCGGGCAAGCAGGGTGGTCTTGCCGGAGCCAGGGCTGGAAACGAGGTTGAGCGTGAGCGTCGCCGCCGCCGCGAAACGCCGACGATTTTCTGCCGCGTAAGCGTTGTTGCTGGCGAGGATGTCTTCCTCAATCGCCACCCGCCGCGCCTCGCTCACGCCGGGGGCGTGGCTGTGTTGCGCGTGGTCGTGCGTATCATCATGATGGTGGTGTTCATGGGGCGCTTCGCCTTCGATTCTCGTGTCGCCGCTACCGCAGCCGCAAGTTGTGCACATCCTGATTTCTCCTATTCAATGTCGATTTCTTTAACCCGCATTTCCATACCGGATACGGGTTGCACCTGAAAACTGCCGCAATGCGGGCAGGCATCCGCCAGCGCCGATAGCGGCACTTCCAACCCGCAGGGCAGGCACCAGCCGCGACCGGCAAGGGTGATGATGTCCAGCGCGGCATGTTCCGCCAGCGAAGCGCGGGTCACGGCGTCAAAGCAAAAACGCAGCGCGCCGATGTCGACGCTGGCGAGCGCGCCGATTTCCAGCGTCACCCGTTTCACCCGCCGCGCTTGCTCTCGCCGCGCCGTCGCTTCTACAAGCGTCAGTATGCCTTCCGCCAGCGACATTTCGTGCATTTTAGTGTTCCTGTTCCGGTTTTAGCCACGTAATTTGATATGGCACGCAAGGGTCGAGGGCGAGTACCGCGCATTCCAAGACCTGCCGTGCCGCCGCGAAATTCGCCGGACGCACTGATGTCAGACGCGCCATGAGCGCGGCGGCATCGGCAAAGTGGCGGTCAGTCGGCGCACAAACCTGATAGCTGGCGATGCGCCCGGCTGCGTCCAGTGTGAGGCGATGCGTGAGTTTGCCGCGCGCGGTTTGTATCCGGGCTTCGCCGCCGCCGTTGTTGCCTTGCGCGCTCATCGGGCAGGGGCGATTTTCCCGCAAGGCTTGCCCTGTGTCCTGGGCTTGTTGCAGGCAGGTCAGATATGCGGCTTCGCCGTTGGACGCTTTCTCCCCCAGTCCCTGCGGGACAGTTCCCTTTCCTGACAGAAATTCCAGCATCGCCGCCGTCGCCTCCTCTGGCGACACGTCAAATCTCTTTCGCCACGCCACAAATGCCGCCCGCGCCGCCTGTTGTGCTTCGCTCGTCCGCCCTGACGCGGCAGGCCAGTCGAGGCAGATCCGCCACAGGCGCTCGTGCAGGTTTTCCCGCCACAGGGCGCGGGCGTCGACTGCGGGCGGCGGTTCATGGCGCGCAGCGGCGAGGGCGGCGGCGGCGGCGGCGCGTTGCGCCTGGGCGCAGAGGCTATACAGCAACGGCACAGCGGCGAGCAGTTCATCGCCAGTCATGCCGACAAAAAGTTTGGCGACGGGTGGACGTTCGAGGCGCACAGAGAGGATGCGAATGCCGTCATCCGCTGTCCAGTCCGCCTGAATGGAGAGCGCGCCGCCGTTCATCTAACGCCCCAGACGCAAAAAGGCGCGTCGGCTGTTGACCGGCGTAGCGGGGGGTTCAGCGGGCGCGGTTGTGTCGTCGCCCACCATCAACGCCGCCAGCGTCGCGCAGGCGGTTTGGCGGGCGGCTTCCTGACTGGCAAATTGCGTTGGCGGCGAAAAGAGCGAGCAGAGGTGATACACGCCCAACTCATCTTCTGCCGCCACAGTGAATTCATAATCGCCGGAAGGAAAATGCCAGAGATGCTTGTCGCCCGCCTTCTTGTTCGACCAGGGCGGTACGCCGTTTTCAGCGGGCAAATACAGCAGATTCATCGCCCACGGCGTAATCAACACGCCCAGCCAATGCCCGCTTTCACCCTGCCGCCGAAACGCCACCGCTTCGACGCCAAGCGCCGGATTTGCAAGCGGCATGTCCGCCATGCCTGTCGCGGCGATGCGGCGGAACACGCGCTCCAGAAGCGGGGCGGGATTACCGTCTTTCATGCCTTGATGATCATGAATTTGTGTTGCAACGTACCGCATTCCGGGCATTCCCAATGTTCCGGCAATGCCGAAAAAGGTGTGCCGGGCGGGATGCCGCCGACCGCATCGCCCACGGCAGGGTCATACACCCACCAGCAAATCCCGCATTCGAGCTTGTCGTCAGGGCGCAGACGGCTGGCGTCGCCACCATATGAACCTTCAAATGAGTTTTCAAACGTCCCGCTGTTCATACCGATTCCAGCGTATGCAGATATTCTTCCAGACGGGCGAGGGTGTCTTCGTAATCCTCACGCGCCGCCAGCGCCGCTTCCGGCATGGGGGTGATTTCCAGCGTGTTGAGAATCAGCGCGTCCATGCTGTTGAAATACTGCACCCACCAGACGTTGGCAAGACGGGTACTCGTGACGCGGCAGTTGCCGTAGCCTCTGGAGAGAATGGAAACCGCGTGATGCCCAAGCCATGTATAAAGCAGATCAAGGTCGGCTTCGCTCATCGGCAACAGGGTCAGATTGATGACGCGCGTTTCGGCGTTGCCGCTGGCCGTCGCCAGAATTTCATGCGCCAGCGCAGGCGCATTCATCACCCCTTCCCCTGAATAATCCGGCAAAGGCAAAACCGCCTGACTTGTCGCCCGCATGAGGTCCGCCAAAACCGGCGGAATCGCGCCGCCCTGCAAAAAATCCCGCCGTATCGTTTCCGTCGCGTCCAACGCCAACACCCGCCAAAGACCGGCAAACGCCGTCTCCTGCACCCGCCAATGCAAACCATCCGCCGCCGCGTGGGTATAGGCGCTGACTTCGCCAAACCCCAGCAAATCCCCCGCCAGCGTGCGTTCCGCCGCCGACCAGCACAGCAAATCTTCCGTCACTTCGGTCGCCTGCACAAAATCCATCGCCACCATGCGCGTGTGAAAATCCCGCAGACGGCAGACAACGGCGGCAAGCAAAGCAGGCGCTGTTGCCTCCGGCAAACGCGGCGCATGAAACGTCGCCATGTCACGCGGCATGGCAAGATATTCCGGCATAGCCTCGGCAGCTTCGGGCGGATGGAGGGCTGCGGTCGAAGCCGCCACGACGGGAATGGGAAAGGGCAGAGAAAGGGACGGCATGTTTTTTCGTCGATATGGCAAGAGGCACTACTGTACCGGAAATGGGGGCAAATGCAGAGGTTGAGCACGTTTTCTCGTCGGGCACCTCGCCATCGTCCCGCACGGTGGGTTTTGGCAGGGCAATGTGGTTTTTAAAATGTTGGATCAGGTTTGTTGTAGCCGTATATTTCATCAGACAATTTATTCCGATTCGCATTAGCAGGATGTTGAAAAACCCCGCCCCAAATTATGTATATGTTATAATTAACCCATTCGAGAACCGGGAGCAATCAATGCGTGGGCAAGACATAAGTCAGGGGGAGATGTTCAGTTATCGGACGCTGGAA
>BNUD01000079.1 GCA_025997095.1 Betaproteobacteria bacterium | reverse complement strand
TGACCTTGACATCCAGAATGCCGAGCTTGTCTTCCAGACGCGCGCGGCTCAAATGCGGGTCGACAACAGACACTTCCGAGTAGTCCTCGGCGGGCAGGTCGAGCACGGCTTTGAGGAAGTCGGTGAGAATGTCGATGTCCCTGCCGTCACCAAACAGCATCTTGAAAATGGCGTCGTTGCGGGGAGACAGAAAGGGCTTGTTCATGCTGATGTCACGAAAAAGTGCGGAACTTTGCATTGTACTGGAAATCAGAAAAACAGCTTGGCACAGAGAAAGTATTAATCCGGCAATCGAATATACCGTCTGGCGCACGAGTACGATGGCATTGGGTAGGGCGGGATCGAAGAGCGCGCCGATTGTTAACGACGGCGGTTTCTTCGATCCCGCCCTACCTGAAGCCTGTGGCCGCATATGGCGTATTCGATTGTCGGGTTAATACGATCAGGTTGATATTATTGTCATAAACGGAGCCGGGGCTGACAAATTAAAAAAGCCGGCGTTAAACCGGCTCTTTTATTCATCGTCACCGCCTCAAATATCAATATTCTTCGCGTAGATCGCGTTCGATTCGATGAATTCGCGGCGTGGTTCAACGAGTTCGCCCATCAGGGTGGTGAATACGGCGTCGGCGCTGATGGCGTCTTCGATGTCTACGCGCAGCAGGCGGCGCACTTGCGGGTCCATGGTGGTGTCCCAGAGTTGTTCGGGGTTCATTTCGCCCAGACCTTTGTAACGCTGCTTGCTGATGCCGCGTTCGACTTCGTTCATCAGCCAGCGCATGACTTCGGAGAAGTTTTTCACCGCGCATTTTTTCTCGCCACGCTGAATCACCGCGCCGGTACGCTCGGCGTCGAACAGACCTTCCAGCAGTTCGGCGGTTTTCAGGAGTTGGGCGTAGTCGCCGGAGCGCAGGAATTCCGTGTCGATAAAGCCGACCTTGATGTTGCCGTGGTGCGAGCGTTGGGTTCGCAGACGCCAGTTTTCGGTGATGGTGTCGTAGTCGGCGGAAATGTGGATGCCGGGGCGGACGCTGTGCGCGATTTTTTCGGCGCTCTCGCGGGCGGCGGCCTCGTCCGCAAGGCTCAGATTGAGTTTGTGTGACACGATGGCGCGCAGCACTTCGGCATTGATGTAATGCCCCAGACGTTCGACCACCGCTTGCGCCAGAAGCCATGAACGGGCGAGTTCTTCCAGCGCCGTGCCAGTAATCGGGGGGGCGTCGGCGCTGGTGATGAGGCTGGATTCCTGCATCGCCATTTGCAGCAGGAATTGGTTGTATTCGTGGTCGTCCTTCAAATAACGCTCGGTCTTGCCGTGTTTCACGCGGTAGAGCGGCGGTTGGGCGATGTAGATGTGGCCGCCTTCCACGAGTTCCGGCATTTGCCGGTAAAAGAAGGTGAGCAGCAGGGTACGGATGTGCGCGCCGTCCACGTCGGCGTCGGTCATGATGATGATGCGGTGATACCTGAGTTTTTCCGGCTTGTATTCGTCCTTGCCGATGCCCGTGCCCAAAGCGGTAATCAGGGTGACGACTTCCTGCGAGGCGAGCATCTTGTCGAAGCGGGCTTTTTCCACGTTCAGGATTTTGCCCTTCAAGGGCAGAATCGCCTGGAATTTGCGGTCACGCCCTTGCTTGGCGGAGCCGCCGGCGGAATCGCCCTCGACCAGATAGAGTTCGCAGAGCGCCGGATTTTTTTCCTGACAGTCGGCGAGTTTGCCGGGCAAGCCGCCGCCATCGAGAATGCTCTTGCGGCGCGTCATTTCGCGGGCGCGACGGGCGGCGTCGCGGGCGCGGGCGGCTTCGACAATTTTGCCGCAGATGGTTTTCGCGTCGATGGGTTTTTCTTGCAGAAATTCCGCGAGCTTGGCGGCGACCACTTCTTCCACCGCCGGACGCGCTTCGGAAGACACCAGTTTCATCTTGGTCTGGCTGGCGAATTTCGGGTCGGGCATTTTCACCGAAAGCACACACGCCAAGCCTTCGCGCATGTCGTCGCCAGTGATTTCCACCTTCGCTTTTTTGGCGATTTCATTGACCTCGATGTATTTGTTGATGACGCGGGTCATCGCCGCGCGCAGACCGGTCAGGTGTGTGCCGCCGTCCGCCTGGGGAATGTTGTTGGTGAAGCAGAGCACCTGTTCCTGATAGCTGTCGTTCCACTGCATCGCCACTTCCACGCTGATCACGCCATCATGGTCGCCGGTGGGCACGGTGGATTCGCCGCTGGAATAGAAGACATTGGGATGCAGTACGCTCTTGTTGCGGTTGATGTATTCGACAAAACCCCGCACGCCACCGGAGAAGGCGAAATTTTCTTCCTTGCCGCTCCGCTGGTCGACCAGACGAATCTTGACGCCGTTATTCAGGAAGGAGAGTTCGCGCAGGCGACGGGCGAGGATGTCGTAATGGAATTCGATGACGCCGAAAATTTCCTCATCCGCCATGAAATGCACTTCCGTGCCGGTACTCTGGCTGTCGCCCACCACCTTCATGGGCGACACTTCGACGCCGTTCTGGATTTCAATCACCCGATTGGGCACATGCCCGCGCTGGAATTCCAGCTCATAGCGCTTGTTGTCGCGACGGATGACCAGCCGCAACCAGCGGGAAAGCGCATTGACGCAAGACACGCCGACACCGTGCAAGCCGCCGGAAACCTTGTAGGAATTCTGGTTGAATTTTCCACCCGCGTGCAACACGCACATCACGATTTCCGCCGCGCTGCGTTTGGGTTCGTGCTTGTCGTCGAACTTGACGCCAGTGGGAATGCCGCGCCCGTTGTCGGTGACGGAAATGGAATTGTCACCGTGGATGGTCACCACGATGTCATCGCAATGCCCCGCCAGCGCCTCGTCGATGGCGTTATCCACGACCTCGAAGACCATGTGATGCAAGCCGGTGCCATCGGAGGTATCCCCGATGTACATGCCGGGACGCTTTCTGACCGCTTCCAGCCCTTCAAGTTGCTGGATGCTGTCTTCGTCGTAGTCAGAGGCTTGTTTCGGGTTTTGCGGAGCTTCGTTCATGGATTTTTCCGGTTGTCGTACAGATGAGGCAGGTCAATGAGGAACGCGGGGTCAAATCCGCATCGGCATCACGACATATTTGAAACGCTCGTTGCCGGGCACGGTGATCAAGGCGCTGGAATTGGCATCGTTGAAACTCCAGCGGATTTCGTCGCCCGTCAGGTTGTTCAACACGTCGAGCAGGTAGGTGACGTTAAAGCCGACATCCAGCGGCGCGCCGTCGTACTTGACCTCGATTTCTTCCTGCGCCTCTTCCTGCTCCGCATTGGCGGCGATGATTTTCAGCGTGTTGTCATCGAGAATGACGCGCACGCCGTGGAATTTGTCGTTGGTCAAAATCGCCACCCGCGACATCGCGGAATGCAATTCCTGACGGTTGGCGACCATGTGATTGACCAGTTCGGCGGGGATGACGCGCTCGTAGTCGGGGAACTTGCCGTCAATCAGCTTGGAAACCAGCACGGTATCCCCAAACTCGAAACGAATCTGGTTGCCGCCGACGGTGATTTTCAGCGTCTCTTCGCTATCCGTCAGCAGGCGGTTCAGTTCCAGCACCGTTTTTCTCGGCAGAATCATCTCCTGACGCGGCAGGTCGGCGGCGATGTCCATGCTGTTATACGCCAGCCGATGGCTGTCGGTCGCCACGCAGCGCAATTCCTGACCATCAACCATCAGCATCAGTCCGTTCAGGTAATAGCGCACATCCTGCGACGCCATCGCGTACTGCGTCTTGCCAATCAGGAAGCGGAAATCCTTCTGCGTGATGGTCAGCGTTTTTTCCTCGCCCTCGGCAATCATCATGCGCGGAAAATCGTCGGCGGGCAGGGTTTGCAGGCTGAACCGGCTGCGCCCCGCCTTGACCAGCAGACGCTTGTCTTCAAGGTCAAGCACGATTTCGGCGGATTCGGGCAGGGAGCGCAGAATGTCCTGCAACTTCTTCGCCGCCACCGTCACCGCGCCGTCGCCCTCGCCGCCCACGTGCTCACGTTTGGTCGTAATCTGGATTTCGATGTCGGTCGCCAGCAAAGTGAGATGATCGCCCTGTTTTTCCAGCAGGACGTTGGAGAGAATCGGCAACGTATGGCGGCGTTCCACGATGCCGGAAACCGCCTGCAAGGGAGAAAGCAGGGCATCGCGCGTACTTTTCAGAATCATCATGACCACAAAACCTTTCCGGTAAATTTTTTGAAAATAGGTGCGATTCTAGCGTAAATACGACACTTCTGCGCTGCTATTAATCCGGCAATCGAATACGCCACAGGCTGCCACAGGCGTTTGATGAGGTCGGGCAGGCTCAGGCAGGGCGGCATCGAAGAAACCTCCGTTCGACATGCGGCGCGCTCGGAGAGCCGCCCTGCCCAAATCCACAGCACAGGACAAGGGTAGGGCGCTCATGCAATAGTGGGGGGAGCATCCTGCTCCCGCTACTTCGTCAAAAGCGAGGAGCGTAGCGACGTGGCAATCTTGGCAACAATGAGAGAAAAGCCGCGTCGCTTTTGACGCGACTGGGAGCGCCGGCGTCCTCGCCGGCGGGTTTGGTTCCGCGCGAAAAATCTTAAAACCGCCGGCGGGGACGCCGGCGCTCCCAGGGTGGCGCGGATGCGTTGCGGTTTGTCGGTTCCATGCAAAAAGTTTTTTGCCGCCACAGGGCACGGCACGCCGTGCCCCTACATGCGATCCGCCCGTTCATCGGAGATTACCGTCCATTTCCCCGTAGGGGCACGGCGTGCCGTGCCCGATTTACCGTCGCCGTCAAAAGCGAGGCGCGTAGCGATGCGGCAATCTTGGCAACAATGAGAGAAAAGCCGCGTCGCTTTTGACGCGACTGGGAGCGCCGGCGTCCTCGCCGGCGGGTTTGGTTCCGCGCGAAAAATCTTAAAACCGCCGGCGGGGACGCCGGCGCTCCCAGAGTGGCGCGGATGCGTTGCGGTTTGTCGGTTCCATGCAAAAAGTTTTTTGCCGCCACAGGGCACGGCACGCCGTGCCCCTACATGCGATCCGCCCGTTCCCCGGCAAACCCCGTAGGGGCACGGCGTGCCGTGCCCAAATGCCGTGCCCGATTTACCGTCGCCGTCAAAAGCGAGGCGCGCAGCGACGCGGCAATTTTGGCAACAATGAGAGAAAAGCCGCGTCGCTACGCGCCTCGCTTTTGACGCGGTTGACCAGCCATGTAGGTCGGGCACGGTTCATGTGCCCGACATTGTTCGTTGCCGACCGCAAAACGTCGGGCATATGAAACCATGCCGACCTACGAAACTGGATTTTGGGGTGCAGGGGTATGGCGGCAAACGCGGTATCGGTTTTAACGTCAGGTAGGGGCGGTTCGAGAACCGCTCGTGGGTTTGGCATGGGGAGCAGGGTGCTCCCCCCCCCCACTATGTTAACGCTTCGACCTTTCATGCGATTGCCCTGGCAAGCCGTGTCACGCAGCGTTTGCGGGCTTGTTTGTCACAACTATTCGCTATCATGCCCAAGCAAAACAGGTATCATCATTCGCCATGAATAGCCAACTTTCTGTGACGTCAGCGCCTGTGGGAATACAGGGCATGAGGATCGCCAGGTTTCTGACGGACAAATTACGCAAACTAGCCGCCCCGGAATGGGCGTTTAGTCCGACGCTGATCGCCGTGCGTAACGGGTTTCTGCTCTGCCTGCCGATTGTCGCCGCCGGGGTGTTGGCAGTGCTTGTCAACAATTTCCCCTTACCCTGGTATCAGGAAGAAATGCTGCGGCTTTTCGGTGACAACTGGAAAAGTTTCGGGGGACTGGTCTGGCAGGGCACGCTGGGCATTATTACGATTCCCACTCTGGTCGGCACCAGTTATCACATGGCGATGCAGCAGAATCACGCGCGTCCGCTGCACTCGACCAACCCTGTCATCGCGGGCATGGTGGCGGTCGCTTCGCTCTTCATCATCATCCCCATGCATGATGACTACGGTCTCATGTATTGGCTGGGTACGCCGGGGCTGTTTGTCGCCATCCTCGTCGCCATCACCTCAACCCGGCTGTTTCTCTGGCTGGTGGGGTCTGAACGTCTGCGGATCAGGATTTATTCCGAAGGACTGGACACCGCCATTCCACAAGCCTTTTTCTGCCTGCTGCCCGGCATTCTGACGCTTCTGGTTTTCGCGCTCCTGTACGGAATTTTTTTCCGGCTGACCGGAAGCACGCTGCACCAGTTTGTCCATGATTGCATTCTTTACCCCTTTGGCATCATCCAGAACAATATCAATACAGGCGCGGTCTACCTTTTCATCACGCACCTGCTCTGGTTTTTCGGCATTCACGGCCCCAACATTCTTGACCCGCTCACGCATGGCATGTTTGATACGGCGCTGCAAGCCAATCAGGCCGCCAAGGCCGCCGGGCAGCCCTTGCCGCACCTGATTACCAAACAGGTGCTCGACGTTTTTGTTTCAATGGGCGGCAGCGGCTCCTCGCTTTGCCTCATCATCGCCCTGCTGATGGGCAGCAAGAACAATAACAGCCGTCGACTGGCGAAAATCTCGCTGGTGCCGGGCATGTTCAATATCAATGAAATCCTGCTCTTCGGTCTGCCCATCATCCTCAATCCGATTTTTCTCATTCCTTTCATTTGCGTGCCATTGGCGCTCATGGCAACCAGCGCGCTGGCGATTCATTTTGGTCTCGTCCCATACCCCATGCAGGTGGTCGAATGGACAACGCCGCCGCTTCTGGGCGGTTTTGCCACCACGAGCGGCTCGCCCGCCGGCATTGCCTTGCAGCTTTTCAATCTCGCCATCGGTACGCTGATTTATCTGCCTTTCGTCCGCATTTCTGATGATGTCAAAACGGAACGTCAGAAACAGGCCATGGGCAAACTCATGGATGTCGCCTGCAACAACCAGGTCGGTCCCGGCGGTAAAAAATGTCTTGACCGTGACGACGAAGTGGGCGTGCTCGCCCGTGTGCTGGCATACGACCTGCAAACGGCGCTGACCCGGCACCACGAAGATGCCGTTGGTCTGTTTCTGGAATACCAGCCGCAGGTGGATTCCAGGCCGGGCAGGGTCATGGGGATGGAAGCCCTGGTGCGCTGGCGGCACCCCGGTTACGGCAACATTCCCGCGCCCATCCTGATTGCCGTTGCCGAAGACGGCGATTTTATCGACGATTTGGGCTTGTGGGTGCTGCGTACCGCCTGCAAGGAGCGGGCGCGCTGGCATGAGGCGGGCATTGCCGCCGATCTCAAGACTTCCGTCAATGCTTCCGTGCGCCAGTTGATGAACGACCGACTCCCGGAAGTCATTCAAAGCTGTCTGGAAGAATACCGCCTCGAACCCCGGATGATTGGCGTCGAAGTCACCGAATCGGTCGCCATCGACCCGGAAGCGCCGCATACCCGCATCTTGCAGCGGATTCATGACATGGGGTTGATCATCTCCATTGACGATTTCGGCGCGGGGCATAGCTCATTGATTTACTTAAAATACTTCCCGGTCGATATTTTGAAAATCGACCAGGCGCTTTCCAAGGATGTCGTGCACAACAAGGTCTGCTCTGAAGTCATCACCACCATCGTCGAACTCTGCCGCTCGCTGGACATCAAAATCGTGGTCGAATACACCGAAAACCGGGAACAGATCGAAGTCTTGCAAGACCTGGGGTGTTACATCTTCCAGGGCTATTTTTACAGCAAACCGCTGAAAGGCGAACAGGCGCTCGCCTATATCCAGCACATGAATGAATCGCCAGGGTGAATCCATGCGACACCTGATTTCAACTTGCTGTCTCGCCGCTTTTTTCGCGTGGCTCCCCGCTGCCGAGGCGGATGTTGCGGATGCTGAGGCTGACACGGGCGCGGAATCATCCCTCTTTCCCGCTGGCTCAGTCTCCGGTTCCGTCATGTATTTCCAGCGTCACCGCGAACGCTATCGGGTAGACGAAAGTCGCTTCGGCAGCAATTTGCACCACAGCACCCTGCAAACATCGGTCGACTACACATCTCCCTTCTGGCAGGAGCGCATCGGCGTGGATTTGGGCGTCTTCGCCACCACCGAT
The DNA here is from genome assembly GCA_025997095.1 of Betaproteobacteria bacterium. Classification (GTDB taxonomy): domain Bacteria; phylum Pseudomonadota; class Gammaproteobacteria; order Burkholderiales; family Rhodocyclaceae; genus Azovibrio. The sequence goes on along the minus strand of BNUD01000079.1, from coordinate 3,662 downwards.
CTGGTGAACACCGCCAGCCCCGACCATGAAATGAACTTTTTCCCCTGGGACGACCCCTGGCATCCCGACTGGAGCCAAAAAGACGCCCGCGACGGCGTTTCCCTCTACCGCGCCAACCTCAAGGCGCGCGCCAGCTTTGAAGGCGGCGACCTCTGGGGCAAAGCGGGCTATTTTCAACCCACCGGTCCCGGCGTGTTGGGCGTCAACTGGTCGCTCATGCCCGGCACCTATCAAGGTGTTGAAGCCGGGAGCAACCTGCGCGGCGACTGGGGCGCGGTTGCCCTCGCCAGCGCCTGCGTCACCCGCTACAAAGCCCCGTGGTATCGAACGGTCTACGCCTTCCGCGACGATGAAAAAAAGCGCATCGACGCCCTCTGGTCCGTCGGCGCGCGCTACGAAGCCCCCGCCGGATATTCCGTGGAACTCGCCTACGGCAAGGCGGCGGATTATCGGCAAAACGCGCACCTCAAACTCAAATACCAGCGACAAAAAGACGCGCAGGATTCGCTTTATTTAACCTACCAGTTCTACGCCGCAGGCGAAGGCAGCGCCGTCCGGCGCGACACGGCAAATGACCAATACGCCGGAAAATGGGGCAGCCAGCACTATCTGGCGCTTGTCCGCAGCATTGACCGCTATACCCTGAAAACCGAATTCACCTACACCCGCGCCCCCGGCAACGCGCCGCAGCATGTCGGCTACTTCGTCTATCGACTCACCGGCGCTTACGGCGGCAGCAACGGCGCTTACGAACCCTGGTGGGACAATCGTTCGGACTGGAACCACAACAAGGAACGCGCCCTCTTCATCAGCGTGACGCGCAACCTGAACGACCTGTTGCCCTTCGCTGGCATGAGCGTCGGCGCATCCGCCGCCACCGGCCGGGGCGGTCGCGTCTACGGCGTGGACGAATCCCTGAAAGAACGCGCCTGGTCACTCGACCTGGGCTACACCGTTCCCAGCGGCGCCCTGAAAAACACCCGCGTCAGCCTGCATTACACCCACTACGACAACAAAACCCATTTACCCAGTTGGACGGGTTATAAAAACCTCTTTCAAGACGAACGCGACCTCAAATTTTTGCTCATCGTGCCCTGGCAGTTGTGAGCTTGACTTCACGCTCTCGCTCGTGGATCTGAGGATTTCCCACAATTCCATATGGATGCCCCGTAGGTTGGGAAAGTCGGTGAACGGCGCATCCCGACGGGCGTACCCTCCGTTGCCGCTCGCCGCAAGAATAACAACCGTCGCAAATCGGTTAGCGGCGCTTCGCGTAAAACTACGCTTGCCGTCATTGCGAGGAGCGTAGCGACGTGGCAATCTTGGCTACGATGGGAGAAAAGCCGCGTCGCGGCGCTCCTCGCAATGACGTGGTTGCCCAGCATTTGCGGGGGTTGGGGTTCGGGGTGGATGAGCGCAGCGTTATCCACCATCAAACCTATGTTCGCGCAGCACCGCCAAGCGTTGACAAATGGGTGGTGTGCGCGATGAACCGCCGAATGGTGGAAGGCGCTTCGCTTTTCCACCCTACGCGATGTCCGGGCTACGTGCTGGTTTGCGCTGGTTTCCTACCTGTTCTATCCCGCCGATTTCGCGGCAATGCAGTCTGCGCTTGTAGAGCTTAAACAGGTGCCCCTCAAAACCGTCCTGACGAACTCCGTCAATTTTCTCTTGTTGCTTGTGCTGATGCTCAACATGGTCTATTTGACGATGGGTAGAAGGCGGTTCGACAATGCTTTCTTGAGAGCATGTATCTTGCATATCCAGAATAGCGAGGCGTTCCGCAGCGCAAGAGAACAGCGGAGAGCAAAAAACAGCGCTTCCCATGACCAGTTTGATTTCACCGTGAAGGGCGAAAAACCATGATTTCATCCGCCGTTCCTGTTTCCCCTGCCGTCCCTGCCGACATGCCCGCCGTGGCGGGTGCGGTGGTGTTTGCGTCAACGAGTACCGCTGACTTGCAGAAAGCCAGCATTTTTCGCCTGGTAGTAGGCAAGTCGTGAAACCGAACCTTTCCTATCTCCTTTATCTTCTGGTCGGCACGGCGATAGTCGCTACGCTCCCGGCAGTCTATGAGGCTGTGCCGGATAGCGGCAAAGACGTAGCCAAGTTGATAGAGGACATGAAGAAAGTCAGCGACAACAAAGACGATTGGAATCAGATTTTGGAAGAACGCCGCAAGGCGAGTAAGGAAGAAAGCCCGGAAGCGGGGGCAGATGCCCGCGCTTCCGATAAGGATTCCGATTTCATCGTAGAAGACAATCAGCCATGACCACATCAACCGCGCCTGTTTCCCTTGCTGTCCCTGCCAGCAAGCCCGCGAAGGCGGGCGTGCCGGTGTTTGCATCAACAAGTACCGCTGAGTGGCAGAAAGCCAACATTTTGCGCCTGGTGGTAGAACAGGCGAATACCAAATTTTTCCTGAAAAATCGTCCGAAGGAGTAACATCATGAACATGAAAAAGACCGTAACGACCTTTGCCGCCGCAGTCATGCTGGCTGTTTCCGTTCCCGTCAGTGCGGGCGGTATCCCCGTGATCGATGGCGCGGCAATCGCCAACAGCACGATGCAACACATGAAGGAAATTGCACAGTTCATCGAGCAGGTGAACCAGTTGAAAGCGCAGCTTGAGCAAATGGAAAAGCAATACGAATCTATGACGGGTGGGCGCAACGGTAGCCGGATTGCCTACAATCCTGCCTACAGAGAATACCTGCCGGAAGAATGGCAAGGCGTCTATGATGGTGTCAGAAAGAGTGGTGCACTGTCTGGCGAAGCCGCCGCTATCCGTTCGGGGGCAATAGCTTTTGATGCTTGTAAAAACGTAATCAATGCTAAAAGAAAAGATGCGTGTCAGGCAAGTGCGGTTAAATCAGCGCAAGACAAAGCATACGCCATTATCGGGTTCAACAAAGCAAAAGAGCGCGTGAACCAGATTGAGGAACTGCTTGGGGCTATTTCGGAGACGGAAGACCAGAAAGAAATTCTGGAACTGCAAGCACGGATTCAGATTGAGCAAAGTCTTTTAGCGAATGAAGATACTAAAATGCGTTTGCTTCAACAGGTTGCAGCAGCAGAAGATAAAATGATTCAACAACAAGCAAAAGAGCTTGCAGTAAAATTTGTCACTGATGAAGATAACTCGAATGTTGAACCGCCAGCAAAAACAAGCTGGTAGTTTTTTCCAACACGTAACTACATGTATTTTATGTGGTTACGTGTTATGGTTTTAATCCACAAACTGAAAGGGTTTACAATGAAAACAGTAAAATTTGTTGGTACTTTAGTTGCATCTTCCGTATTTCTCTTTGGATGTAATGAAACAGATGAAAAAGTGCCAGATGAGGAAATTTTATCAGTTCAACAGTGGTTAAATGTGGATTTTGAGAAGTTTGAAGCAAAGATTTATGCCTGTAAGGTCAATCCTGGCACGCTTGGCGTTACGCCAAATTGTATAAATGCTGTAAGTGCCTACTCGTCTGGTGTGAAAAATGGTTTCCCAAACTGGCAAAACATTGAATCTTTCCGTGAAAGATTAACAGGATGTTGATTTTCCCATCCTCACCTTCGCTTATCGCCTTCGTGGGGCGAAGAAAAAAGTCTGTCGGAAGGCTTGTCTGGTCTGGAAGGTGAATTCCAGGCTGTTTTTAAGCGTTTTTCAC
>BNUD01000078.1 GCA_025997095.1 Betaproteobacteria bacterium | reverse complement strand
GGTTTTCGTAGGGGCGAGTTGTATTCGTCCGTCCTACATTTCCACGCTACCTCGCCAAACATCGCGGCGATCTGCACGTTCGGGGTGGAAAGCCTGTAATAACCGGATGTAGGCGGATTCGGCGGCTTGCCGGTTGTCACGACTGAAATTGCAAACGTAGAGATCCAGCGTTACCGCATCCAGTTCCGGCCAGGTGTGGATGGCGAGATGAGATTCAGCCAGAATCACCGCGCCCGTTGCGCCAGCAGGGGCTTCTGGTGTGCCGAAGGGATGAAAAAGCCAGCCAACAACGGTTAGTCCCGCCTCGCGGCAGGTGGAGAGGCAAAGTTGTTCCAGCGTGGCAACCTCTTTGAGCAAGCTCGGCTCACACTTGCATACCCGGAATTCCGCCAGAATGTGCAGTCCTTCCATGACTTACGCCAGCCTTTCCTGCAAATGTTTGCCGTAATGTGCGGTCAGAATTTCTTCTGCTGCCCGCACCCCCCAGTAATTGGCTTCCTCGAATACGGAAAAGCCGGAGATATCGGCGTGCGCCAAACGTACCCGCCCCCAGCCTTTTGCCAGACGATGCCGCCGTTCATTATCTCGAAAACCCGGCAAAGGGCGAGCCATGGCGTGACCGTGGCGAAAAATATCCAGACGGGTGACGAGCGTGCGAATATCGCGGTGAGCATGAGACAAATCCGCGAGAATTGTTGCAGCCCAGTCCGTCTGTGTTGTGTTTAACAATAATGTCCGCGCGGTCGCGGGATCGTATTCCGAGAGGGCGTGGTAATAGGTCAAAACCGTAGGGCCGGGTGCGCGGCGGATTTTCTGGTGCGTGGCAACCACGTAGCCCAGCGCCGGACTTTTCTGCAAAACATTGTCCCAGGCTAGCGGCGCTCCTGCTCCTGAAGCAGGTGGGGCAGAGAGGCTCAAGTTAGCGACCAGCCAAGGCGCGTAACTGACAGGCGCGATGGCAGCGGCAAGTTCGGCAGGCAGATTGCGAGCCAAACGTGGCAGGAGATGTAGCGGCGCAGCCCAGATGATATGTTTCGCGCGATAGCGCACGCTTTGCTGTCGGGCTGCCTGCCAGACATCGACCTGACATTCTTGTGCATTTTGAGATAGTGCATAGACGGCGCTGCCAGCGCTTAGAACGGGGGATGTTTCGTGTGACGCAGAGGGGTGTCCGATTTGTTCCAGCAAACTCCGGACGAGCCAGCCGTTGCCTTCAGGCGCGGTGAGCACTGTGTCACTTGCGCCCTGTGCGCCTTTACCTGTGCGGCAGGAAAAATAATGGATGCCCGCCCAGGCGGAAACTTGCCGGAAGTCGGTGCCGTAGTCGTCACGACAGGCGTAGTTGACCAACCAGTCGAGCGAGGGCGCATCGAACCCTTCCTGCCGCATCCAGTCGTGCATTGTGAGCCGATCCAGCGCCGCCCATTCGGGCGCGTCGCTGGAAAATACGGCAGGGAGTGCAAAGGCACGGCGACCTTGCTGGTCGTGGGCGGTACGGAAACTTTCCATGCGGGCGAGGAAACGCTCTTGTTGTTTTCGTTCGGCGCTGGATACGCCCAGATGAGGTATCACGCCTTCCTGCCACGCCCCCAAACGGTACAGGCGTTCCTGCGGTGCATGGCACAGATAGCGCTCATCGTATTCAGGCGCTTCTGCCTGTGGATTACCCTTGAGTACGCCCGAATCAGAAAGCAGGGCACGCACGGCGCGGGCTTCCAGATTAGGTAGCGGCAGATAGTGCGCCCCCAATGGATAGCGGGAAATGGAATTTTCGCCGCAACGAGAATTGCCACCGGGTTCAGTTTCCAGTTCCAGCAGATGAAATTGATTCAGCAAACCTGCGCGACGCAGACGCCATGCGGCGGAAAGTCCGGCGATGCCTGCTCCGATGATGAGTATTGGAATTTCATGTGTTGCCACTGGCGGAGGAAAGTCATTGAGCGCCAGTCGATGCCCCAAGGCAAAATCGCCGCCTGAAAGTTCTCCGGCAGGCAATGGCGGCGGGGCGTCGACGGCGCAACCTGTTAGAGTTAACCCCGCCAGAGCAAGAAAATCACGGCGACGCATCAGCGCACCACCCCATGCCATTCCTGTTCAAATATCCGTACCAGGCTCTGTTCGTTGAGGCGATTGGGCTCGACCGGCAGGCGAGCCATGTCAGCGGGAAAATGGAACAAATCCGGCGTGCTTGCGACAGTGAGAAAACGTAAACCTTTCGGATAGGTCGTGGGCAAGGCGGGTTCGTCCTGACCCGCCAGCACGTAACCCCATTCGCCAAAACTGGGTACCAGAGCGTGATAGGGCGCGGTTTTCAACCCTGCCGCTTCCAGCGTGACGGCAATCGTCCAGAAAGAACGCCTGGCGTAATACGGCGAAGTGGATTGCACCACGAGCCGTCCGTCCGGTGCGAGATGCCGTGTCAGCAGGCGGTAAAAACCGGTGGAATAGAGCTTGCCCAAAGCGAAACTGGAGGGGTCGGGGAAATCCACTACCACGAAATCGAATACATCCGCATTTTCTTCCAGCCAGCGACCTGCGTCGTCATTGATGATGGTGACGCGTCGGTCATTCAGAGCGTTGCCGTTCAAGCCGGTGAGCAGGGGGACGCTGGAAAACATCCGCGTCATTGCCGGGTCGAGATCGACCAGAGTGACGGACTGGATTTGGGGATAGCGCAGAATTTCCCGTACCGCAAAGCCATCGCCGCCACCCAACACCAGAATACGTCGCGCTTGTGGAAGCGCCGCCAACCCGGGATGTACCAGCGCCTCGTGGTAGCGGTATTCGTCTTGTGAAGAAAATTGCAGATTCTGGTTCAGGAACAGGCGGATATCGTCATGCCAGCGAGTGATGACAATGCGCTGATAGGGAGTGCTTTCCGTGTAAATTACTTCATCGGCGTACAGCCAACTCTCTGCCATGCTGGAAACCTTGCCTGCAATCGCCAATCCTCCCAACAACAAGACGAGGCATCCTCCGGCGACAAGACGCAGCCCGAAGGTACGCGCCAATTCCGTCCGGAACAGGGCGAGCGCCCAGATTGCCACGCCGACATTGAGTAGACCGAACAGCAAGCCGGTACGCATCAGCCCCAGATAGGGCACGAACAACAGGGGAAACAACAGGGAAACCGCCAGCGCCCCCAGATAATCCACCGCCAGCACTTGCGACACCAGTTCCTTGAAGGTCACATCCCGCTTCAAAATACGCATCACCAGAGGAATTTCCAAACCCACCAGCACGCCCACCGCCAGCACCGCCAGATACAACAATCCCCGGAATGGCCCCATTTGCGCGGCAAACGCCAAAAACAAGGCGACTGCCGTAAAACCACCGACCACCCCAACAGCAAGTTCGATCTGGATGAAGCGTCGTACCAGATTGCCACCCACATAGCGGGATAGCCACGAGCCTACACCCATGGCGAACAGATACGCGCCGATGATGGTAGAAAACTGGGTGATCGAATCGCCCAGCAGGTAGCTGGCTAAAGCCGCTGCCACCAGTTCATAAGCCAGCCCGCATGAAGCGATGATGAACACCGACGCGAGCAGGGCATGTTGCATCCGGGAAGGCGGCAGAGGACGGGGTGAAGACGAAGACGCAGAATCTGCGTCGAGGGATGCAGACATCAATGAATCGCGGAAGCAATAATGATGGCGATGCCCAGACACATGGCGGCAATCAGGATGGCAAGGGGCTGGTTGCGATGCTTGACGATTTCAAGCCACAAATCCTGCGGCGTGATTTTGTCGATGATGAGAAATGACACCCAAAACACGACGACCCCCAATATGGAATAGATGAGGGAATTCGCCAGAAGACTCAGGTTGATGATGTCGGACATGATGGAAAGCTCCTTATTTGTGATAAATGCTACGTGCGCCTGCCGGGTCGTGTGTGCGCCCTGCTGCTACAGCGTCGAAGAGTCCGTAGCCGTTGTATTGCGCCCAGGCGAAAACAGCCAGAGCGCAGCAGCCGAAAATGGTGTAGAGGCGGTGCATCATAAAACGGACTCCTGTTCAAAATGCTGGTTTCTATTCGTCATCGTCGTCTGCCGTCTGTACGATGGGGTGATCGCTCTCTGCCCAGCGTTTAATCTCGAAACTCGTCAGTCGCCAGAACGCGAACAGAGGCCAGATGACCAGGACCGCAAGCAAGGCCCATAAATTATTTGTCGAAGCGCCGTTTTTTTGAATGACGAGAGAAAGCGGGACTTCAAAAATCTTCCGCCACTGGCGGTCTTCCACTGGATCAACCGTATGCTCCAGCATTAACCGCCATGTTCCCTGCGGCACATTCCGGAAAACAAGCTTTTGCCGGGTGATGTTTTCATCCCAGTACCCGTCGCTGTAGCCACTGTAATGGCTGAATTCCATGTCACCATAACGCACATCACCATCCTGTTCGTTGACGAGCGACAGACTCAATTCCATCCATGTATTGTTGAGCGGGGTCAGGGCGCGTGTTTCAGCGGCGACTTGCAGGGAACTTACCTTGTGTGTGAGGGTAAAAGGTTCCGAGAGCACGGCTTCACCGTTGCGACGCAAATAGGCATTTATGTACGCATAAGTTTCTGTACGGAGCAATAGCGAGAGCGCCAAATGCAGACAGAGCGCGATGACTGCAAACATGCCGAACGCGACCCATGCCGTGCGGGTGCGTTCTTTCCAGGGCGAAGGCTGGTTGGCGTAAACGCCTTCGGGAGCGGGCAGTTTCTTGACACCGAATGCTGCCTGAATTTCTGTGTGCGGCAGGTATTCGGCGATACTCCAACTGATTTCCCTGGCAGTTGCTTCACGACTCAAGAGCAAAGGCGGCGCAACATAATCATTCAGTAAGCTGATTTCTCCGGTTTTGACCCGCCAGGTGAATTCCCCTACGACATGCTCGACGATGGCGTTGTATCGCTGGAAATGTTTGAATGTCTGCCCGCGATAATTCAGCTTGACGCCAGAACCTTTGGCGTAGCTGGCATTCAGGTCAGGTGGCACATTGCCCAGTGTATCCGCCAGACTCCAATGCCCGTCGTACTCGACAAGCCAGCGGTAACCGGGTTGTTCGACGCGGGCGAGCAGATATTCCCGCCATTTGTAACTAACGCCTTCCACGACCATGAAACGCTGCATGAAACCGATGGCTTCCAGTTTTTCATTCCGGAGCTTGCCGACTTTGCCCAGCGGTAGCAGGGGTTGTATCCGGCGCATTTCGTTCAGTCGGGAAATGAGGCGACCCGTTTCTGCGTCAGTGACACTTCCGCATTGAGGGCAGCCCACAGCCAGAATGCCTTCATGTTTCAGATCGAGAGGCGCGCCGCAATGGGGGCAGCGCAGGGCTTTGCCCGGTGTTTTTGACCCCGTGGGAATCGGTATGCCAGCACGCAGATTGCGCCATTTCAGGCTGGAAAAATCCACGACTTCGCCGATGAAGAGCAGAGGCGGTTTATCCTCACCTTCGCTGTAATCCAGCGTTGCCATGCGTGCGTCGGCGCGTAAATCAGCGACCGGAGCAAAATAGCCGCTGCCTGTCTTGAAAGGCAATTCACCTTCCCCTGCGACGCATTCAGCGCGTTCCAGATTGCTCACCGTCCACTCGGATTTGTCAAAGCTGAACATGTCACCCGGCTTTAACCTGGAGAAGGAGGGGAGCGTCATTCCGGAGAACACGGAAGGATTGGCGAGAAAGGAGAGCATGTATTCGCCGCTTGCTTCTGACAACCACGCAGTACGCAGGTTATCGAACAGCAGGAACCATTCGTTCCAGAACCCCTGTTCGTAACTTAACTGGATGCGCCCGACAACGGTGAAATGCGCTTTACGATAACGCCCTTCAGCGCCCAGGCAAAGTGGGGATTGGTCTTCCACCAGCGAAGCCATCCGCCCCAGATTTTCAACGCCTTCTGACAAATTGACGAGCGTCGTCCGGCAATATTCGCAGACCGCCAGAATGGATGCCGCGGCGCGAAATACGACCGGCGCGCCGCAGGAAGGGCAGGAAGTTGTACGAGCCATGTGACAGATAGCTTATGCGGGAATTAGCCCAGTTTTTGCAGCAAAGCCGTTTTTTTGGCGTCGAATTCCGCTTGCGTCAGGATGCCTTTACCGACCAGCGCGTACAGTTTCTCCAGCGTGGTAGCGATATCGTCACCTGTCATTGCACCATCAGCAGCAGGCGTTTGAACAGCGGCAGCGGGGGGAGCAGCGGGTGTGCCTGAAGCGGCGGCAGCGGCTGGTGCGACCTGCGTCGCTGCCTGCATTGCCTGCCCCATGACCTGTCCCAGTGAAATGCCCGCACCGATGCCGATGCCTGCGCCCGCTGCACCGCCTTCATTCTGCGCTGCAAGCGGGATGCTGCTTGCCACCTGAAACTGGGTAAATCGGGAGAGGTCGCCGACCACGCCCATGCTGATGCGGGCGTCGAGCGCCTTTTCCAGTTCTTCGGGCAGGGAAATGTTCTGGAGAACGAAATTATCCAGAGCGAGACCGAAGCCTGCGAATACAGGTGTGATTTTTTCCGCCAGCGCCTTGCCAAAAGCATCCTGATTGGCAGCCATGTCCAGGAAGGGCACGCCCGTTTCGCCGAACAAAGTGGCGATGTAGCCCGCGACCGTATTCTTTAACTGGCTTTCCAGTTGCTCGGTGGTGTACTGCGCCAGCGTGCCGGAGATGGTGGTGTGGAAAAGTTTCGGGTCGACGAGGTGATAGGAATAAATGCCGAAAGCCCGCAGGCGCACCGCGCCAAATTCCGCATCGCGCACCGTGACCGGATTGCTTGTTCCCCACTTGCGGTCAAGTCGCTGGCGGGCGCTGAAAAAATAGACATCCGATTTGAACGGCGACTCGAACAGCTTGTCCCAGTTACGCAGATAGGTGAGCACTGGCAGGGTTTGCGTCGTGAGCTTGTAGCGACCGGGTCCAAAGACATCGGCGATTTGCCCTTCATTGACGAACACCGCCATCTGCGATTCCCGAACGGTAAGACTGGCGCCGTACTGGATTTCAAAATCCTGCATCGGAAAGCGCCATGCCATGATTTCCTCGTCATCCTCTACGCATTGGATGATGTCGATAAACTGTTTCTTGATGAAATCCATGAGTGCCATGACTACCTCCGTTTTTTAATTGCTGCTTGAAATGGATGAACCTTTCGATGCCGCAGGGCTGTTGGTACTTGAAAATCGTGGTGCGGGACGGACTATAGAATGCTGGACATCGGATGTCAAGGCAGTTTATGTCCTTTTGAAATTTATTTGGGAGAAGGATGCCGGATTATCGCAGGGGCGGCTAATTGCCGCGCGTCATTAAACCACCGTGCGGCTTGTAGTTGCCACTACGAGCCGCCCTTGCATTCATGAACAGCCTGTATCAAAACACCTTCCACCAGGCCTTTTTCGGTTCCAACCCCTGCGTGTAATAAACGCTGTTCGGAAAATTCAAGCGCATCACGCGCTCCGCGTCGGCGCGGAGGTCTTCCAGCCCCAGTTTGTCGTAGGCGACCACCAGAATGTAGGCGGCTTCTTCCTGCGAGGGCGTATTGGAATAGTGCTGAAGGGCGTACTGGCTGCGGTTGGCGGCGGCGAGGTACGCGCCACGTTTCAGGTAGTAGCGGGCAACGTGCACTTCGTGCGCCGCCAGCATGTTGACCAGATAATTCATGCGAAGCGCCGCGTCCGGCGTGTATTTGCTGTCGGGGAAGCGCGTGACCAGTTCGCGCAGGGTGTCAAAGGATTCCTGCGAGGATTTCGGGTCGCGTTCGGTCTGGTCCTGCGAACTCAGGTAGCCCATGTAACCCAGGTCGCCGTTGAAGGTAATCAGCCCTTTCAGGTAATACATGTAATCAAGATTGGGATGATTGGGGTGCAGCTTGATGAAGCGGTCGCAGTCCGCGAGGGCGGCGGCTTCATCGCCATTTTTCCAGTGCGCGTAGGCGACTTCCATTTGCGCCTGTTGGGCGAAGCGACCGTAGGGATAACGGGATTCCAGCTTCTGGTAATACTTCAGGGCTGCTTCCCAGTTGTTGTCGGTGAAGGCGGACTTGGCTTCCGAATACAGGCGCGAAGCCGACCAGTCGGCGGTTGTGTCGATTTCTTCGGGCAACAAACCACAGGCGCCCATGATGAATGCGGCGGACACTGCGAGGGCGCGCAGAAAAAATGAAGCGCAAATTTGGGAACGACCGCCCGTTTTGGCGGCAAGCGCGGCTAAACTTCGCATATGAAGATTCCTGAAAAAAATTTTGCCGATTATAGCCCAGGCGAAGACATGCTTTCCGATGTCCCGCAACCGCTTTTGCTTATTTGTCCGCCCGAAGCGGCGGGCAAGCGGCTGGATCAAGTCCTGGCGCAGTTGTTGCCGCAGTATTCCCGCAACCGCTTGCAAGGCTGGATCAAGGCGGGGCAGTTCGCCGTCGACGGCGTGGAAGAACGCGATGTACGGAAGAAATTGCGTGGCGGCGAAGCCTTCGCCCTGACGCCCGCGCCAAAAATGGACACGCTTGCCAGCACGCCGGAAGACATCGCCCTTGACATCGTTTTTGCCGACGCCACCCTCATCGTCATCAACAAACCCGCCGGACTGGTGGTGCATCCCGGCAGCGGCAACTGGAGCGGCACACTCTTGAACGCGCTTCTGCACTACGACCCCAGGCTGGCAGAAGTGCCGCGCGCGGGCATCGTGCATCGGCTGGACAAGGAAACCAGCGGCTTGATGGTGGTCGCCCGCACGCTGGAAGCGCAAACCGACCTTGTACGCCAGTTGCAGGCGAGGAGCGTCAAACGCGAATATCTGGCGGTCGCCGTGGGTGAAGTCGCGCACGGCGGCACGGTCGACGCCCCCATCGGCAGGCACCCGAAAGACCGCGTAAAAATGGCCGTGGCGCGTGCGGATAACGCCACCGCCAAGCCCGCCGTTACCCACTATCGGGTGAAACAACGTTTTATCGGCGCGACCCTGTTGATCTGCCAACTGGAAACCGGACGCACGCACCAGATTCGCGTGCACATGGCGCACATCGGCTACCCCTTGTTGGGCGACCCTGTGTATGGACGCGCCGCAACGAAACTGCCCGCCTTTCATCGCCAGGCGCTGCACGCCACCCGACTGACGCTGACGCATCCGGCGAATGGCGAACGAATGCGCTGGGAAGCGCCGATGCCGGAAGACATGGAAAGGCTGTTGGCGCAGTTACGGAGCGCCGGATGATGACGAATGGTTTTCGTGGGGCAGGTGATTCATTGCGGGCAGCCTGCGCTGGCGGCGCATTTGCAAAGCCCACCCTTGTGCTAGACTCCGAAAAATTTCAGGAGGAATCAGCATGGATCGTTGCCTAATCGTGTTCGACCTTGACACAGAAACGCTCAAGGAAAATTACCACAATGCAAGCTGGCAGAATGGATATACAGACATTAAGCGTGTGCTGAACAAGCATCGTTTTCAGAACATTCAGGGTACCGTTTATCTAAGCGAAGTCGGGGTTCATCAAGCGCATGGAACAATCGCGCTACAAGAAGTCGCCATTCGTTTCGCATGGTTTGACAAGTGCGTTTCAAACATACAGTTCTATGACCTCGCGGACGACTTCAACGCGCAATTTATTGTTGACGGCGTGACGCGGGCAAGAGAAGCGTTTGAGTTGCGGGTTGAGATTCTCAGAAAACAATTAATGGATGCCGGGTTAACAGAAGCCAAAGTAGCGGAAATAATCGGCGCTCAAAAATTCTCATTGGAAGACTTGAGCCAGCAAACAGCATTACCGGAGAAATAAGTGGCGAAAGCATCCCGCCCCTACGGACGGACGAACGTCAAATCCACGCCCTCAGTTCCTTCGGGGCAGCTCCCTCTCCGAGGGATGTGCCGCGCGAATTTACGTGAAAGGCGGATGGCGTTGCCAACCCACGGTGCGTTCGGAGAACGCGCCCAAATTAAATCCCCATGAATGAACCGCGCTTCATTCTTCCCGACTGGCCAGCCCCGCCCAACGTCAAGAGCCTGCAAACGACGCGGGCGGGCGGTGTCAGCCTTTCACCTTACGCCAGCTTTAATCTGGCGCATCACGTTGGCGACGCGCCGGAAGCTGTGGCGAAAAATCGCGCCTTGCTGCAAACCCAGGCGCGTCTCCCCGCCGCGCCAGTCTGGTTGGAACAGGTGCATGGCGTTACCGTATTCGATCTCGCCGAAATTGAAGGATTCAATCCCGCCGCAACGCCCCCAACCCCGCCCCGCGCCGATGCCGCCGTGTGTCGCGTACCGGGGCGGGTTTGCGCCATCATGACAGCCGATTGCCTGCCCGTATTGTTTTGCGACGCGGCGGGCAGCGTGGTTGCCGCCGCCCATGCCGGATGGCGCGGATTGCTGGCGGGCGTGCTGGAAAATACGGTTGCCGCCATGCGGGTTGCGCCCGTGCAAATTCTGGTCTGGCTAGTGTTGAGTTCATTAAATAAGTTTTATATATACGCCTAATGTTTTTTGAAAAGTTACCATGAAAACAAACGATTAGCACATTTATATTAATCAATGTTTATTCATGAACGCCACACTAGGTCCCGCCATCGGCGCGACGGCATTTGAAGTCGGCGCGGAAGTTCGGGCGGCTTTTACCGAACACGCGGGCGAGCACATCGCCGAAGTCGAAAGCGCCTTTTTGCCGACTATAAAGGGAAAAGCAACGGAAAAATACCGGGCGAATCTCTACCAACTCGCCCGCCAACGCCTGACCGCCTTGGGCATCACCCGAATTTTCGGCGGCGATTTCTGCACCCACACGGACGCGGAACGTTTCTTCTCCTACCGCCGCGACGGTCGCACGGGAAGGATGGCGAGTCTGATTTATCGTATTGATTGAGAGAAAACGGTGATGAAACATATCAAGGTAGCCGATTGACCGGAATTCGATGTCTTATTCAGGGCAATCGCATGAATGCTAATGAAATCACCAATACCGCTTTTCGTGAGGCACGGCTGTAGGGGCACGGCGCGCCGTGCCCCTACTCCCCTTGTGGGAGAGGGCTGGGGAGAGGGGTGGCAGCGATTCAGCACGGAACTACGCTTGCACATGCTGAACCATACCCCTCTTCCGCCCCTGCGGGGCACCTTCTCCCACAAGGGGAGAAGGGTGATTCGCGCGGCTTCGCCGTTACAAAGCATGTCTTCAGCATTCATGCAATTGCCCTGTGATTCGCATGAGAAGCGATACTTTGTCGACTTCGCCTTGCCGTGCAAGAGCACTGTCTTCGGGCAGTCTTCGCGTCTCGCTTCTCATGCGAATCGGAATAACACAGGGCGTATCCGATTGCCGGATTATTATTTTTTTCGCCAGTGACGCGAAAAAAATAATGTGTAATCAACCAGACATTTGGCACATCCTTGCCCCTTTCGCGCTTTATAGTACACGCATGTACTGAACCGGGGCGCAAAGTTGCGTCGGCTGAATCTCTCAAGGGGTGCCCTCATGCGTTTGTGGAATTCTATTCGTGGTCGCCTGCTCATCACCGTTTTAGTGTTGAACGCCTGTGCCATCAGTGTCTACACCGTTTATGCCTATGTGACGAAACACGCGGACACGATGGAGATGCTGGACGCGCAACTCATTGCCGCCGCCAGCATGGCACCCGAACTTTTACCAGAGAGCGTCTATGGGGCACCTCGAAAAACCTCTCTTCCTCCGGATTTGTTAAAATTACGTTGTTCTGAATTTTAGAGTAGGTGAAGCAGATGATTTCACGTAGCGCCCTCAAGACGGACCTGTTTGCAAGTGAAGCGC
>BNUD01000077.1 GCA_025997095.1 Betaproteobacteria bacterium | reverse complement strand
GAAACACTTCAGAAGCACCCACACCTTATCGGTTATCCTGTTTTTAAAGAGCTTTCTTCGCCAACTTCGCTATCCATCGCGTTTCGCGCTGAGTACCGCCTCCGTCGAAGAGCCGCGCATTCTACAGACTTGCAAAAACCTGTCAACACTTTTCAGAAAGTTTCTTGGACTGACTCCCGATCAGGCAATTTTCACCCGCGCAAACTTGCGCTTGCCGACTTGCAGCACCACGGTTGCGCCGACGGGGAGCAGCAGGGTTTTGTCGCTGACTTTTTCGCCGTCTGCCTTGACGCCGCCCTGCTCAATCATGCGGATGGCTTCGGAGGCGCTGGCGGTCAGAGCCGCTTGTTTCAAGGCTTGCGGGATGGGCAAGCCGCTTGTGTTTTCTGCGTGGAGTGCAAATTCCGGCATTTCGTCGGGAATCGCGCCTTGGCGGAAACGCGCTTCAAAATCTGCCAGCGCCGCTTCTGCGACTGCCTTGTTGTGGAAGCGGGCGACGATTTCCTGCGCCAGCGCCACTTTGATGTCGCGGGGATTTTTCCCGTCTGCCACGTCTTGCTTGAAGCGGGCGATTTCCGCTTCGCTTCTGAACGAGAGCAGGTCGTAGTAGCGCCACATCAGGGGGTCGGAGATGGACATCAGCTTGCCGAAAATTTCTTGCGGCGGCTCATAGATGCCGATGTAGTTGCCCAGGGATTTGGACATTTTGTTCACGCCGTCCAAGCCTTCCAGCAGGGGCGCGGTGAGGACGCATTGCGGGGCTTGTCCGTAGTGTTTTTGTAGTTCGCGCCCGACCAGGAGGTTGAATTTCTGGTCGGTGCCGCCCAGTTCCACATCGGATTTCAGCGCCACGGAGTCGTAGCCCTGACAGAGCGGGTAGAGGAATTCATGGATGGCGATGGGCTGCTCATTGGCGTAACGCTTGGCGAAGTCGTCGCGTTCGAGCATCCGTGCGACGGTGTGCTGCGCGGCGAGGCGAATCATGCCGGACGCGCCCAGGGTTTCAAACCATGTGGAATTGAAGACCACTTCGGTTTTCGCCGGGTCGAGAATCTTGAACACCTGTTCCTTGTAGGTCGCGGCGTTTGCCAGCACCTGCTCGCGGGAAAGCGGCGGGCGGGTGACGTTTTTGCCGCTGGGGTCGCCAATCATGCCCGTGAAATCGCCAATCAAAAAAATGACCTGATGCCCCAAGTCCTGAAAGTGCTTGAGCTTGTTGATGAGCACGGTATGCCCCAGATGCAGGTCGGGCGCGGTAGGATCAAAACCCGCCTTGACGCGCAGGGGGCGACCGGTTTTGAGTTTTTCGACGAGTTCACTTTCGACCAACAGTTCATCGCAGCCGCGTTTGATCTGGCGCAGACTTTCTTCAAGTTCCGACATTGATTTTTTTCTCCATCTCTCAAGATATTACGAGTCGCGCCCACTGCCTTTTTGTTAAAATTCCAAGCTCTTTCAGTCAGTAGCGGCACGAGCATGATTAAGCGCGGCATTCTAAACCACCCACCCGAATTCTTCGACCATATCTGGCAACTGCGCTGGCAACTGCTTTGGCAACAACGCTGGAAACTGGTGGCGATGACCGGGCTTTCCACACTGGGCATGGTCGTCACTGCCATCGCTGTGCCTCCGCCCGCCGCGCTACCGCCCGAAGCCTTCACAGAAGTCGTCGAGCAGCTTCACCTCACCGCCAGCGCGCCACTTGATCAGGGCGACGACATCTATCTGCGCGAAGCGCGCATCAACAAGGGCGACACCTTTGGTCGTCTGCTGGCGCGTTTGGGCATCGCGGATGAGGCGGCACAACGCTTTCTGCTCTCCGCGCCGGAAACGCAGGCGTTGCATCGGCAACTCGTACCGGGGCGCGTGGTTTCCGCCCGCACCAACGCAGGCGGCGCGCTCGTCAGTCTGCACTTTCCCATGAATGGCGGCGACACCGTGACGCTGGTCGAGCGCAAACAGAATATTCAGGGACAAACAGCCCAATTCACCGCCCGCGAACAAACGCTGCGCTACGAAACCCGGCAGACGCTGAAATCCGGCGAAATCCGTTATTCGTTGTTCGGCGCGACCGACAGCGCGGGCATTCCCGACGCCATCGCCATGCAAATGGCGGAAATTTTCTCCGGCGAAATCGACTTTCACCGTGACCTTCGCCAAGGCGACCGTTTTACGCTCGTCTATGAAATGCAGTATTACGGCGGTCGCGCCGCGCGCACCGGGCGCATCCTTTCCGCCGAATTCACCAATAACGGCAAGACGCACCAAGCCTTCCTGTACACGCAGGACGACGGCAGACAAAGCTATTACAACGCCGAGGGCAAGAGTCTGAAAAAAGCCTTTTTGCGCTCGCCACTGGCGTTTTCCCGCGTGACTTCCGGCTTTTCGCTGCGCCTGCATCCCATTCTGAAAACCTGGCGGGCGCACAAGGGCGTGGATTATGGCGCACCAACTGGTACGCAGGTGCGCGCCACTGGCGACGGCGTGGTGCACTTCATTGGCAAACAGGGCGGCTACGGCAATATCGTGATTCTCGCCCATGCGGGCAATTATCAGACCGCCTATGCCCACCTTTCCCGCTTCGCGCCGGGGCTGAAAAAAGGCGACCGCGTGAGCCAGAGCGACATCATCGCCTATGTCGGTCAAACCGGCTGGGCGACGGGGCCGCATCTGCATTACGAATTCCGCATCAAGGGCACACAGGTCAATCCCCTCGCCCTCAACCTGCCCACCGCACCGCCGTTGGACAAGCGCCAGCAGGCGCTGTTTAAGGAAAAGGCGCAGGAACAGCTTGCTATGCTGCAACTCGTAAAAGATTCGCCGGTGGTTCGCTTTGAATGAATAAATGAACACAAAAAAAGGCGACGCTCGCTGCGTCGCCTTTTTTGTGGGGTATCCGAAAATCAGGCGGAGAAGGATGAACCGCAGCCGCAGGTGGATGTGGCGTTCGGGTTGCGAATCACGAATTGCGAGCCTTCCAGCCCTTCGCTGTAGTCGATTTCGGCGCCGACCAGATATTGATAGCTCATCGGGTCAATCAACAGAGTGACGCCGCCTTTTTCAAACTGCTCGTCGTCCTCGTTGGCGTCTTCTTCAAAGGTGAAGCCATACTGAAAGCCGGAGCAGCCGCCGCCCGTGACGAACACGCGCAGTTTCAGTTCAGGGTTGCCTTCTTCTTCGATCAGTTCGCGCACCTTGTTTACGGCGCTGTCGGTAAAAATAACGGGGGTTGCAATGGTCTCTGTTTCGCTCATGGGGGAACTCCTACAAAAAGGGTCGGGAATTATGTGGGCTGGCTGCGGCAAGGTCAAGCGTCAGCACGGGGCGAAACATTTTTCGCCCCTGCGGTGTGCGCTGCGGTGTACGTTATGCCAACTCCAAACGCGCCTGGTCTTCCGTCAGTTCCTTGCGCGCTTTGTCTTCCGGCTTTTGTGGGCTGCCTTCCGATTTCAGCATTTTAAGCTCAGGCTTTCCGGGGCTGTCCGCCTTCTGGTTCAGCAGGCGTCCTTCAATCACCGCGCCCTGCTGGATTTCAATCATGCCGTATTCCACATCGCCGGAAACGCGCGCCTTGGGTTGCAATTCAAGGAATTCCACCACGCGCACCGGACCGTTAATGCTGCCGTTGGCAATCAGATACGTCACATCCACATGCCCATTGATCACGCCGTGCTCACTCAATATCAGGGTCGAGGGGATGGAATCGGCAATCACCTTGCCGCTGATTTCGCCATCCACACGCAAACAGCCGGAAAAAATGATATTCCCTTCGACTTTTGTCCCTTTGCCAATCAGACTGACGATTTGGTGCGCTGCCCCTTTGGCCGGTTTTTTATCAAACATAAAATCTCCTGATGCTTTAGAAAGTCACGCTTGTCACGGCGCGCGCACGGTTTGCCTGCACGAGGCGCAGTTCCACTTTTTTCAATACTTCGTCGGGAGCGACTTCCAGCACGCCTTCCCTGCGTACCCACTGGTGGGTCTTGACCTGATATTGCGGCAATGCCCCCATCGTGGCATCGGCGGGCAGGACACGTTGCAGGGTTTTGCCATCCTGCTCAACGGTCAGGACAAATTTCAAGGTCCCCACGAATTCTCCGGTCTGGCGTCCGGTGTGATAGCCCACCAACACGCTGTAATGATAACGCCGCGCCGCGCCCGCCGCCGCATCTGTTACGGTTTCCGGTCGCACAATGAATCTGTCCAGCCGCAGTTCGCCTTCGCTCGTGCCGACGGGCACCAGACGTAAAAAATAGGCGAGGTCGTCCTTCAAGACCGCCTGCTCGTCGGAAAGCAGACGCATTTCGTCGGACAGTTGTTTGTTCGCGCTGCGGGTAATTTCCAGCGTGCTGGCGAGCACGCCGTCGTCTTCTGCCGCCTGGGCTTCCAGCGCTTCAAGGCGCGCGCGCAAGCTCTCCGCGTTCACTGCTTCGGGCGAACGCTGGCTGTACCACACGCCGTATGCCAGCAGGACAAGAACCAATGTTCCCACCGCGCCCAATGCAATATCGGCGTACCACGCCGCATGGGAGCGAATCTCTACCCGCTCTGCTCCAATACCAAAAATCTGCCATAGTCGCTTCAGCCGATGCATGGCATCCCCCACGGCTGCACTGTTGTTTGCATGTTGTCTCCCCCGGAAAGGCGACATGATAACCTGTCGCCCCAAAATTAAAAAAGCCGCCCGACGAAAACCGGACGGCTTTTTTGTAAGCGTACTGCAAGCAAAAATCCGCTTAACGCTTGGAGAATTGTTTCCTGCGGCGGGCTTTGTGCAGACCGACTTTTTTCCGTTCCACTTCACGCGCGTCGCGGGTGACGAAACCGGCGCTGGAGAGCGCGGGCTTCAGGGTGGCATCGAATTCGAGCAGGGCGCGGGTGATGCCGTGACGCACAGCGCCGGCTTGACCGGATTCTCCGCCGCCGATGACGTTGACCTTGATGTCAAAGCCTTCGAGCTGGTTGACCAGCGCCAGGGGCTGACGCACGACCATGCGACCGGTTTCGCGGGAGAAAAATTCATCCAGAGGTTTTCCGTTCACCACGATGGCACCGGAACCGCGTTTCATGAACACACGAGCCACTGCGCTCTTGCGCCGCCCGGTACCGTAGTAATAATTGCTGACTGCTGCCATGTTCTCGAATCCTTAAATTTCCAGCGCACGGGGCTGCTGGGCGGAGTGCGGATGTTGGGTGCCAGCGTAACATTTCAGCTTTTTCAGCATGGCGTAACCCAGCGGGCCTTTGGGCAGCATCCCCTTGACGGCCTTTTCCAAAGCGCGACCGGGAAAACGTTGCTGCATTTTCTTGAAATTGGTTTCGTAAATACCGCCGGGGAAACCCGTGTGGCGGAAATACTTCTTGCCCTCGGCCTTGTTGCCGGTGACGCGCAATTTTTCGACGTTGGTGACGACGATAAAGTCGCCGGTATCCACATGCGGCGTGTAGATGGCTTTATGCTTGCCGCGCAGACGGTGCGCGATTGCACTGGCAAGACGACCGAGCACCTTGTCCGTGGCATCCACCACAAACCACTCGCGCGTCACCTCATGCGGTTTGGCGGAAAAAGTTTTCATTGACGGCATCCTTGCCTGCAAAATTCAAAAGAGGCGTGATTCTAAAGACAAGAAAGCCGACTGTCAAACATATCTCGCACAACGCCTGACACCCGCCTTGCGACATTGGGCAGACGGAAGGGTTAACATAGGTCGCCTTCTCTTTTGCCGATAAAATTCTCCCATGCCGGAAAAATTCACCCTGCAACCTCTGCTTGAGCTGATGCAAGAACGCACCGACGAAGCCACGCGGCAGTTGGGGCAGTTGACAGGGATCAGTACCTTCGGCGGTGGCAAAGCAGCCCATGATGACTGTCACCTGACCTCTGATGCCTGATGCCGTGCCCTATGGCGGCAGGAAATTTTTGCAGGAAATCGACAAACCGCAATGCATCCGCGCCACCCTGGGAACGCCGGCGTCCCCGTCGGCGGTTTTAAGATTTTTCGCGCGGAACCAACCCCGCCGACGGGGACGCCGATGCTCCCAGGTGGACGGCGACGCCCAGCGGCGTCAAAAGCGAGGAGCGTAGCGACGTGGCAATCTTGGTGACCAAGGAGGTTGCCGCGTCGCTGCGCTCCTCCCTTTTGACGCAGGGGTTTGTCATCAGTCTGTGTCGGGCATGTGAAACATGCCCTATATGGGCACCTCCTGTTTTGCAAGGCTGAAAGTGAGGGCAAGGAAAGGGTACGACTGCGTCCGTATATCCGGCCTCTGTGCGGGGCGCTTTGCAACAACGCCAGCCATGATGGATGTCCGCGCGACAAGGGCTGATCGACCTGACGGCCTCGAAGGCCATGAGCATGGCAAGCTTTCTTGTCGCCGGTTCGACCGTTGTCCCATCTCTCTTTCTGCCAGCAATCGTGGTTGAAGGTAATCTTTCATTCGGGCGCTTCTGCTTCTACTGCTTTGCTTCTACGACTGACTTCTACCGATCACTTCTACTTCCGTGCTTTCGCTTCATCTCTGCTCACCTGCTTTTCATCCTGTCCGCTCTGTCTTCAGCGCCATGTCATACTGGCTGTCGTAATGACCGCCTCGCGTCAGCAACGCCCAGACAATGCGGGCGTTTTTGTTGGCTAACGCCATCGCCGCCACGTTTTTGTGCCGTCGCTCACTGACGCGAACCACCCATCGGCTGCGCGGGTCATCCTTCCTGCCCGCAACGCGCAGTACGGTGCGCGCGCCGGGTAGGGGCACGGCGCGCCGTGCCCCTACGGTCTGATGCCGGAGAGTCGTTCTCTGCCGCCACTGCTGTGCTGTGTGGGCGTCAGCCCTGAAAAGGCGGGCAAGTCCCGGCTGTGTTTGAAGGCGCTGGCGGTGATGGGGCCAATGCCCGGTATGCTTTGCAAGTGGCGGGCATCTTCATTTTGACGGGCGAATTGTTCGATGGATTCGTCTAATTCCGATTCGCATTAGAAGCGAGACGCAAAGACTGCCCGAAGACAGTGCTATTGCACGGCAAGGCGAAGTCGACAAAGTATCGCTTCTAATGCGAATCGGAATAATTTGAGAATGTGTTTGTCCAGCCGCGCAAGGTCTGCCCGCAGACTGTCCAGAAGGGAGCGGATGTGGGGCGTCAGTCAGTTCATCAGAGGGGTGGCAGGCGAAGCCTGACGGGGTGGTTCGGTGCGAAGGGACGCATCTTCCGGTCTTTGACGCATTTTGATGCGCTTGCCCCAGGGCACGGCACGCCGTGCCCCTACATGTGCTCTGTCCATTCTCCGACATTGCCAACCGTTCCGCGTAGGGGCACGGCGTGCCGTGCCCGAATCGGCGGGCGAACCGTATCACTCCTTCCTCGTGGGGGAGGCTGGGGCGAGGGGGGTTCCCGCCCTGCCTGAACGCCCGTCCGGGAGCGATGGCGTCCTCGCCATCGCACGACGGCGAGACGCCGTCGCTCCCAAAGGAGAGATTGCCCGACCTCGTTGTGCTTCACTGAACCGTTCAATGGTCGGGCATGTGAAGTCATGCCCTAAACCGATTTTCCCTGACCGCCCTGCCAAAACTGAAGACATGCCGTAACCCCGAAAATCTGATTACCTACAGTAACCTTATTTACACAAACCTTTTAACCAAATAAAACCCTCTGCATGATGCATGGTGCGTGGTTTGGTGCGTGGTTATTTCGGAGGTTAAACCGCATTTTAATTGGCAAATGCATGATGTCTGGCGTATTCAAGATACTGCTGTAAGCCGCGCTCGGCGCGGGGGTTTTGGGGTTGTCGATGATGCCGCTTGTCGTCTGGATTCGACCGTCTGTCGTCGAAATTCGACCGTCTGTCGGATGGTCTCGGATTTATGCGATTAATCTACTCAAAATGTTTAACAGCATGATATATATGTAGACATCTATCATTGCTGGACGATGCTGTCATGACGCTTTCGTCATTCATTTATACTGATTTCATCCCTGCCTTCTCTGTGACGGCGGGGATGGTTTCGTTCACAGCACAGCACAGCACAGCTAAAAATTCTCACGTAAACGTGAGAATTTTTGAAAAGGCGCTGTCGCCGCATATTCATGCGGCGACAGCGCCTTTTTTCGTCAACTGCCATCACTGATTTCGGGAATATCCCAATGAAAAAAGGAGCAAAAATGAACCTGTCCATGTTGCCACCCGCGTTGCCACCCGCGTTGACGCCTGCGGCGCGTCGCGCTCACGCGGGCTTCAGGTCTTGCCGCCGCGAGAAACGCGCGCGCGGGTTTACCTTGATTGAGCTGATGATTGTCGTTGCCATTGTCGGCATTCTGGGCGCCATCGCGTATCCCAATTACGCGGAATACATCCGGCGCGCTACTTTGCTGGAAGCCAGTGACTTGCTCACTGCCAGCAAGTCGGCGATGGATCAGCACTACCTGAATTACCGCAATTTCAATGGCACGACGCCCTGCGTTACCCGGGAGGGCAAGTCATTTAAGGTCGAATGTACGCGAACTTCACTGAATTACACCTTTAAGGCGACGGGCAAAACCGGAACGCGCGCGGCGGGATTTGTCTACCAAATCGACCAGGCCGGGTCGCGCACGATGACGGCATCATCGGTATCCGGCTGGCCTGCGTCGGCGAACTGCTGGCTTTTCAAGAAGGGGGAATCATGCTGAAGCATCCATTGAAGCGTCTCATCGGTGCGCGAGGGTTTACGCTGATTGAGCTGATGGTGGTCGTCTGCATTTTTGCCATCCTGTTGTTGCTGGCCGTTCCCGGCTTGCAGGAATGGGTGGGGCGCGCGAGTGTGCGCGCCGCGATTGAGGATGTGCAAAACGCGATGCAGATCGCGCAGGCGGAAGCCGCCAAGCGGAATCAACATGTCGAGTTTGCCCTGTTTGCCGAGCACCCCGCTCCCAATGCCAGCAACATCCTGAATACCGCTGCCACTGCCAATGGCGTTCACTGGGCGGTGCGTGTTCTGCCCACCACAGGCAGCGACAAGGAGTTTGTGCAGAAGGGGAATTTCAAGAGCCGCCGCGTCAAGGTTACCGGGGACGCAAGCATTGTCTTCAATGGTCTGGGGCAGACCTTGAGCGCGCCCTCCAAGTATCTGACGACCACGAAGGTTTATCGCGTGACCACGCAGAGCGACAAGTATCCCATATGCGTTTTTGTGCGACCGGGCGGCGGGTTGCGCTGGTGCGACCCGCGTTTTTCAGGAAACCCGCTGGCTTGTCCGGCGGACATCACTTGCCCGGCAAGTTAACTTTCAGGAGAACATCATGAAAAACAAACAAAACGGCATGGTCATGCTCGAAATACTGGTCAGCCTCATCATTTTTGTGCTGGGCTTCGTCGGTTTGCTGGGCGCGATGACATCCAGCACCAAGCTTCAGGGTGAAAACCGTTTTCGCTCTGAAGCGGTGAACATTGCCAATGAATTGTTCGGGCAGATGTCGGTCTCCAAAACAGAGACGCTGGCAACGAACTATGGCAGCGGTTCCACGCGTTTTACCACCTGGGTGAATAATCGCGTCAAAACCTTGCCGAATGGCCAGGCAACGATCACGTTTCCGGCGGCAAGTTCGCAGGGGGCGCTGGTCAAACTCACCGTCACCTGGTTATCACCCAACGCTCCGTCGGGAACCGCCTCTTCCCAATATGTCACCACAACCTATTTTCCCTGACATGAACATCATGCACATGGGAGGTCATTAAAATGAAACGCAATGAAATAAGCCATCACGTTTTTCCTTCGCGCCTTCCCCCCCTCTCCCACAAGGGGAGAGGGGAGACTGCCGGTTTTTCGCTGGTTGAATTACTGGTTGGCATCGCCGTTGCCATGCTGTTGATGCTGTTGGTGACGGATGTTTATAGCAACGCGGTCTGGCGTCAGCGTGATGTGGCGGGCGGGAGCGACGCGCAAAAAACCGCGTCGATCTCGTTGTTTCAGATCACGAATATGTTGAAGCAGGCGGGCAGCGCCTCCGGCCCCGCCTGGAACGCCTGGGGGTGCAAGTTACAGGCGAAGAAATCTTCCACCACCTTGCTGCCTTTGTCGGCGGCGTTACCCGACCCGTTCAAGACGCTGCCGACGACTTTGCGGCTGGCTCCGGTTCTGGTTTACGCGACGGCGGTTGCTCCCTCGTCAAGGGAATCAGACATGGTGCTCTTGATGGCGTCTGATTTTAACGCGGTGGGTCTGCCCTTCAAGCTGTTGGTCAAGCCTGCCAGCGATACGCTCAGTCTGGCGAACAGCAACGGGCTGTTGGTCAACGATTTGTTGCTGACGACCCAAAAGAATAACGAAGTGTGCACCATCACTCAGGTCAAGAGCGATTACACGCTCACCTACAGCGGTGGAAAACTGGATCCCACCCCGCATACGGTCGCGGTCGGCGGCGATTATGCGTATACAAACGCGCTGGCAACCCTGGCTGCCAATGACGTGGTTTACGGTTTGGGGCGGGCGCCGCATTTCAATGTCTACGGGGTCGATCCCCTCGATTCATCACTCAAAACCTATGATCTGTTGCAAACGCATGGCGTGACCGCGCCAACCGCCATTGCTGAAAATGTGTTTTTGTTGAAGGCGCTCTATGGCGTGGATACGGACGGCGACAATAACGTGAATAGCTGGGTTTCGCCGCAAAGTTCGGGGTGGAGATTTACGGAATTGTCCGCGAATACGGAAACCGCCCGCAAACAACTCGCCAAAATCAAGGCCATCCGCATTGCGCTGGTCACGCGCGGGAGCTATCCGGGCGTCAATCGTTACGCGGCGACGCTCAGCCTGTTTGCTTCGGTCGGCGGTCAGACGCAGACCTTCAACCTGACCGACGCTGAACGACGTTATCGCTATCAGGTGCACGAAAGCGTCATTCCTTTATTTAATGTGAAAACACTGGATGAATAAGGACACTTTCATGAAAACCCATTCCCCTTTTTCCACCCAGCGCGGCATTACCCTGGTGATTGTGCTGGTCGTGCTCGTCGCCCTGATGTTGCTCAGTATCTCTTTGTTCCGTTCGGTGGATACATCGGGCGCCTTGACGGGCAACGTCGCGTTCAAGAGTGACGCGAACAATCGCGCGCAACTGGCGTTCGATCAGATCATCGCCTGGGCGGGAAACAAAACCAATTACATGGCTTACATCGACAAGGGCGTAGACCTTGCCAACCGGAATTATTCGGCGCGAATGCTGGCGACCGATGAGCAGGGCGTTCCGCTGGTCATCAAGAATGCCAGCACGTTTGACGCGGCCTGGACTGCGTCGTCCAGCGTATCGGAGATGAATACCAACGAAATGAGGGTGCGGTATCTGGTTGAACGCATGTGTACGGAGGCGGGCTTGTTGAAAAGTTCAAAGTGCACCTATGTCACCGAGGCGGATCTGGGCGGGAGCGGACGTGAACTGAAATCACTTCCCAAACCCGCCCTGCGCGTGACGGTGCGTGTGGATGGGCCAAAGAATGTCGTGGCCTATGTTCAGGCCACCGTTGCCGTCTCGCCTTGATTTAATTGATTTTGGAGATGCGTCATGGAAATAACGAAACCCCGATCCCGCGCGCCGGGAGCGATGGCGTCCTCGCCATCGTGCGACGGCGAATACGCCGCCTGGGAGCGCCGGCGGCATCAAAGGCGGGGTTGGTTCCGCACGAAAAATCTTAAAACCGCCGGCGGGGACGCCGGCGCTCCCAGGCGAAAGCCGCCGAAGGTACTGATACCTGACTTCTGTCACCTGATCCCTGGATTGCCGCGTCGCTTCGCGCCTCGCTTTTGACGCGGTTTTTGGGCATTCGCGGGGGATTGGGGGTTGGGCACCTCGAATTACCCTTGTTTTTCAGCAAATCAGCTCAAAAAAACTACTCGTGCTGAAATTTGGCGCAATTATTTTGAATGAAGTTCTATTTTTTGAGTGATTTTGCCTCGATTTTGCCTTAAATTGCCTAATATTCAGGCAATTTCGCCCATTTCGGGCATCAGAAGGCCAATATTCCTGCCTTCCCGAAATAGACCAGCCGCTTCAGGTTGTAACAGGTCGCCATCATCGTCATCACAAAGTTCGCCCGCGATTGCCCAATGGTTCTGAGCAGCTTGCCGCCCATCTGTTCGA
>BNUD01000076.1 GCA_025997095.1 Betaproteobacteria bacterium | reverse complement strand
GGCAACGCGCCAGAGAGGGCGAGGGTGAGGGAACCGGCGTTAATGATGGTGTTGCCGCTGTAGGTGTTGTTGCCGGTCAGGGTCAGATTGCCGTTGCCGGTTTTGGTCAGCGTACCTGTGCCGGAAATGGTGCCGCTCACCCTGTAATCGTGACCTTGGGTGTTGGTGAAGATCGTTGCCGCCGGAGCGACGCCGGGGGTGACGATATTGACCTGCCCGAATCCGGTATCGGTGAAGGTGACGGTATCGCCGTTGATGAAGGTGAAATCGGGTGTCCAGTTTTCTGAAGTCAGGATGTTCCAGTTGCGATTGGTCGCGCCCGTCCATTCGAGGTCGGCGGGGGTGGTGCGGGCGGGGGGCGTTGGGGGCGTCACTGGCGGGACATAGGTCACATCGCGCTTGGCGACGAGGTTGCTGCCGTCATTGGTCAGGGTGAAATTGGCGGAGAAAGACGCGCCTGCCGTGAGTTTGGCTTTGTTGCCCGCATTGCTGATGTCGCCGGTGATGCCTGTGCTTGTTGCGATGAGTTTGATGCTTTCGCCTTCGGTGAGGGCGGTCAGGCTGGGCGCGCTGCCGTCGAGGGCGAGTGTTACCGCGCTACCGTCAATGTCCGCGCTCCCCGTAACATTCAGCAGGGTTTCATTGTTATCTATCGCGCCCGGCAGGTAAAAATTCAGCTTGCCGTCGACCGCGTAAAGGGTGCCGGTGATGGTGCTGCCCTGATAAGCGTTCAGTGTGCTGTTGCTGCCATTCAAGGCAACGTAGCCTGTGACGACGCTGCCGCCGCGCAGGGCGAGGGTGGCTCCGGGGGCGTTCGCTACGGCTACATCGCTGGCCACCAGTCTGCCGGTGGCGGCGAGTTCCAGCGTTCCAGCGGTGATGGTGGTGTTGTAGATGCTGTTGTTCGCGCCGGAGAGGGTGAGCGTTTCCGTGCCCCCTTTGAACAGCTTGCCTATTACGCTGGTGATGTTCCCGGCAAAGGTGGAAGGCGTGTTCTGAGTGACTATCAGGTCTTGGTTTCCAAGCGTGACTGTGCTGCCAGACTCGCCGGACAATCCTTTGATGCTAGAGCTATCTGTGCCGGTGATGTCGAAGGTTCCCGAAGCGCCGATCACTACGCCGTTGGATTGAGCGATGGCGCCGTTTGTACCGAGCGCCAGCGTTCCTGCGCTGATCGTGGTCGCGTCAGTGTAGGTGTTCGGGCTGGACAGGCTCAGCGTTCCGCTCCCGGCCTGGGTCAGGCTGCCGCTGCCGGAGATGGTGCCGCCGTAATTCACGTCATCGCTGCGGTTGAAGATCAGTGCGCCGTTGTTGGTCGTGTCGCGGTTGAGGTTTCCCGTGGTGCCGCCGTTGCCGATTTGCAGGGTGGCGCCGGCGGCGATGGTGTTGGTGCCGGCGCTGCGGGTGTCCGCGCCGGTCAGCACGGTGTATCCGGCGGTGTTGGTGAGGTTGATTTTGCCGCTGAGATTAATGCCGGTTCCGCCTGCAAGCCCGCTCCGCGTGAAGTAATACTCCGTGCCGCCGCTTGCGCCGGTATGGTTGAAATTCAGGGCGGTGCTTCCAGCACTGCCGCCGGAAATACTTGGTGCGTCAAGGATGCCCGCAGCCTCTCCGGCGGCTCCGATGTTGATTGTGCTGGTGTGACTACCAAGCCCGGCATAAATACCCGTCGTTGAAACCGTGCCGCCGTTCCTGATGTTCAGGACGCCGGTTCCTGAGTTGCTGCCATCACCGAAACCAAGTGAAAACACACTGAGGTTCCAGTGAGAACCCGTGCCGTCCACAGTGACCGTGCCGCTGCCAGAGGAATGTCCAATATTGTTACCATTAGCGGAGTTAACCGTGCCGCCGTTCGTGATGTTCAGGACGCCGGTTCCGTTGTCACCGACAAACAATGCAGTACTGGAAGTCCAGATTGAACCCGTGCCGTCCACAGTGGCCGTGCCGGTTGTGCCCGTAGAGTGTCCAAGCGTAGCCAACCCGGTAGTAAGTGCCCCGCTGCTGGTGATACTCAAAGCGGAACCGCCGCCGCTGCTGCCGAGGTAGAAAATATCCCCGTATCCAATTTCGCCGGAGCCGATGGTGGCGGTACCGCCGTTGTCGATGGTGACGTTATCACTACTGGTCGGTGCGGTATCCCCACTCCAGTTTGCGCCAGTAGTCCAGCTACCGTCATCGCCAACGCCAGTCCAGGTTCTATCCGCCGCCAGCGCCGCGTCCGGCGACAGGAGCAAGGTCGGGGCCAGCCCCAGGGCGATGAAAAGCCCGAGGGCGCTGTGCGCCGTCGGGCGGGGAAAAGGCCGGGCAGGATTTACGATGCCGCTATTTTTGCTTGCTTGCTTGCTTGCTTGCTTGCTTGCTTGCTTGCTTGCTTGCTTGCTTGCTTGCTTGCTTGCTTGCTTGCTAAAATTGTTGTGCCTGTTTTGGAAAAGTCAAGAGAATTTACATTGTTTTTCATGATTATTTTGCTTTCATAAATAGAAAAAAAGTGCGGCGGTTTCTGCGCTGCCGCCCTGCCGGAAAAGATTTGGGCAATTCTATTCTTTTTTACATGGATACGAAAGCGCAGATCGCAACGCGTTCGCGCCACCCTGGGAGCGTCGGCGGCACCAAAGGCGGTTTTAAGATTTTTCGCGCGGAACCAAACCCGCCGGCGGGGACGCCGGCGCTCCCAGGGGGACGCCCAGCGGCGTCGCTACGCTCCTCGCTTTTGACGGTGTAGCGGAAGCATCCTGCTCCCGTGGGTTTGGAATGGGGAGCAGGATGCTCCCCCCACTTTACTGTCACCTGACCTCTGATACCTGATCCCTGATGTCGGTACGGCACACCGGGGCACGGCACGCCGTGCCCCTACGGGAAACATCGGCAAATGTCGGGGAATGGGCGGGTCGCCTGTAGGGGCACGGCGTGCCGTGCCCTGGGGCGGCGTAGGTCGGGCATGGTTTCATATGCAGGGCGTTTGGCGGTTGGTCATATCCCGCCGTTCATTCGGCATTATCTCGACAAATGCGCGTGATCCTTTTTGCACCGCCCAATGTCGGGCACATGAAGCGTGCCCGACCTACATGGCTTGGTGACCAAGGAGATTGCCGCGTCGCTACGCTCCTCGCTTTTGACGAAGTAGCGGGAGCAGGATGCCCCCCCACTTTATGCCTTCAACAATTCTTCCCGCCCGCCCAGCCAGCGTTTTCGATGCGCGTCGGCTTGTTCCGGTGTTTTGGTGAGCATGGTTTCGGCGAGGGTGCGGGCGGTTTCTACCAGATCGGCGTCTTGTTCCAGATCAGCGTAGCGCAGCAGGGGCATTCCGCTTTGGCGGCTGCCGATGAATTCGCCGGGGCCGCGTAGCTGCAAATCCCGGCGCGCAATCTCAAAACCGTCGGTATGCTCGAAAATGATTTTCAAGCGCGCCCGCGCCAGTTGCGAAAGCGGTTCGGCGTAGAGCAGGACGCAGGCGCTCTCGTGCGCGCCGCGTCCGACTCTGCCGCGCAGTTGGTGCAGTTGGGACAAGCCAAAGCGTTCGGCGTGTTCGATGACCATCAGGCTGGCGTTGGGCACGTCTACGCCCACTTCGATGACCGTGGTCGCCACCAGCAAATCGAGTTCACCCGCGACAAAGGCTGCCATTACCGCCTGTTTTTCGGCGGGTTTCAGGCGACCGTGCACGAGTCCGATATTGAGGTCAGGCAAGGCTTCCGTCAGCCAGGCGTGGGTATCTTGCGCGGTTTGTAATTGCAGGGTTTCGGATTCTTCAATCAGCGGGCAGACCCAATACACCTGCCGCCCCGCCGCCACTTTTTTGCGGACATACGCCATCACTTCATCGCGGCGTCCGTCGCGCGCCAGATGGGTGCGGATGGGGGTGCGACCGGGCGGCAGTTCATCCAGCACGGAAACATCCAGATCGGCGCAGTAGCTCATCGCCAGTGTGCGCGGAATGGGCGTGGCGGACATCATCAGTTGATGCGGCGCGCCGCCTTTTTGCCTGAGCGCCAGACGTTGCTGCACGCCGAAGCGGTGTTGTTCGTCGATGATGATGAGACCCAGCCGTTCGTAATCGACGCCTTCCTGAATCAGGGCGTGGGTGCCGACGACCAGGGCCGCCGTGCGCGCCGCCGCTTGCTGCGCCTGTTTCTGTCTGCTTTTCTGGCTGCCGGAGAGCCAGGCGACTTCGACCTTTAACGCGGCAAACCATTGCGTCAGTTTCAGATAGTGTTGCTCGGCAAGAATTTCCGTGGGCGCCATAAAAGCCACCTGCCAGCCCGATTCAATCGCCTGACAGGCGGCAAGCGCGGCGACCAGGGTCTTGCCCGCGCCGACATCGCCTTGCAGCAGGCGTTGCATGGGATAGGGTTGCGCCAGATCCGCGTTGATTTCAGACACGGCGAAAACTTGCGCGGCGGTGAGGGCGAAGGGCAGACGGGCGATGAGCAAGGCAGCAAGCGCGCCGGAAGCAAGCAGCCGGGGCGCGCCGATTTCGCGCCGCGCCCGGTACGCCTGACGCAGGGAAATCTGCTGCGCCAGCAGTTCGTCGAGTTTTACGCGCAACCATGCGGGATGGCGGCGGGTGTCCAGCGCATCCGCCGCAACATCGGCGGGCGGGCGGTGCAGAAAATGGAGGGCGTCCCACAAGGTCGGCAGACGCAGTTGGGCGCGGGTCTCGGCAGTCAGCGTTTCCGTGAGCGGCAATCCCGCCAGTGCATCGGCGATGAGTTTGGCGAGCGCGGATTGCGCCAGACCTGCGGTGGTGGGATAAACCGGCGTCAAGGCTTGCGGCAGGGGCGTATCCGGCAGCACGACACGACAGCGCGGATGCACCATTTCCGCGCCAAAAAACCCCTGCCGGATTTCGCCCACGCAGCGCACCCGATTACCGATGGCGAGCGCCGCTTGCTGGCTGGGATAAAAATGGATAAAGCGCAGGGTGAGCGCGCCGGAGGCGTCGGCAAGCCGGGCAACCAGTTGGCGGCGGGGGCGGAACTCGATCTGGCAATCGGTGATTTCGCCTTCGACCTGCACGTTGCCCGCACTTTGGGCGGCGTCGGCCATCGGCGTCAAACGGGTTTCGTCCTCGTAGCGCAGCGGGAGATGCAAGAGCAAATCTTCCCGCCGCGTCAAATTCAGGCGTTTCAGCTTTTCCTGTAAATTCGAGGATTTTTTCTTGCACGCGGTTTTTTTATCGTTGCCCACCGTCGTTGTTTGCTGCGCGCCGCGTGGTGATCAGCGCGCGCCCAACGCCAGAATCGCGTCGGCTTCCACCAGCGCGCCTTTGGGCAATTCCTTGATGCCGACGGCGGCGCGCGCCGGATAGGGGGCGTTGAAATAGCGGCTCATGGTTTCGTTGACCTTGGCGAAATGGGCGAGGTCGGTCAGGTAGACATTGAGTTTGACGACATCCGCCAGCGTACCGCCGGAGGCCTCGGCGATGGCTTTCAGGTTGTCAAAGACCTGCGCGATTTGCGCGTCGATGCCCGCAACCAGCGTTTGATTGGCGGGATTCAGACCGATTTGACCGGAGATATAAACGGTCATGTTGGCGTCGCTGACCTTGACCGCCTGAGAATAGGTGCCGATGGCGGCGGGGGCTTTTTCGGTGGCAATGATGGTTTTTTTCATGATGCGTTCTCGTTTGAAATTTGAAAAAAGGGGAAATCAGTTTTTATCGCTTTTGTTGTCGCTTTTGTCAGCAGGCGGCACGAGGATGCCTTCGATGCCCAGGGCGCGCATTTTGACACGCGCTTTCTCGGCTTCCGCCGGGGACGCGAAAGGTCCGACCTGCACACGGGTTTCCAGCGTGGCGGGAATGCCGTTTTGTTTGAGTTTGTCACGCAAGGCTTCGGCGCGTTTTTGGCTCACGAACACGCCGACCTGCACGAAAAAGCCGGAGGGTTTGGCGCTCTGGGCGGTCGTCGCGGCGGCTGGTGTGGATGGCGGCGCGGCGGGCGTGGTGAGGTTTGGGGGCGGCAAGGTCATTTCCGGCGGCGCGGTGAATTCCGGCACAACGGGCGCCGTCGGCACGGTCGCTTGCGTCGCGGGCGGGCGCGGCACGGGCGGCGGCGTGACGGATGTCGTAGGCGGACGCGGCGGCGGCGTGATTTGCCGCACGGTCGCGCTGGGCGCTTTGGGCGTGGCAGCGGGCGTACCCGGTACGACCGGCGGGGCAGGCGGCGTTTCGACGACTGGCGGGCTGGGTACGGCGGGAATCACGGGCGGCGCGGGGGGTTCCGTGGGCGTTTCCGTCGCTGCTTCTACGCCTGATTCGCTGCCTGATTCGGGCACTTCGGGCGGCAGGGCGGATTCATCCGGCAATGCTTCCGGCGGCGTTTCGGGTGGGGTGATGGGTTGCGTCAGCGGTTGCCTGGGCTGCACCGGCACGGGCGCGGTAAATTTCGGCGCTTCCGGCTCGGAATCCGGGCGGGAGAGGTAATCGAAAAACCACAACAGGGCGAGCAGCGCCACAACCGTGCCCGCCGCCAGCATCAGGCGTTGCACGATCTTGCCGCGCTGTTCGGCATCCGCGTCGACTTCTTTGTCGGCAGAAGTATTTTCCGCGCTCATGATTGATCCTTGTTATTCATCAGGGCGACCACCAGTTCCGCTTCCGCGCGCGAAATGCCGCAGCGTTCGGCGATGGTGACGGCATCATGCCCCAACATTGCCATTTGCATGGCGTCGCTGTAAAGCGGCGAGGCGTTTTGTACCTTGTGCAGATTTTGCACTTCCTGCTCAAAGGCGTCACGCAAGGCTTCCACATCGCCGCGCAAAGAAGCGAACGCGCCGCGCAGGGCGTCCATTTCGTCGCGCAACTGCCCGACTTCACGTTCCACGCCAGTCATGATCGCCTGGCGGGCGAGGTCTTGACGGGCGTGGTCGTTTTCTTCCGGCTTTGCGGCGGATTTTGCAACGGGTTCCGCGCCCGGCACCGCGAAGGGATTGCGACGACGCAGACTGGCGTAGGTGAGGGGTCTCTCCCCCTTCTCCTCCTCGTCCTCGCCGTTGTCATCATCATCGTCGGCTTCTTTCCCTTGCTCACGCATCTGACGCTCCGAAAAAATGGACGGCTCGTTCAGGCTGACACGCGGTTCGTCGCGGCGCGGATGCGGCGCGGGCGCCTGCCGACCGATGCGGCGCATCCGCCAAACCAGCCAGACCATATAGATGACGACCAGCAGAATCAGGGTGAGCAAAATTTCCCGCCAGCCCAGAAGATTCATCGCGTCACCTTATCGTGTCCGGTTGCCGATTCCCGTATTCAGGAATCAGAATCCCTGGGTGTACTGCACCCCGATGATGTGGCCGCTGGCGTCGTAATCACCGCGCAAACGCAAGCCGCCACCCAGTGTCTCGTTTACACGCGACGTTTTAACCCGTTGGTAGGCGTAGCCAAAATCCAGCGCGGCGTATTGGCTGAACCGATATTGCCCGCCCAGCGAAAACCAGAGGCGATGCGCGTCGGGCAACAGCACACTGCGGTCGGAAGTCCGCACGGGCGAACGGTCGTAGGCAAGACCGAATTTTGACTTCCAGCGTTCGTTGTAGGTGTAAGCCGCGCCCCAGGCAAGCCGCCAGCTATCGTGCTCGTAATCGTCCAGGCTTTTCCAGCGGGTATAGGAAATATCGCCCATCGCTTCCCATTTATCGGAAACCTGCTGCCAGACGGAAAGCGAAAAAGTATCCGGCGTTTCAAAACGCCCATGTTGGTTTACGCCGGGAAACGCGCCCAGGGTTGGCGAACTGGCATCCAGCCTGAATTTCATGCCGGAGCGATAGGCAACGCCCACGCGCATGGCGGGCGACAGGGTAAAGAGCGCGCCCGCGTTCCAGCCCAGGTCGCTGTCCGAATCGGAATCACTGGCGCCCGCGAACGCGGTTTTCAGTTTGAGAGTTTGATAGTCCAGCCCGAAGCCCAGCGAAACCTTGTCGGAGAGGCGGTAGGCGATGGCGGGATTGATATTGACGCTGGTAATGCGCGCCCGTGTGCCGATGCCCTGCCCCAGCCAGTCGCGGTCATATTCCAGATCAAGACTGTAAGGCGAGGAGACGCCCAGACCAAACGCGAGGTCGGGCGTCGCCGCCCATGAAAAATAGGCGTTGGGCAGACTGCGCCATTGTCCGGCTTGCCCGCCCTCGCCGCCCGTGAGACCGATGCTGCCATCGTCATCAAACTCGTAGCGTTGCAGCGCGCCGACCAGCCCCACAGAAATCTGCACGCCGGGAAGCCCGGTAAGACCGGCGGGATTGTAATAAACCGTGCTGGCGTTATCCGCAACGGCGGCGGCGCCCGCGTAAGAAACGCCCAGACCGCTGGCGTTTTGTTCGACCGATTGAAAGCCGCTCGCGCTGGCGGGCATGGCGAAAACAGCGGCGGCAGCAAGCGCGATGGCGGAAACAGGTTTTTTCATGTTCTTGGCGCAGAAAGACAAAGATTTCAGGATTTTACGCATTTTTCAAGGGCAAGTCGCGTTTCTGTCCTGCATCGTCTAACGCCACATAGGTCAGGATGGCTTCCGTGACCTTGACCGTCACCGGCTCATGCGGGTGTCGTTCCGCGAAAACCCGCACCGCCACGGTCACGGAAGTCTTGCCCACCTTGATTATGTCGGCATAAAAACTCACCACGTCGCCGGAAGAAACCGGCTGCTGAAAATGAAAGGAATTCACCGCCACCGTCGCCATGCGCCCGCGCGCATAGCGCATCGCCTCGACGCCACCGGCAATATCGACCTGCGACATCAGCCAGCCGCCGAAAATGTCGCCGAACATGTTTTCATCGCCCGGCATGGGCACCAGACGCAGGGCGGGCTGCTTTTGCGGAAGTTGTACGGGTTCGTCAATCATGGGAATTCTCCTTGGGGATTAAAATCGTTGCTTCAATTTCCCGCGTATCGGGTCGCGGGTTTGTTACGTATACTGTCCGCCAGTATGCGCTGTCAATGGATGTTCAATGCTGCACAAGCTTTTTCGCTATCTCTGGGTCTACCGTCTGCGGGTGGTCGCCGCATTACTCTGTCTCATCGGGGCGAAGCTGGCGACCGTGGGCGTGCCGCTCATTTTCAAGGAAATCATCGACGCCCTCGACCCCGCGCAACGGGTGCTGACCCTGCCGCTGACGCTGGTGTTGCTCTACGGCGGCTTGCGCCTGAGCGCTTCTTTATGCACCGAATTGCGCGAAATCATTTTTGCCCGCGTCACGCAACAATCCATCCGCACGCTGGCGCTGGAAGTCTTCGGGCATCTGCACGCCTTGTCGCTGCGCTTTCACCTTGAACGGCAGACCGGCGGCATCTCGCGCGACATCGAACGCGGCACGCACGCCATCGCCACCCTCATCAACTACACCCTCTATTCGATTCTCCCCATTCTGGTTGAAATCGGGCTGGTCATGGGCATCCTCGCCCTGCGCTACCCGCCCGTGTTCGCGCTGATGACCTTCGCCTCGCTCCTGCTCTATGTCATTTTTACCATTGCCGTCAGCCAGTGGCGCATCGACATCCGCAGACGAGTCAACGAAACCGACTCCGCCGCCAACACCCGCGCCATCGACAGCCTCATCAACTACGAAACGGTCAAGTATTTCAACAACGAAGACTTTGAAGCCCGGCGTTACGACGCAGACATGGCACGCTGGGCTGCTGCCGCCACCAAAAGCCAGATTTCGCTCTCCTTTCTGAATCTGGGACAACAAATCATCATCGTGACCGGACTCACTCTGATGATGTGGCAAGCGACCAAAGGGGTTGCCGAAGGCAGCATGACGGTCGGCGATCTGGTACTGGTGAATGCTTTTTTGATGCAGCTTTACATGCCGCTGAATTTTTTGGGCGTGGTGTATCGGGAAATCCGTCAGGCGATGACCGACATCGAGCGCATGTTCACCCTGCTCGCCACCGGCAAGGAAATCGCCGACGCGCCGGACGCCCGCGTATTAAGCGACAGCAAAGGCAGCGCGCCCGGCATCCATTTTGCCAACGTCCATTTCGCCTACGACCCCGAACGCGCCATTTTACGCGGCGTCGATTTCACCATCCCCGCCGGTCGCACCGTCGCCGTGGTCGGACGTTCCGGCGCGGGCAAATCCACGCTGGCGCGGCTGTTGTTCCGCTTCTATGACGTAAGTAACGGCAGGATCACGCTGAACGGCACGGACATTCGCGCCCTGACCCAATCCAGCCTGCGCGCCGCCATCGGCATCGTGCCGCAAGACACCGTGCTGTTTAACGACACCCTCTACTACAACATTCAGTACGGTCGCCCCGACGCGAGCCGTGAAGAAGTGCTCGCCGCCGCCCGCGCCGCCCAACTCGATGCCTTCATCGCCCAACTGCCCGAAGGTTTCGACACCCGCGTGGGCGAGCGCGGCTTAAAACTCTCCGGCGGCGAAAAACAGCGCGTCGCCATCGCCCGCGCCCTCTTGAAGAACCCCTCCATTCTGCTCTTCGACGAAGCCACCTCGGCGCTCGATTCCCGCACCGAACAAGCCATTCAACAACAACTTACCGCCGTATCCCAAGGTCGCACCACCCTCGTCATCGCCCACCGCCTCTCCACCATCCTGCACGCCGACGAAATTCTGGTCATGGAAGAAGGCCGCATCATCGAACGCGGCACACATCCCGAATTGCTGGCGCAAGGCGGCGTTTATGCACAGATGTGGGAAAGACAAGGGGCGGAACGGAATGAAGTGTAGGGCACTTGATATGGATAACAGCAAGCGTAGCGCAAACATCGGCTTGATGGTGGAAGGCGCTTCGCTTTTCCATCCTTGTCCGCGCTATTTGCTAAGCCTCTTTGTTCAATTTGATGTCGAACGTTGCAGTAATCGTACCGCCGCTTCCTCCTTGCTGGTTTTGGACGACGTATTCCTGTGATACCTTGGAAAAGGCTAAACCAACTCCTTCGTAGATACGTTCCGAAGAAGAATTTCCAACCGGTTCAACCTTTGTTACAATGACATCTGTCATCGTAATCTTCAGGTATTCAAGAGGATTCCCTCCTGCCTTGCGGACAGTCAATTTTACATCTGAAATATGCTTTCCTGTTAGGCAATATTTGAGAAGATTCGGACTTGCCCGATCCAAGGCGTGCTCGAAATACAAATCCCCTACTGTTGCCTTACCTGCACCTCCGCCTGAACCTGCGTGCATATTCGATTCTTGAGTGACGAGCCACTTCCAGGATATGAGTTCAATCTCATTCTTGTGTGAAGCATCTTGAGATTCACCATCAATACCTGAAATTTTCAGAAAAATATCCTGCGCCATTTTCATTCCTTTCGTTTATCACAGTCACTATCACAGGGTTGTGATAGCTCTCTTTTCCTCAACAAATCATTACAACCGTCATCGCAAGCGAAATACACTTCCTTCTGATCCCCGCAGGCAAAGTCACCTATTCCACTGGCGTGAATGCTCCATGAGCATAAATCGCCTTTATACCTTAGCTC
Source organism: Betaproteobacteria bacterium (assembly GCA_025997095.1). GTDB lineage: Bacteria > Pseudomonadota > Gammaproteobacteria > Burkholderiales > Rhodocyclaceae > Azovibrio. Next base: position 666 of record BNUD01000076.1, on the reverse strand, counting down.
TCCATACATATAGCATGGAGACCAATCAAAATAATCGTGCAGGATCTTATGAGTAACTTGTTGTGCTCTTTCTGTGAAGAAAATTTCTGCGTCACGATGCGTCAAATATATAGACGATGAGTTACATACATTTTCGTCACCCACTTCATAACCAAGAACATACACATCTGTGATGAAGTTTTTGTCAAAAGCAATCTCTATATCTTCGGCAGAGACGGATATTGGCAACAGTAGCAGCAAAAGAAAATATTTTATTCCCATTTCGCGTCCTTCGCTTCTCCTGAATTCTTATAGGCAATGTTTGGATGCCTATAAACATCTTCCTTTCCAATAGAAAGAATTTCATATAGTTCGCTTACCAACCAAGTTAAAGATTCATTCTGAATCGCACTTGGCGCTTCATATGTATATTTACTAGTTGACATGCCAACTATTTCTATCCCAACCGAATCCTCATTCATTGGAAAACGTTCAGGATATGATTTCTCCTTTTCAAAATTATAGACCGTAGCCTTATAAGTATTACTCCAGCCTAGCTTCAATACCATTAAGTTAGCAAAAACAATCCACAAAATCAATAATTTACGGTATAATTAGTCCTGTAAAGCCATCACTGAAAACCAATCATGACCCTGCAATGTCAACGCCATATTTGAGTCCGTCGGA
>BNUD01000075.1 GCA_025997095.1 Betaproteobacteria bacterium | reverse complement strand
CCGCCGGGTTCATCAGCAAACGCTTCGACGGCAAACTGACCGCAGCCGACGAGACCCTGCCCGCGTTTTGCGCCATGATCGACGCCGTGCCGCGCGTCGAGGCGCTCTACGAAGCGCGCGAATTCGGCAAGGCGATGCGCGAAATCATGGCGCTCGCCGACCACGCCAATCAATACGTGGATCGCGTAAAACCCTGGGAACTGGCGAAACAGGCGGGCAAAGAAACCGAATTGCATCTCGCGTGCAGCAACAGCCTGAACCTGTTTCGCCTGCTCACCGCCCTCTTGAAACCCGTGCTGCCCGATGTCGCGGCAAAGGCGGAAGCGTTTTTGAACATCGCGCCGCTTGAGTGGGCGGACGCAGTGAAGCTGCTGCCCGCCGGACACCGCATCAACGCCTACAGCCATTTGATGATCCGCATCGACCCGAAACAGGTGACGGCGCTGGTTGAAGCGAACAAGGAGAGCATGGCGCAGACGGCCGCAGTTGCCAAAACCGATGCTGCATCTGCAAAACCCGCCGCCGCCGAAAACACAAGCAAATCCGCCACCCTCAGCATCGACGATTTCATGAAGGTGGATTTGCGCGTCGCCCGCATCGTCGAAGCCAGCCATGTCGAAGGCGCGGACAAGCTCGTGCGCCTTCTGCTCGACATCGGTGAGGAAAAACCGCGTCAGGTCTTCGCCGGCATCAAATCCGCCTACGACCCCGCCGCCCTGCAAGGACGCCTCACCGTCATGGTCGCCAACCTCGCGCCGCGCAAAATGAAATTCGGCGTGTCCGAAGGCATGGTGCTGGCAGCTTCCGATGAAACAGGCAAAACCGGCGGGCTGTACCTCCTTTCCCCCGACTCCGGAGCGACGGTCGGGATGCGGATAAAATGAACCTGCCCTCTCCCCAGCCCCGTAGATACTGTTATCCGTGTCAAGCATTCGGGCACGGCACGCCGTGCCCCTACGGAGAACGGTCGACAATGTCGGGGAATGGGCGGATCCCCTGTAGGGGCACGGCGTGCCGTGCCCTATGGCGGCAAGATGTTTGCGTAGCGCCGACATCTGTAGGGTAGCAGCGGGTTCCCCTCCATCGGAGGGATGGCAGGCGAAGCCTGACGGGGTGGTTCGGTGCGAAGTGGATCATCTTCCAGTCTTTGACGAAGCAAAGCGCCTTCCACCATTGTGCATATGCATACGCACAACTGCCCCATGTTGGGTTACGCTTCGCTTATCCAACCCACTCACCACAACCCATGAACCTCCGCTTTCACCCCAAACTGCTGGATTGCCTGCCCGCCTATAACCGCGCGCAGTTTGGCAAGGATGTTGCCGCTGGCGTCACCGTGGGCGTGCTGGCCCTGCCCCTGGCGATGGCGTTTGCCATTGCCAGCGGTATGTCCCCTTCCACCGGCATCTGGACTGCCATCATCGCCGGTTTTTTGACTTCACTTCTGGGGGGATCGCGGGTGCAAATCGGCGGGCCGACCGGCGCGTTCATTCCCATTGTTTATGGCATCGTCGCCATGTATGGCGTTGGCAACCTGCTGATTGCCACCATGCTGGCGGGGGTTTTTCTGCTGGCGATGGGCATTTTTCGCATGGGGCAGTTGATTCGCTTCATCCCCATTGCCGTCGTCATCGGCTTCACCAACGGCATCGCCGTGGTGATTCTCATGTCCCAGATCAAGGATTTCATGGGGCTGGACATCGCCAGTCTGCCGCCGGATTTTTTCGGCAAAATCAAGGTGTTGGGCGCGTCCATTCACACCTTCGACGAGCCGACCCTGCTGCTTGCCGCGAGCGCCTTTCTGTTCCTCATGTTTTACAACCGCCTGGCGCAAACTCGTCCGCTGGCGTTCCTGCGCCGCGCGCCGGGGCCGCTTGCCGTACTGGTCGCGGGGACGGCGATTGCCGCCCTGCTGGAATTACCGGTCGCCACCATCGGCAGCATTCCCCGACAAATCCCGCCCTTCACCCTCCCCGCCTTGTCGCTGGAAACCCTGGGACACCTGATTTCCCCCGCCATCGCCATCGCCCTGCTGGGCGCCATCGAATCCCTGCTCTCCGCCCGCGTCGCGGACGCCAGCATTGACGACACGCACGACCCCAATCAGGAACTCATCGCCCAAGGCGTCGCCAATCTCATCGTTCCGCTGTTCGGCGGTTTCGCCGCCACCGGCGCGATTGCCCGCACCGCCACCAATGTCCGCTCCGGCGGACGCACCCCCATCGCGGGCATCGTCCATGCCGTTGTGCTGCTCGTCATCGTGCTCACCCTGGCGCCCCTCGCCAGCCACATTCCGCTCGCCATCCTCTCCGCCATCGTGGTGGGCGTATCCATCAACATGTTCGAGATTGAAGCGTTCCACAAATTGAAGACCTTCAGCAGCAATTACCGTGTCATCATGCTGTCCACCTTCGCGCTGACCGTCGTGTTCGGGCTGACCATCGCCATCGAACTCGGCATGGCGCTCTCCTGCCTGATGTTCATTTACCGGATTTCCGACCTCACCCGCATCGAACCCATTCCGCTTGCCAACACCTCGCCCGAACGCTACACCCCGGACGGCAAGCCGCGCATTGTCGCCTGGCGTCTGTACGGCGCGCTCTTTTTCGGCGCAACGCCCAAGCTGGAAGCCTTGATGGAAGAACATGCCGCCCTGCCGGAATTTCTCATTCTGGATACCCAGACCATGATTCAACTGGACAGCACCGGACTGGACGCGCTGGAAAACCTGCACGGCAAACTCACAAAACAAGGCGCCACCCTGATGCTCTCCGGTCTGCACGGACAAGCCGAAGACACGCTAAAACGCACCGGCTTTCTCGAACGCCTGGGCAAGGAAAACGCCTTTCCCAACATCATCGCGGCGCTGCGGGCGGCGGAGTTGCGGTTAGCGCCTCATCAGAGGGCAGAGGATGCAGCCGCCACAGAATGAGGGCAGTCCGATGGCTCGCTCGACAAGGCGCAACCTTCAAGGAAGGCACCCATCACATCAAGGTCTACCTGAACGGCAAACAGAGCCACCTGCCCAGACACGCGGCAGAACTGAAAACCGGGCTGGTTGAAGGCGTCAAGAAACAGCCTGGTCTCAAATAAAAGGAAATCAACATGCTTTACCCCGCACACTTTGAAGCCGACCCGGCAGGCGGTTATGTCGTCACCTTCCGCGATATTCCCGAAGCCATTACGCAAGGTGAAACTGAAGAAGAGGCGCTTTTCATGGCTGCCGACGCCTTACTCTCCGCCATGGATTTTTACTTTGAAGACCGCCGCCTTGTGCCGCCGCCCTCGCCTGCCCGCAAAGGCGAACGCATGATCGAACTCCCCGCGTCGGTGTGGGCGAAGGTGCTGCTGTTAAATGAAATGGTCGCCCATTCCGTCAGCAACTCCGAACTCGCCAGAAGGCTGCACACCCGCCCGCAGGAGGTGCAACGCATCGTCAATCTCGCCCACGCCACAAAAATCGACACTTTATCCAAAGCCTTTTCCGCATTGGGAAAACAGCTCGAAATTCGGGCGGTGTGAGCTTGTGTAAAACTGCCACTTGATTGAAGCGCGGTGTGTCGTGGAAGACATCCAATCTCCACAATCCTTCATCAGGTTGTATAGTTCAAAGCCTTTTTTCATCAAGGAGTTCTTCGGGTGGATCACTACGACGTATTGATTATCGGTAGCGGGCTGGCGGGGCAGGCGACTGCGCTCTTGCTTGCCGACCATTGCAAGGTGCTGCTCACCGCCAAGCGCGCGCTGGAAGAAACCGCGTCTGCCCGCGCGCAGGGCGGGATTGCCGCCGTGCTGGATAACCAGGATTCCATCGAGGCGCATATTCAGGATACCTTCATCGCCGGCGCTTTTCTTAACGACGCCAAAGCCACCCGCTTTGTCGTGGAGAACGGGCGGCGGGCGATTGAATGGTTGATCGCGCAGGGCGTGCCCTTTACCAAGGACGCTTCCGGCTATCACCTCACCCGCGAAGGCGGGCATAGCGCCCGACGTATCATTCACGTCGCCGACGCCACCGGTTTTGCCGTGCAGGAGACCCTCACCCGCAAGGTACGCGCCCATCCCGGCATCACCATTCTGGAAAACCATATTGCCATCGACCTGATTACCGGCAAAAAACTGGGGCTTGCCGATGATCGCTGCTACGGCGCTTATGCGCTCGACAACACCACGGGCAACATCAAGACCCTCGCCGCCCGCCATACCATCATCGCTTCCGGCGGCGCGGGCAAAGCCTACCTCTACACCACCAATCCCGACACTTCCACCGGTGATGGCATTGCGATGGCATGGCGGGCGGGCTGCAAGGTCGCCAACATGGAATTCATCCAGTTCCATCCCACCTGCCTGTATCACCCGGAAGCCAAGTCTTTTCTGATTTCCGAAGCCGTGCGCGGCGAAGGCGGTTTGCTGAAACTGCCCGATGGCACCCGCTTCATGCCCGCCCACGACGCCCGCGCCGAACTCGCCCCGCGCGATGTGGTGGCGCGCGCAATCGACTTCGAGATGAAAAAACGCGGGCTGGATTGCGTGTTTCTCGATATTGCCTACAAGGGAGATGCGTTCATCAAGGAACACTTCCCCAACATCTACGCCCGCTGTCTGGAACTGGGCATCGACATCACCAAAGCCCCGATACCCGTCGTGCCCGCCGCCCACTACACCTGCGGCGGCATCGTCACCGACCTGCAAGGGCGCACCGGCTTGCCCGGACTATATGCCATCGGCGAAGCCTCTTGCTCCGGTCTGCACGGCGCCAACCGCCTGGCCTCCAATTCGCTGCTCGAATGCGTGGTCTTCGCCAAATCCGCCTGCGAAGACATTCTCGCCGCCCCGCCCTTGCCCTTCCCCAGGCTGCCCAAATGGGACGAAAGCCGCGTGACGGACGCCGACGAAGAAGTGGTCATCGCCCACAACTGGGACGAACTGCGCCGCTTCATGTGGGATTACGTTGGCATCGTGCGAACCACCAAACGCCTGAAACGCGCCCTGCACCGCATTCACCTGCTGGAACGGGAAATCGAGGAGTTTTACGCCAATTTCCGGGTCAGCTTCAATCTGATTGAACTCAGAAACCTCGTCGCCACCGCCAGCCTGATCGTCCGCTGCGCCCTGAAACGCAAGGAAAGCCGGGGACTGCACTATTCGCCCGATTACCCGGATTTGCTGCCGAAGGCGAGGAGTACGGTGTTGCAGCGGCGGGGCGGGTCAGGGATCAGGCATCAGAAGTCAGGCATCAAAACCTGAACTACGCCGTTTGGTCTTTGAGACATGATGACTGATCCCTGCCTCCCAACGCGAATGGCAACGTATAAGTACGAGGGGATAAGCGCAGCGTTATCCAGCACAAGGGCGTTTGTGCGCGAACATCGGTCTAATGCTGCGATGGCTGCTGCGCGTACTGGTCAGTTTAATGGTGGAAGGCGCTGCGCTTTTCCACCCTACATGATGTCCGTGCTACACTTGCTGAGTGTATGCGATCTATCTCATGTTATGACCAATGAATTGCATTCAAACCAAAGGAGGAAAGTATGTTTCAATTCAATTTTCGCTCATTAATAAACCTCATTTATCACAACCCAAGAAAAAGCGACTGTGAATTTGATATACATAACCCTCTCGATATTTATCTACGCCAAATTTGTCTGTTAAGCGAACAGGAGAAAGATGCCATTACGCAATTCAAGGCGAACCCAATGTCTTGTTTTATAAACCCATATCTGAACACTCCCATCATGTGCTCTGATGATATTAATAACATAGTCTACTTTAGAGACATAAGAGTACGCTCTGGTCAGTTTGGAATTGGATTCTTTGAAGGAATCGCTGTGAATACGCAGGAAAAGATAGCTACTATCCGTCACATCGCTGTTGAAAAAAAATTGACAGGTCGGGGTTGGGGTTACGTCATCGCATATGCTCTTCGTGATATTTTAGTAACCCACTATAAAATCAAAACAATTTTTTTTGAAGAAAACAGCAGTGAGTTTGAAAAATCAAACTACCCTCGTTTCTTTTCTCGATTAGGTGCCACAAAAATACCCGGAAGAGTAGTATATCATAGAGAAAATGGCAAAAATGAAAGAGAAAGAGAAACATGGGAATGGGATTTAACAGGTTGTTGAAAAACTCTAAAAATGCTTCCAACCCCCCTGATTTTTCGTCATTTGAGAACGAAAAATGACGGTTTTTTGGAGAAAATCAACAACCTGTTAATCAGCAAGCGCAGCACGGACATGTAGGGTGGAAAAGCGAAGCGCCTTCCATCATTTTGCCTATGCACTCGCTCAACCACCCAATGTCGGGGACGCTGCGCGTGCCCGACCTACAGATTGAGCGCCGCTTCCACCAATGCCCTCGCCCATTCCGGCGTGTTGCTCAATGCGGCGGCATCGTCGGGAGAAGGGAATACAAGGTGTCCGGCTTCCATTTCCAGCACCAGAAGCGGATCGGGTATTGCCTCGCCTACCGCGACATCAAAGCTGTTGTCATAAACCTGCAAATGCGCCAAATGCGGCATCAAACCGATCAGGTTTAATTGCGCCAAGGGATAGCGTGCGCGGATTTTTGCTTCCGGAATGTCGTGTCCCCCAACCGCAACGCGGGCACGCACCCGCGCCAGATGCTGTTCGGGAGAGGTCAGCCCGCAAAACCAGACCATCACAGCATGGGTTTGCGCGGCTGCCAGAATCTTTTGGGCGACGGTGATACCGCCCAACGTGGTTTCAAAGGCATGGCTACGATTTTCTGCGACCGCCGCATCAAGACGGCACATGCCTTCTTCCCAGGCAAGGGCGTTGGCAGTTTGCTGATTACAGCCCGACGCGGCGACCAGTTCGCGGGCAAAGGTGTCGGGATTGAACCAACTCATCCCCGCACACTCCAGCAGATACCCGCCGATGGCGCTTTTACCCGCTCCATTCACGCCAGCGAGAACGTAAAGGACAGGACGCCCCATTAATGGCTGGCTCCTGCCCTGACCTTGCCTTTCAGTTGCGCCGGAGCGCGCATGACTGCCCGCAGGCGTTCGCCCGCATCAGGCGCTTGCAGTGCCGCCAGACGCTCATCGAAACGCTGCCGCAACGCCACCAACGCCGATTCGGTATTGGCGCTGGATTGTTGCGCAAGCTGCATCAAATCAGCATATTCCTCAGTCGAGAGAATGACGGCTTCCGGCTCGTTGTGATTGGTGACAACGGTCTTGCCGTTGCTTCTGACGGTTTTCATCAAACCGCGCCAACCCAGCCTTTTGACATCGGAAGCGGGCGTATGCGGCAGTTGGGCAAAGACATCGAATGGGCGGATAGCAAGGCTTGTACTCATGTGAATCTCCTGTACTGACTTATTGCCATTATAGCCCTTATGGACGAATTGGGTAGATTGGGTAAATTTACCCACGGCGTAACCCATCATTTTGCCGATGCACTCGCTCAATCGCCCAATGTCGGGGACGCTGCGCGTACCCAATCTACGGGTTAATTCCCGCTTTCCAGCGTTCCAATTTCTGCGCGAATGGCAAGGTGTAAGCCGGACTCGAAGATGGCAGGATGCGGGTTTCCAGCCCTAACGCCGCCAGCCTGGGCGCGAATTTTCCGGCGGTTTGACCGTTGAAGCAGACGCGGCGCAGGTTTGGCGTCTGCTGCAACAGGGTGGCGAAATCGTTGGCGGCTCCGGCGCGAATGTCGGCGTCCAATGCGCCTTGGCGGGTGCAGCTTTGATACACGTCCCAGATGCCGATGCGATGTTCCAGCGCCAGCGCCACACGCTCGGCGTAGGGGCGCTCGTACAGCGGCTCGTCGAAAATCGCGCCCAGCAGTTTCCAGAAATGGTTTTGTTTGTGCCCGTAGTATTGCCGCGCCGCGAGGGACGCGGGCGAGGGAAAACTGCCCAGAATCAGCAGCCTGATTTGGGGGTTGAAGATGGGCGGCAGACCGATGAGCATAGGGTTCAGGTAGGACAGGATCGAAGTAAACATTCGGCGCGCTCGAAGAGTACGCCTCAGACTGACGATAAACCCCGTAAGAGGCGGGTGCCTGGGAGCGCCGGCGTCCCCGCCGGCGGGTTTGGTTCCGCACGAAAAATCTTAAAACCGCCGGCGAGGACGCCGGCGCTCCCAGGCGGTGTGCGCTCCGATCCCGCCCTGCCTTTATTTGACCAGCGCCAGCATCAAATCATTCATGCGCTTCACAAAGCCCGCCGGGTCTTCCAGTTGCCCGCCTTCTGCCAGTTCCGCCTGTTCAAACAGCAGCGCCGACCAGTCATCGAAGCGGGTTTCTTCGTATTTCAGGCGTTGCACGGCGGGATGGTGGGGATTGATTTCCAGAATGGGTTTCACGTCCGGAGCTTTTTGACCGGCGGCTTTCAGGATGCGGGCGAGGTTGCCGGAAACGTCGAAATCTTCCGTGACCAGACAGGAAGGCGAATCGGTCAGGCGGTGGGTGACGCGCACATCCTTTACCCGTTCGCCCAGGGATTTTTTCACCTTGTCGATGAGTTCCTTGTATTCGTCGGCGGCTTTTTCGGCTTCCTTTTTCTCGGCTTCGTCTTCCAGTTTGCCCAAATCCAGCCCGCCCTTGGCGACGGATTGCAGGGATTTGCCGTCAAATTCAGTAAGATTGCCGACCACCCATTCGTCCACGCGGTCGGAAAGCAGCAGCACTTCGATACCCTTTTTGCGGAAAATTTCCAGATGCGGGCTGTTCTGCGCCGCCTTGAAAGATTCGGCGGCGACGTAGTAAATCTTCTCCTGCCCCTCTTTCATGCGCCCGATGTAATCCTTCAAGGACACCGTTTCGTCCGGCGTGTCGACGTGGGTCGAGGCGAAGCGCAACAGGGCGGCGATTTTCTCCTTGTTGGCGAAATCCTCGCCGATGCCTTCTTTTAACACCTTGCCGAATTCGCCCCAGAATTTCTTGTATTTCTCCTGCTCCGCCGCTTCCTCGCTGTCTGCCATCGCTTCCAGCATGGCGAGCGCCTTGCGCGTACAACCGTTGCGGATGGCTTCGATGTCCTTGCTTTCCTGCAAAATTTCACGCGACACATTCAACGGCAAATCCGCCGAATCCACCACGCCGCGCACAAAGCGCAAATACACCGGCATCAGTTTTTCCGCGTCGTCCATGATGAAAACGCGCTTGACATAAAGTTTGATGCCGTGGCGGGCATTGCGATCCCACAGGTCAAAAGGCGCGCGCGCCGGAATATATAACAGTTGGGTATATTCCTGCTTGCCTTCAACCTTGGCGTGCGTCCAGGCAAGCGGGTCTTCAAAATCGTGCGCGACGTGTTTGTAAAACTCCTGATATTCCTCGTCAGTCACCTCGCTTTTGCCGCGCGCCCACAATGCGCTGGCCTGATTGATGGTTTCATCCTCGCCGCTCGGAACCTGTTCCTTTTTCTCTTCGTCCCACTTTTCGCCCGCCATGCGAATCGGCAAAGTAATGTGGTCGGAATACTTGCGAATGATGGATTTCAGCCGCCACGCGTCCAGAAAATCCTCCTCGCCCGCGCGTAAGTGCAACGTCACCTCGGTGCCGCGCCCTGCCTTCTCCACCGCTTCCACGGAAAAATCGCCTTCCCCGGCGGATTCCCAACGCACGCCCTGATCGGCAGGCAACCCGGCGCGACGGGAAACCACCGTCACCTTGTCGGCAACGATGAAAGAGGAATAAAAGCCGACGCCAAACTGCCCGATCAAATGCGCGTCCTTCGCCTGATCGCCCGTCAGGGCGCTGAAAAACTCCCTGGTGCCCGACTTGGCAATCGTTCCCAGATGCGCGATGGCTTCCTCGCGGGAAAGCCCGATGCCATTGTCGGCAATCGTGACGGTACGCGCGTCCTTGTCGAAACGGACGTGAATCTTCAAATCGCCATCGTCGCCATACAGGGCGGCGTTGTTCAGCGCCTCGAAACGCAGCTTGTCGCAGGCGTCGGAAGCGTTGGAAATCAACTCGCGCAGGAAAATTTCCTTGTTGCTATAGAGTGAATGAATCATCAACTGCAAAAGTTGCTTCACCTCGGTCTGAAATCCGAGCGTTTCCTTGCTGACGGTCATGCGGGTTCTCCTGTTGGATCAAAAAAGATGAAACAGGAGATGGGGACGAATGGGGGGATTTCAAGTCGGGACGGAAAAGCTGTGCAGGGCGGCATCTACGATACCTCCGTTTGTTGACTGCGGCGCGCGCGTCGATCCCGCCCTGCCCAAACCGCTTCAGGGGCAATAGATAGTCCTTTCCAATCCAGGTATGCGCCTGAAGGGTATTCAGGCTGGTGCAGGTTGAAGGGTTGAAAGATTGAAGTGTAAAGGTTGTTTTGGTTTTGATTCTGAAAGCATAAACAAGCTGGTTTTACGCTTTGCCGCCCGCAGGTCTTCCGGAGGACGATTGCGTAGCAATCGTCGTCTGGCAAGCGAAGCGCAGCAGGGATTGATATGACTGTAATTCCGATTCGCACTTTGTCGACTTCGCCTTGCCGTGCAAGAGCACTGTCTTCGGGCAGTTTTCGCGTCTCGCTTCTCATGCGAATCGGAATTAAGCCGCTCTTCGTTCATGTTGATCACCATCCTCAGGATGATCAACCCACACTGCCTTGAAGCTCACTTTTTTCGCTTCAAGCTCATTTCTCACTGGAAATACAACCCTCATTCAGGCTCATATCACGTTGGACAAGGCTAATGATTGACGCCCGCGCCGAGGCTCCCTATAATCGCGGGTCTTTCCTGGGCGTGGGTCGGTAGCTCAGTCGGTAGAGCAGCGGACTTTTAATCCGTTGGTCGCGAGTTCGAATCTCGCCCGACCCACCAGAAATTGCAATCAGCGCGCAGGTTTTGTATCATGCGCGGCGTTTGGGATGTTAGCTCAGTTGGTAGAGCAGCGGACTCTTAATCCGTAGGTCCACAGTTCGAATCTGTGACATCCCACCAATGAATCCCTGCCAGAAGGTCGTCGTACACGTTGCCGCGACCTTTTGTTTTCACACAATCTTTTGGAGTATCACATGGCTATCAACCGCACCCGTCGCTCTTCCATCGAGCGTCGCTGTCTTTCCAAGACCGGCAAGCGTGTTTTTCGTGGCAAAGGCAGCGCCATGATGCGTATCATCTATCAAGCCGAATGTCAGGCGCGTAACCGCAAGGCGCTGGGTTAAGTTTTTCCAGCCTCCCTCCTTTTTCCGAAAGCCCTCGGTAGCCTTGCGCGCCGGGGCTTTTTTGTTTGGGCGCACGGATTTCCAACATGACTGAACTGATTTTAGAGGCGGGCAAGGAGCGTTCCCTGTTCCGCCGCCATCCCTGGCTGTTCGACAGCGCCGTGCATAGCGTCAAGGGGCGCACGCGCGCCGGAGATACGGTGACGATACAGGCGCACGATGGGCGCGTGTTGGGCAAGGGCGCGTACAGCCCGCACTCGCGCATCCGTTGTCGGGTGTGGAGTTTCGATGCCGACACCATCATTGACGACGCCTTTTTCAAGCGGCGCGTCGCCACCGCCGTGGCGCGGCGTCAAGCCTTGCCGGAACTGGCGGGGCAAGAGGGCTTACGCCTGATTCACGCCGAATCGGACGGTTTGCCCGGCGTCATCGCCGACCAGTACGGCGATACCGTGGTGTTGCAACTGACCAGCGCGGGCGCGGAGAAATGGCGGCAGGCGTTGGTCGGCGCACTGGTGCAAGCAACCGGTTGCGCGCGGGTTTACGAACGTTCCGATTCCGAAGTCCGCAAGCTGGAAGGGCTGACAACGGCGACGGGATGGTTGTATGGCGAAGCGCCGGAGGACGGCGAAATCAGCATCATGGAAAATGGCGTGCGTCTGGGCGTGGATTACGCGGAAGGGCACAAGACCGGCTTTTACCTCGACCAGCGCGACAATCGCGCCCGCCTTGCCAGCCTGACGGCGGGCAAGTCGGTGCTGAACTGTTTTTGCTACACCGGCGGCTTCTCGCTGCAAGCCCTGCGCGGCGGCGCGGCGTCGGTACTCTCCATTGATTCCTCGGCTCCGGCGCTTGAGCGTGCCCGCGCCAATCTGACACTGAATCCGAACTTGCCCGCCGAACGCGCAAAATGGCTGGAAGCCGACGTGTTTCAGGCCTTGCGCGACTTGCGGCAAGAGGGGCGCGGTTTTGACCTGATTGTGCTCGACCCGCCCAAATTCGCGCCTTCCGCCGCCCACGCCCAACGCGCGGCGCGGGCGTACAAGGACATCAACCTGTTGGGTTTTCGCCTGTTGAATCCGGGCGGTTTGCTGATGACCTATTCCTGCTCCGGCGGC
>BNUD01000074.1 GCA_025997095.1 Betaproteobacteria bacterium | reverse complement strand
ATGGGCGGCAAGCTGCTCAGAACCATTGGGCAATCGCGGGCGAACTTTGTGATGACGATGATGGCGACCTGTTACAACCTGAAGCGGCTGGTCTATTTCGGGAAGGCAGGAATATTGGCCTTCTGATACCCGAAATGGGCGAAATTGCCTGAATATTAGGCAATTTAAGGCAAAATCACTCAAAAAATAGAGCTTCATTCAAAATAATTGCGCCAAATTTCAGCACGGGTAGTTTTTTTGAGCTGATTTGCTGAAAAACAAGGGTAATTCGAGGTGCCTCACAAGGGGCGAGGGGTGATGATTGCCCTGCGTCGGTAACGGTTACCGGACACCGATGATCTGTTCCCTGATTTTCTCAATCAAAATCGCAATCGCCTTGCCGCGATGGGAACGTTGGTTTTTTACGTCGGCAGGCAGTTCGGCGGAGGCGACGCCGCTTTTTTGGTCGAGGAACAGGGGGTCGTAGCCGAAGCCGCCTTCGCCTTTTGGGGCGCGCAGGATTTCGCCCTGCCATTCGCCTTCGGCAATCAGGGGCTGCGGGTCTTCGGCGTGGCGGACCAGCGCCAGCAGACTGACGAAACGGGCGCGGCGGTTGTCTTCGTTTTGCAGGGCGGCGAGGAGTTTTTCGTTATTGCGTTCGTCGCTTTTCGGTTCTCCGGCATAGCGGGCGGACTGCACGCCGGGCGCGCCCAACAGGGCGTCGACGCACAAGCCGGAATCGTCCGCCAGCGCGGGCAAGCCCGTTGCGGCGGCGGCGTGACGCGCCTTGGCGAGCGCGTTTTCCAGAAAGGTGCAATGCGGTTCCTCGGCTTCGGAAACCCCCAGTTCGCCTTGCGGGATGAGGGTGATGCCCAAGGGGGAGAGCAGGGCGGAGAGTTCTTTTAACTTCTTGGCGTTGTTGGACGCGAGGACGAGTTTTTGCATGGGGAATGCCATTAGTTGTTTGGTACGCATTTGAAATATCGCATGGCTTACTCCGCAAGCGCCTTTTTTTGCAACGCAATCAACTGACGGATGCCGCCTTGCGCGAGGTCGAGCAGGGTATTCATCTGGTCGCGGGTAAAAGGTTCGCCTTCGGCGGTGCCCTGGATTTCGACAATGCCGCCTTTGCCGGTCATCACCACATTCATGTCGGTGTCGCAACTGGAATCTTCGGGGTAGTCGAGGTCGAGCACGGGGTTGCCGCCCACCATGCCGACCGACACAGCGGCAACGTGGTCGCGGATAGGCATGACGGCGATTTTGCATTCGGTGACCAGACGCGCGCAGGCGTCGGAGAGCGCCACCCATGCGCCAGTGATGGCGGCGCAGCGGGTGCCGCCATCGGCTTGCAGCACGTCGCAGTCGACGATGATTTGACGCTCGCCCAGGGCGGAGAGGTCGATGACGGCGCGGAGCGAGCGTCCGATCAGGCGTTGAATTTCCTGCGTGCGTCCGGTCTGCTTGCCTTTGGCGGCTTCGCGGGCGGAACGGGTGTGGGTGGCGCGCGGCAACATGCCGTATTCCGCCGTCACCCAGCCTTGTCCCTTGCCGCGCAGGAAGGGGGGCACGTTTTCTTCGACGCTGGCGGTGCAGAGGACGCGGGTGCCGCCCATTTCGACCAGCACCGAACCTTCGGCGTGGCGGGTGTAGCGGCGGGTGAGGGTGACGGGGCGCAATTCGTCGTTGGCGCGCTGGCTGGGTCGCATGAGGGGTTCCTTTATTTTTTGAAGCTGTATTTGTCGATGGCGGCGCGGATTTCTTCGATGGCCTGTTCGATTTCGTCGTCGGAAAGGTCGGATTTGTAATGCGGGTTGCGCCCGAATTCGTCCAGTTGCGTGGTGAATTCGTTTGGCCCCATCGTCTGCGTAGACACGGAACTGTGCGTCAATTCCGAATAGGTATCTTCCCAACGCACGACGATCATGGAAAGGTTGTCGCCATGCGCGCCCGCCCATTGTTCCACCCTGTCCATGCACTGCGGCACGGCTTGCAGCAGATTGGGGTGTTGCAGACTCCGCGCCAGAATGTCATTGGGCAACATGCCCCAGATGCCGTCGGTGCAGAGCGCGATGATGTCGCCCGCTTGTAGCGGCGTTTTGCGCGAGCATTCCACTTCCGGCATGTGCGTACCGCCCAGACAACTGTAGACCTTGTTGCGTTCCGGGTGGGTTTCCGCCTGCTCGGCGGTAATCAGACCTTCGTCGACCATCAGTTGTACCTGCGAATGGTCGCGTGTACGGGCTGCGACGTTGCCCTCCCGAATCAGGTACAGGCGTGAATCGCCCGCGTGCGCCCAATACGCCACGTTATCCTGAATGACGCAGACGACGATGGTGGTGCGCGGCGAATCCTTGAGTTTGTGGGCTTCGCAATAACTCAAAATGGCGTGGTGCGCGTTGCCGATGTTTTTTTGCAAAAACCAGAAAGGGTCTTCCAGCTTGGGCTGCGCCTCGCGCTGAAAGGCGGCGGTCATGGTCTGTACCGCGATTTGCGCGGCGACTTCGCCGTAAAAATGCCCGCCCATGCCGTCGGCGATGACCATCATCAGGGCGTCGCGCGAATAGCAATGCGCCAGTCGGTCTTCGTTGTTTTTGCGGCCGCCTTGTCGGCTTTCCTGATAAATGGTGAATCGCATATTGAGGTTTCCATCCGTGGGGGGTTATTTTCTGGATTTGCCAAAAAGACGCCCGAACCATGAAGTCTTGATCGGCGGTTTGTCCGCAGAAGCAGGCGGCGCGCCATGTTCAGCCAGCGCTTTTTGCAGGGCGAACGCGGTTTGCGGGCGATACAGATGATTCAGATTCAGACACCAGTCGATGGTTTCCAGCAGATGATCGGAAAGCTGACCTTCCCAGCGCATCATCGCCGGAACGATCTGGTCTTTTTGCAGGCGCTCATCCGCCGGTTGCGGCGTTTGCCCGGCAAGGCAGGCGTACATGGTCGCGCCGACGCTATACACATCGCTCCATGGCCCCAGGGTTTTGCGCTCGCCGTAATGTTCGGGCGAGGCGAAACCCGGCGTGTACATCGGCTTTAACATCGGCGTGTCGGAGAGTAGCGTTTGCCGCGCCGCGCCGAAATCGAGCAGGACCGGCGTGTTGTCCGAACGCAGATAAACATTGGAAGGCTTGATGTCGAGATGCAGCAGTTTGTTGCTATGCACCACGCGCAGCCCGTTCAACAGGCGCACGAACACGCCGCGAATGAAGCGTTCGGAAATGTGCCCCAGATGCTTGTGGATGAACTCCTGCAAGGTGCGCCCCTGCTCGTACTCCATCACCATGTACACGGTGTCGTTGGCGCGAAAGAAATTGATCACGCGCACCACGTTGGGATGCGAGAGTTTGGCGAGCGCGCGACCTTCTTCAAAAAAACACTTCATGCCGTAGCGAAACGCGCCCAGATGCTCCGCCGGAATCACCGGTCTGGTTTGCCCGTCGCCGCGCAGGGACAAGCTGTTGGGCAGATATTCCTTGAGGGCGACATCCTTGCCTTCCTTGTCCCGCGCCAGATAGACAATGGAAAACCCGCCCAGGGAAAGCTGGCGGTCTATGGTGTAATCCTCGATCTGGAAACCGCCGGGCAGGGCGGTATTGGCTTGTTGACCCATCGTGGTGGCAGGTAAGATTGCGGGTATGATTGTCGAACTCCCGGCATTGTCCGGTCTTGGCGATAGCCTGTAAAGCCATTCTTCGAGAGCGGTTTTAGCGAGGGCGCGAACTTTTCTTCCCGATATCCAACCCTGATAGCGATTTTACGATGATTCACAGCATGACTGGCTACGCCGCCAGAACCTTGAGCGACGGCAACATCCACCTGCACATGGAATTGCGAAGCGTCAATTCCCGTTTTCTGGACTTGCATTTTCGCGTCGCCGACGACCTCGCCGCGTTTGAAAGCAGTGTGCGCGAAAAACTCACCAGAGACCTGGGACGCGGCAAGGTCGAATGTCGCCTCTCCTTCACCCTCGCGGAACAAGGCGAAGGCGGCGAACTCAACCCGAAAAAACTGGCGTGGTTAAAAGCGCGGGAAGCGGAAATCCGCGCTGCCCTGCCAGAAGCCCTGCCCCTCACGGTGAGCGACATCCTGCGCTGGCCGGGCGCGTTCACGCAGGAAGAGGGTGTGGATTTCACCGCGCTGGAACCCGCCATCGCCCGATTAACCGCCGAAACGCTGGACGAATTCATCGCCTCCCGCGCCCGTGAAGGCGCAAAACTTGCCCTGCTGATTCAAGGCAGGGGCGAGCAAATGCGCGCCATCGTCGCCAAAGTCACCCCGCTGATCCCCGCCGCCCAAGCCGCCCAAAGCGAAAAACTCCGCGCCCGCCTCTCCGACGCCGTGCGCGACGCCGGCGTCAATATCGACGAGAGCCGCATCCTGCAAGAAGTCGCCCTCTTCGCCGCCCGCATCGACGTAGACGAAGAACTCTCCCGCCTCGCCACCCATCTGGACGAACTGGAACGCATCCTGAAAACCGGCGGCGTCGTCGGCAAACGCCTGGATTTTCTGATGCAGGAATTCAACCGCGAAGCCAATACCCTGGGTTCAAAAGCCGCCGTTTCCGAAGTAACCCAGGCGGCGATGGATTTGAAACTGCTCATCGAACAAATGCGCGAGCAGGTGCAGAATCTGGAGTAGAGGCATGGGCGAAGTCGCGGTATGCGCCAAAAGAACAGCAAAGAATAAAGGAAACGCCATGAACGCAAAAACCGTTACTTATGAAATTGACCTGAAAAATCCGCCGCCGCTGACAGCCGCCCAAAAAGCCGAACTCAAGGCGTTAGCCGCAATGCCGGACGCACAGGTCGATACCAGCGACATTCCCCCGCTGAACGAAAAATTTTGGGAAAACGCTGCCCACGGGCGATTCTTGAAGTCAGGTCTTTTTCGTCCGATGAAAAAATCAACGACCGTTCGCATCGACGCCGATGTGCTTGAATGGCTGAAAAATCAGGGCAAAGGCTACCAGACGCGCGTCAATACCATCTTGAGAAATGCGATGTTGCAGGCATTGCACCCATAAACGCCGCTTTTCAGACTTTTCTTTGACGGGATTCCAACCATGCTCACGAACGACCAAGACCTGCGCCAATTGCTGCAAAAAAGCCGGACGATCGCTATTGTTGGTCTCTCCGATAAAACCGACCGCCCCAGCAATGCCGTCGCGCAATACCTGTTGAAAGCGGGTTACACCGTTATTCCGGTCAATCCGGCAAAAAAGGAAATTCTGGGGCAAACCTGTTACCCCAACCTTGCGGCAGTCCCCGACCACATCGACCTCGTAGACGTTTTCCGCCGTTCCGAAGAGGCGCCAGGCGTTGCTCAGGAGGCAGTCGAGGCGGGCGCAGGGGCAATCTGGCTGCAACTGGGCGTGATTTCTCCTGAAGCGGTGTCCCTCGCCGAAAAAGCGGGTCTGGCAACGGTGATGGATCGCTGTACCGAAATCGAACATTGGCGCTTGCTTGGTGAAACGCGCGAGGATGCAGAAGCGCTCGCGTCCGCCGTCTACTGCCCGCTGCCGCAGGGCAAGGGTTCAAGGCGCAGTTAGTTTTGCCATCCGAAAATGCCTCGCAGAAAGTGACCGCATGATTAACGAACTCGCGCTCTATCGGGACTTGCTCGCGGACATCAAAACCCGCCTGCGTCAAAGCCAGCATCGGGCGGCGCGCTCTGCCAACGCCGAAATGCTGCGGATGTATTGGGACATCGGGCACCTGATAGACACGCGGCAAAAAGATGAAGGTTGGGGTACGGGCGTCATCCCGCGCCTTGCCGTTGACCTGAAAAACGAATTGCCGGAACAAAAAGGATTTTCCGAAAGAAACATCAAGCGAATGTTGCGTTTTTATCGTGAATATCCAGTTCTGTCCGAAACGACGAATGAATTAGTGCCACTGCCTGTGGCACAATTTGAAAGGCTTGAAAATCAAGGGGATACAATTTTGCCGCAGCCTGCGGCACAATTGGCAGACGCTGAAAACCAAATTGTGCCGCAGGCTGCGGCACAATTGCCCATCCCCTCAAACATCTTCTTCGGCATCCCTTGGTTTCATCACGTCATCCTCTTTGAAAAAATCAAAGACCTTCCCACGCGCCACTGGTACGCCAGCCAGACTTTGGCGCAGGGTTGGAGCCGTGACACGCTCACCCAACACATCAAAACCCGTCTGCATGAACGCTCCGGCGCGGCGGTGAGCAACTTTGTCAAAACGCTGCCGGAGCCGCACGCCACGCTTGCTGCCGGATTGCTCAAAGATCCTTATCTGTTTGACTTTCTGACCCTCGAAGAACCTTTCCACGAGCGCGAACTGGAAACGGGGCTGTTGGGGCATATTCAAAAATTCCTGCTCGAACTGGGGCGCGGCTTTGCCTTTGTGGGGCGCCAATACCATCTCGAAATCAGCGCGCGCGATTTTTACATCGACCTGCTTTTCTATCACCTGCACCTGCGCTGCTTCGTCGTTGTCGAATTAAAGAAAGGCGACTTCAAACCCGAATATGCGGGCAAAATGAATTTCTACTGTTCCGCTGTTGACGACCTGCTCCGTCACGAACACGACACGCCGACGTTGGGGCTGATTCTTTGCCAGACCAAAGACCGCATTCTTGCCGAATACGCCCTGCGCGACATTCACAAACCCATCGGCGTTGCCGACTACGAACTCACCCGCGCCCTGCCGGAAACGCTGGCTTCTTGCTTGCCGACCATCGAAAGCATTGAGGCTGAATTCTCGAAATCCGTGTAATTTCGCGTTTTTGGCACCAGACCTTGAGTAAATGCAAATGACCAACACCTACGCCACGCCGTCTTTTGAAAGCAAAATCTGCCCCCCCGCCGACCTTGCCCGCCGCGCCGCCCAACTGCCTGCCGCGCGGGTTTTTACCAACGGCTGTTTCGACCTCCTGCATCGGGGGCACGTGACCTGTCTCGCCCAGGCGCGGGCGCTGGGCGCTTCCCTGATTGTGCTGGTCAATTCGGATGCTTCGGTCAAGCGTCAGGGCAAAGGCGATGACCGTCCCGTTAATCTTCTGGAAGACCGCATGGCGGTGCTGGCGGCGCTGGAATGCGTGAGTCTGGTGAGCTGGTTCGAGGAAGACACGCCCCTCGCCCCCATCCTCGCCTGCCGCCCGGAAATTCTGGTCAAGGGCGGCGACTGGTCGATAGAGCGCATCGTCGGCGCCGCCGAGGTTTTGGCGTGGGGTGGCAAGGTATGCGCCATCCCCTTCCTGCACCAAAAATCCACGACGGCGTTATTGGAGAAGATACGCGGGTAGGGGGAAGCGCCTATACGGAAACAGATAAAATTGTCATGACGGTCATTTCCGCCAGAACGCTGGTGTCAGTACGACCAGCAGGGTGAAGATTTCCAGGCGTCCCAGGAGCATGGCGAAGGTGCAGACCCAGAGTTGAAAGTCGTTCAGCATGGCATAACTTCCGGCGGGACCGACCTGTCCCAGACCGGGGCCGGTGTTGTTTAAGGAGGCGACGGCGGCGGAGAAGGCGGTGATGATTTCCAGACCGGAGAAACTCAAAATCAGGGTCAGCGTGACGAGACTCACCATGTAGATAAAACTGAACGCCAGCACCGCGAAGAGCATGTTTTGCGGTACGGAGTGACCGCCTAATTTGACGGGGTGCACGGCGTTCGGGTGCATGGCGCGCAGGAGTTCGCGGTACACCTGTTTGTAGAGCAGCACGGCGCGCATCATCTTGATGCCGCCGCCCGTTGAACCGGAGCAGGAGACGAAGCTGCACAAAAAAAGCATCCACAGGGGGGCGAAAAAAGGCCACAGGCTGTAATCAATGTTGGTGAATCCGGCGGTGGTGGCGATGGAAATCAGGTTGAAGGCGGTGTAGCGCAGGGTGTGCGTGCTGGTGTCATAGGCGTGAAACCCCCACAGGTAGAAGGTGATGAACAGTACGCTGGCGAAGAGCACGACCAGAAACCAGAGAATTTCCGGGTCGCGCAGGTAGGCGCGGGCATCCCGGTTCAGAACGGCAATGTAGTGGGTGGAAAAATTCATCCCGGCGATGAGCATGAAAAAGATGGCGATGCCTTCAACCAGCGGCGAATTCCAGTAGGCAAAACTCTGGTCGTGGGTGGAAAAGCCGCCCAGGGAGACGGTGGAGAAGGCATGACAAACCGCGTCAAAACCGCTCATGCCCGCCCAGTGGTAGGCGAGGGCGCAGGTCGAGGTGATGCCGACGTAGATCAGCCACAAGCCCTTGGCGGTTTGGGCGATGCGGGGCGTGAGTTTGGTGTCTTTCATCGGGCTTGGCGTTTCCGCCTTGAACATTTGCCGACCGCCGATGCCCAACATGGGCAGGATGGCGACCGCCAGCACGATCAAGCCCATGCCGCCCAGCCAGATGATGAGGTGTCGCCAGAGATTGATGGAAGTCGGCAGGGCGTCAATGTGGGAAAGCGCCGACGCGCCGGTGGCGGTCAGACCGGAAGCCGCCTCGAAATAGGCGCGGGTAAAGTTGATGTCGAGCTGGGTGTAGAACGGGATGGCGGCGAACAGCGGCAACACCGACCACGCCAGCACAACGAGCAGAAACCCGTCGCGCACATTGAGTTCGCGCTTGAAGCGGTAAGTGACGAACCAGAGCGCAAGACCGCTGCCCAGCGTGACGAGAAAGGCGAGGTCGTAGGCGGATTTCGCGCCATCGTCGAGCAGGTGGGCGGTGGCAAGCGGCACGAGCAGGGTGAGCGAAAAGAGGGTGAGCAACAGCCCCAGGGCGCGCAGGACGGGAAAGTAGCGTTCCATGAATCAGGGTCGTTTCGCCTAGAAAAAATGAAACCCGACCTGGAAAAGCTGTTCGACTTTTTTCACCAGCTTTTTTTGGGCGCAGAAGACAATCACATGGTCGCCGGGCTGGATGATGGAGTCGGGATGCGCGATTTCAACGCGCCCCATGCGACGGTCGACCGTACCGTCGTCGCGCACTTCAATGGGCGTGACGTAATCGAAATCGCGCACCATCGCGGCGACGGTGACGCCTTTGGGCCAGGGGATTTCGCCAATCGCTCGACCCACCACCTTGGAACTGCTCATGTCGCCGTGCGCGACCATTTCCAGCGCCTCCGCCGCGCCGCGCCGCAGGGAATGCACGGCGACGACATCGCCTTTTCGCACGCGGGCGAGCAGCGCGCCGATGGACACATGGGCGGGAGAAATGCCGATGTCGATGGGGCCGCCCTGCATCATGTCGGCGTAAGCGCCGCGATTGATGAGCGCAATGACCCGATTGCAGCCCATGCGTTTGGCAAGCGACGCCGCCATGATGTTGTTTTCGTCATCGTTGGTGATGGCGAGGAACAAATCCATTTCCGCGATGTTTTCCTGTTCGAGCAGGTCTTCGTCGGTCGCGTTGCCGCAGAGCACCAGCGTGTCTTTGAGTTCCCCCGCGATGTAATCGGCGCGGCTTTTACCCTGTTCGATGAGCTTGACCTCGTAGCGATCTTCCAGCGTGGCGGCGATTTTCAGCCCGACGTTGCCGCCCCCCGCAATCATGATGCGGCGCACCGGCGCTTCGTATTGCCGCGCCTCGCTCAACACCGGACGCAGATGCTCGGCGGCGGCGAGGATAAACACTTCGTCGCCGGGTTGCAGCCGCACCTCGCCGCCGGGGATGATGGCTTTGTCATGGCGAAAAATGGCAACGATGCGCGCATCCATGCCCAAAGGCAGATGGCTGCCCATTTCTTTCAACGGTTTATCGACCAGGCGACCGCCCGCGCGGGCGCGTACCGCCACCAGTGACACCCGCCCGCCCGCAAAATCGAGCACTTGCAGGGCTTCCGGGAACTCAATCAGGCGGACGACATAATCGGTGATGATTTGTTCGGGGCAGATGGCGAAATCCACCGCGAAATTTTCCGGCGCGAGCAGACGCGCATCCAGAAGAAAATCCCGCGAGCGCAGACGGGCGACGCGGGTGGGGATATTGAAAATGCTCTGTGCGATTTTGCAGGCGACGAGATTGGTCTGGTCGCTCTGGGTGAGCGCGATGATCAGGTCAGCATCCTCCGCGCCCGCGCTTTTCAACACCGAAGGATAGGCGGCGTTACCGACGACCGTGCGTAAATCGAGCTTGTCCTGCAAGGCCGCCAGCGCTTCGGCATCGTAGTCGATCATGGTGATGTCGTTTTCTTCCGACACCAGACTCTCCGCCACGCTGGCGCCGACCTGCCCTGCCCCAAGAATGATAATTTTCATGCCGGGATTCTTGCCGTTGGAAAGAGGGGATTATACGGGAGGTGAGGATGCGATGCTGATGGAAGCTGAGGTGTACATCCAATGGTGTACATTGTTCGATGTACGTTCTATAGTACACCCGTGTACATACAAAACGGGATGCGCTCATGCAAACCACTAAAGTTTTTCGCAATGGTAATTCGCAGGCGGTACGGATTCCGGCAGAGCTGGCTTACGGGCGCACGGACATGGAGATGGAAATTGAGCGCGTCGGGGATGAACTGCGAATCCGCCCCGTACAGCGTTCGCTTTCCGGCTTGATGGAACGATTCGCCCGCTTTTCTCCGGACTTCATGGCAGAAGGCAGGGGGGAGCAAGCGCAACAGGAAAGGGATACGCTCTGATGCCTCGCTATATGCTTGATACCAATATGTGCATTTATCTGATGAAACATCAGCCCGAATCTGTTGCAAGGCGTTTTGCCCAATGCTATGTCGGTGATGTGGTCATTTCCGCAATTACCTATGCCGAACTGGAATTCGGCGTATTGGTTTGCGCCAACTCTGAACGGGAACGCAAGAATCTTGACTCGCTTGTTGAAATGATAGAAGTGCAGCCCTTCGACCATCAGGCTGCGCGTTCTTATGGTCCGGTACGCAAGGCGACACAGGAACGAAAATCAGACCATCTGGACAAACTGATTGCCGCGCACGCCATCGCGTTGGGGATGATACTCGTGACCAATAATGAACGCGATTTTGCCCATTATTCGGGACTGGTCGTTGAGAACTGGCTGAATTCGGACGATGACGCGTTCTTTACGGCAACCGCAAAGTAAACGCACGGCGCTTACCTGGAATTTTGATGCTCCAGCCCTGTCCAGGCGGCAACCGAGCTTCCCTATGCGGCAACCAACATCAAATGCCCAACCGCTTCGGCGGCGGGTTTGACGGTGATTTCGATGTCGTAGCCCAGTCGGTTCAGGCAGTCCATCAATTTGCGTTCAGACAGGTTGGCGAACTTGCCGCGCAGCATTTCCGAAACCTTGGGTTGCGTCAGCCCCATGCGTTTCGCGGCTTGTTGCTGGGTGAGTCCGAGGTGTTTGATCGCGTCTTCGATTTCCATCACCAAACCACTCTTGATTTTGAGCTTTTCGGCATCGGGCAAGCCCAGGTCGGCAAATACGTTATCGGAACTGGTCAGGAATTCCATGCCATTGTGGATTGTTCTTGTCATGTTCTGTCCGGCTTTCATTTTCTCATCTCCTTTACAAGTATTTCGACCGCCTTCAAGCGTGCTCGAATGATGTCCATATCTTCTTTCGGCGTGGCGATGCCATGTTTGCTCTTTTTTTGAAAACAGTGCAGGACAAAAACGGCTTCCGCAAATTTCACTGTGTAAATCGCGCGATAGGTGCCGCCTTCGTCGTTGTCGACAATTTCAAGGACGCCCGTACCGCCGAAACCCTGCAACACTTTTGCCGCAATATGCTGGCGTCCAAACTGTGCAGCAGACAACGCATGACCGAAGAAATGCCGAACATCATCGGGCAGCGCCATCAATTCCTTGTAACTGCCCGGTGCCCATCGAAGAGGCTTGGGTTCCGGTTGTTCCGGTTTTGAGCGTCTGAACATGTTTCAATATACCTGAAAAGGGATGGAATAAAAAGGAGCATCTTCCCGTCATGTTCGCGCATCCATTCGCTCTATGTCAAACGCAAAGTAAAAACCGTCTCCCCCGCCCCCGAAGCCACATCCAGCGTCCCGCCGTGGGCGGTGGCGATGGAACGGGCGATGGCAAGTCCCAACCCCGTCCCGCTGCTTTCCCCATCTGCCCGCGTCCTTGAAGCGTCGGCGCGGTAGAAGCGTTCAAAGATGCGTTCCTGCTGTTCCGGCGGAATCGGGGCGCCGGGATTTTTAACCGCGATGCGGGTTCCGTTTGCGTCGCGCACTGGAATTCGGCGTATTGGTTTGCGCCAACCCTGAACGGGAACGCAAGAATCTTGACTCACTTGTTGAAATGATAGAAGTGCAGCCCTTCGACCATCAGGCTGCGCGTTCTTATGGTCCGGTACGCAAGGCGACACGGGAACGAAAATCAGGCCATCTGGACCAACTGATTGTCGCGCACACCATCGCGTTGGAGACGATACTCGTGACCAATTCCGATTCGCATGAGAAGCGATACTTTGTCGACTTCGCCTTGCCGTGCAATAGCACTGTCTTCGGACAGTCTTCGCGTCTCGCTTCTAACAGGATGTTGATTTTCCCATCCTCACCTTCGCTTATCGCCTTCGTGGGGCGAAGAAAAAAGTCTGTCGGAAGGCTTGTCTGGTCTGGAAGGTGAATTCCAGGCTGTTTTTAAGCGTTTTTCACG
>BNUD01000073.1 GCA_025997095.1 Betaproteobacteria bacterium | reverse complement strand
GGGCACGGTTAAGGGTAACCCCCCCAACCCGCCGCCACGGTCTCTCGTAGGTCGGGCATGTTTCACATGCCCGACGTTTGGCAGTTGACCCTATTAACCCGGCAATCGAATACGCCGCTGGGAGCGCCGGCGTCCCCGCCGGCGGTTTTAAGATTTTACGCGCGGAACCAACCCCGCCGGCGGGGACGCCGGCGCTCCCAGGTTGTAGGGGCACGGCGCGCCGTGCCCCTACCCTGATTTTAGGTAGGTCGGGCACGCTTCATGTGCCCGACATTGTTCGTTGCCGACCGCAAAATGCCCTGCATGTGAAACCATGCCCGACCTACCAGGCTGATTCCTGTCACCTGACATCTGACACCTGATACCGTATCATCCGACGTTTTCCAAATCCCCGACGTCGGAGTTTTTACATCGTGTCCATCATCGCTCAGGAAGTGGCGCGTCGGCGCACTTTCGCCATCATTTCCCACCCCGACGCGGGGAAGACCACGCTTACCGAAAAACT
Source organism: Betaproteobacteria bacterium (assembly GCA_025997095.1). GTDB lineage: Bacteria > Pseudomonadota > Gammaproteobacteria > Burkholderiales > Rhodocyclaceae > Azovibrio. The sequence goes on along the minus strand of BNUD01000073.1, from coordinate 12,387 downwards.
CCTGCTGTTCGCGGGCGCGATTCAGATCGCGGGCAGCGTCAAGGCGCGTAAAGCCAGCCGTCACGCGACTTCCGACTGGATGGAAATCGAAAAGCAACGCGGTATTTCCGTGGCGTCTTCGGTGATGCAGATGGAGTACCGCGACGCGGTGATCAACCTGCTGGATACGCCGGGGCACCAGGATTTTTCCGAAGATACCTATCGCGTGCTGACTGCCGTGGATGCGGCGTTGATGGTGATTGACGCCGCCAACGGGGTGGAAGCGCAAACCCGTCGGCTGATTGAGGTTTGCCGGGCGCGCAATACACCCATTCTCACCTTCATCAACAAACTCGACCGCGAGGTGCGCGAGCCACTGGATTTGCTGGATGAAATCGAAGCCGCGCTGGGGATGCCCTCCGCCCCGCTCGCCTGGCCTGTCGGACAAGGCAAGCGTTTTCACGGCATTTACAACCTGCGAAACGCCACCATGCGGGTCTTTCGCCCCGGCGAAGACCGGCGTTCGGACGAGGATGAAATGCTCGACGGCAGCGATACCGCCCTGCTGAAAACCCGCTTCGGCGCGGAATACGATACCGCCCTGCAAGAAATGGAACTGGTCACGGAAGCCATGCCCGCCTTCGACCGCGAGACTTTTCTCGCTGGTCGCCAAACGCCGGTTTTTTTCGGTTCCGCCATCAACAATTTCGGCGTGCAGGAGACCTTGGACGCGCTGGTCGATTTATTCCCCGCCCCCGGCGCGCGGCAGGCGGTGAGCCGCGAGGTGCGCCCGGAAGAAGAAAAATTCTCCGGCGTGGTGTTCAAGATTCAAGCCAACATGGACCCGGCGCACCGCGACCGCATCGCCTTTCTGCGCGTTTGCTCCGGTCGCTTCGAGCCGGGAATGCGTCTGAAAGTGCGGCGCACCGGCAAGGATATGCGCCCGACCAATGTGGTCACTTTCCTCTCGCAACGGCGGGACAGGGTAGATGAAGCCTTCGCGGGCGACATCATCGGCATCACCACCCACGGCGGGCTGCAACTGGGCGATACTTTGAGCGAGGGCGAAAGCCTGCAATACACCGGTCTGCCCTTCTTCGCGCCGGAACTGTTCCGCACCGTGGAACTTGCCGACCCGATGAAAAGCAAACAACTCAACAAGGGGTTGAAGGAATTGGGGGAGGAAGGCGCGATTCAGGTTTTCCGCCCCATGATGGGCAGCCTGATGCTGTTGGGCGCGGTCGGGCAACTGCAATTTGAAGTCGCAGCCCACCGCCTGAAAACCGAATACGGCGTGGATGTGCGCCTGGGCGCCGCCAACTATGCGGGCGCGCGCTGGATTACCTGCCCCGACCCGGTAGAACTCAACCGCTTCACCCACGCCAACGGCGCAAAAATGTTCCTCGACGCGGCGGACACGCCCGCCTACCTGATGACCTCCCGCTTCGACCTCGATTTGACCAAAGAACGCTGGCCGAAAATCGAGTTTCATTTGATGCGCGAACATGCGGGGCTGATGTTGCAGGGGTGATGTTCGGATGACTACGCTTGCCATCATTGCGAGGAGTAGGGGCACGGCGCGCCGTGCCCCTACATGCCTGCCCGACCTGTTAACCCGGCAATCGAATATACCGCTCGCCTGGGAGCGCCGACGTCCCCGTCGGCGGGGTTGGTTCCGCGCGAAAAATCTTAAAACCGCCGGCGGGGACGCCAGCGCTCCCAGCGGCGTATTCGATTGCCGGGTTAATCCCGTACTTTCACCCCTACCAGTTATCCGCCCCTTCCAGTTCCGGCAAGGTATGCGCCAGTGTCGGCGGAGCGAGTTCAACCTTGAAAGCCTTGCCCGCTCTCTGTCGCTTCCGATATTCCGCCGTGGCAGTAAAGAGCACGTCAGACGACGAATTCAGCACGGTTTCGCAGGAATCCTGAATCACGCCAATAATGAACCCGATGGCGACGACCTGCATGGCGACATCGTTGCCGATGTCGAACAGCGAACACGCCAGGGGAATCAGCAGCAGCGAGCCGCCGGGCACACCGGAAGCGCCCAGCGCCGCGACAGCCGCCAGCATACTCAAAATGATGGCGGTGGGCAGGTCAATGGCGAGACCGGTCGTATGCACCGCCGCCATCGCCATGATGACGACCGTGACGGTCGCGCCCGCCATGTTAATGGTGGCGCCCAGCGGAATGGAGAGCGCGTAGGTATCTCTATCCAGCCCAAGACGGCGGCAGAATTCGAGATTGATGGGGATATTGGCGGCGGAACTGCGGGTGAAGAACGCCGTAAGCCCGCTTTCCTTCAGGCATTGAAACACCAACGGATAGGGGTTTTGACCCAGCACGATGTACACGATGAGGGGATTGAGCGCCAGCGCCACCAACGCCATCGCGCCCACAAGCAGCAATACGAGTTGCACGTATTCGCCAAAGACGGATAGACCGCTGCTGGAAACGGCGGTATAGGTCAGCGCCAGAATACCAATCGGCGCCAGACTGATAATCCAGCGGACGATGATCGCCAGCGCGCTGGAAATGTTGGTAATGACGGTCTTGGTGGTGTCGTTGCTGTAGCGTAGCGCAATCCCCAGCAGAATCGCCCACGTCAAAATGGCAAGGTAGTTGGAAGTGGCGAGCGCCATAACGGGGTTGTCCACCGCGTTGTGCAACAGGTTGTTGAGGACATCGGCAATGCCATTCGGCGCATTCCGAACGGACGCGTCAACCAGGGTCAACTTGACCGGAAAGGCGAGGCTGACGATTGCGGCGACGAGGGCGGCGCTCAAGGTACTGATGGCGTAAAGGACGAGAATCAGGCTGATGGAGGTCTTCGCCCTGGCGCTCGCCAGCGCACTCACCACCAGCACGAAAACGAGTATCGGCGCGATCACCTTGAGGGCGTTTACGAACATTTCGCCCAGCAGACTGATCAATTTGACGTTGGGGAAAAGCACCCCCAACACCGTACCCAGGATAAGAACAATGGCCAGACGCATCACGAAGTTAATGCCGCGCCATCTTTGATAAAGTGTTTTCATTGCGACCTCCTCTCCTTACAGGAAAAACCGTAGCCAAGTATAAAGGGATAATGATAGAAGCAAATGCCCTTTGCCGAAAGGCGGCGATGGCTCTGTTACCTGTTCCTTGCAAAGCCTCAGATTTTTGACAAAGATCGCCCCTGCGATTTTTCGTAGGTCGGGCATGTTTTGTATGCCCGACATTGTTCGGCTCCAACCAGGAAACGTCGGGCATGTGAAGCCATGCCCGACCTACCCCTTACTCCGCCCACCCCAGAATACTCGACAAAAACACCAGCGTGATCCCCACGGGCACGATGTAGCGCAATACGTTGAACCACAAGGTAAAAGCGCGGGATTTCAGGCGGAGTTCGTCGGCGACTGCCGCGCGTCCCATTGCCCATCCGACGAAGAGGGCGATGGCGAGGCCGGAGAGGGGCATCATGATGCGGCTGGTGAGGTAATCCAGGGCATCGAACAGGTTGAGTCCGAAAAAGCGGTGGTCGTTCCACACGTTGAAGGAGAGGCAGCTTGCCAAGCCCAACAGCCATACCGCCAAACCCGTACTCCAGGCGGCGACGGGGCGGTGAATGCTCAAACGCTCGGTGAGCCAGGCAACGAAGGGTTCGAGCAGTGAAATGGCGGAAGTCCAGGCGGCGAACAGGACGAGCAGGAAAAAGAACACGGCGAACAGGTTGCCGCCGGGCATGTGGAAAAACGCCAGCGGCAGGGTTTGCAGAATCAGCCCCGCGCCGCTGCCGGGTTGCAGTCCGTATTGAAAGGTCAGCGAAAAAATCGCCAGCCCCGCCAGAATCCCTACCAGCGTTCCCGCCGCCGCGACCCAGAGGCTTGTGTTGGCGATGCTGGTGTTTTTGTCCAGATAAGAGCCGTAAGCCATGATGGCGCCCATGCCCAGACTCAAGGAGAAAAAGGCGTGCCCCAGGGCGGCGAGGACGACGGTGGACGTGATTGCGGAGAATTTGAAGTCGAACATGAAATGCCATGCGGCGGCCATGTCGCCCGCCACCCAGCTCCAGAGGGTGAGCAGCACCAGAATCAGGAACAGGCAGGGCATCAGCACCTTGTTCGCAATTTCGATGCCCGACACCACACCGCGCGCCACGACGCCGACGGTGAACGCCAGAAAAACGCTGTGCCAGAGCGCCAACTGGTACGGGTTGCCCAACAGCGCCGCGAAACTCTGCTGCGCCGCTTCCGCCGTTTCGACCTGAAATCCGGTGAGCGCCTTGAACAGATAATCCACAATCCAGCCCGACACGACGCTGTAAAAGGACAAAATCAGCAACGCGCCCAACATCCCGACCCAGCCCAACAAACCCCACCATGAAGTGTTGCCGGTTTCGTTCGCCACATTCAGCATGGCGGCAACCGGGTTGCCCTTGCCGCGCCGCCCAATCGAAATTTCCGCCATCAGGAGCGGCAGCCCGATCAGCAACACGCAAATCAGGTAGACCAGCACAAAGGCGCTGCCGCCCTGCGACCCCGCCATGTAGGGGAATTTCCAGATATTGCCCAGCCCCACGGAAGAGCCGATGGTGACCAGAATAAAAGCCCAACGGTTTGACCATGTGGAACGGGGCGCGGCGGATTGGCTCATGGCGGGAATCCCGGAGGTTGGATGGATGAGGGTTTTAACAGGCAGCAACAAAGCGCATGGAAAGATCAATCGCCCGCACATCTTTTGTGAGCGCGCCGACGGAAACGCGGTCGACGCCGGTTTCGGCGATGGGGCGCAGGGTCGCCTCGCTGATGCCGCCAGAGGCTTCCAGCACGGCGCGTTCCTGATTCAGGGCGACCGCCTGCCGCAGCATGTCCAGACTGAAATTGTCGAGCAGCAGCATCTTCGCGCCCGCCTCCAGCGCGGCTTGGGTTTCCGCGAGATTTTCCACTTCCACCTGCACGAAGCGGCAACGCTCGCCAGCGGCGCGGGCGATGTCTTCGGCGGCGGCGATGGCGGCGGCGATGCTGCCCGCCGCCAGAATGTGATTTTCCTTGATGAGAATGGCATCCCAAAGCGCCAGCCGGTGATTGCCGCCGCCGCCCGCGCGCACCGCGTATTTCTGCGCCAGCCGCAGCCCCGGCAGGGTCTTGCGGGTATCGACCACCTGCGCCGCTGTGCCCGCGATGAGGTCGGCGTAATGGCGGGTTTTGGTCGCCACGCCGGACAAGAGTTGCAGAAAATTCATCGCCGATCGTTCGCCCGTGAGCAGGGTACGGGCATTGCCGGAAAGTTCGCAGATACGTTGGTCGGGAAGAAGTTTGCCGCCTTCTTCAACCTGCCAGTCGATTGTTGTGTGGGTGCCGTAGCGGGCGTCAAGTTGGGCAAAGCATTCGTCAAACCACGCCCGCCCGCAGAGTATCGCCGCTTCCCGACTGATCAACCGCGCCCGCCCGCTTTGTTCCGCAGCCAACAATTGCGCGGTTAAATCCCCGGAACCCACGTCTTCGGCGAGCGCGGCGCGGACATTGGCAACGATTTCATCGTGCAAGGGATAGAGGAAGTCGGGGGGCATGATTTTGGAGAAAAGGAGTGAAGGGGGATTTTACCACCGGGAGCGCCCGCGTCCCCGCTGGCGGGGTGGGGGTTGGTCAAGTACAAAAAGCGAAAACCGTCGGCGGGAGGCTGGCGCTCCCGGGTGTGGCGCGGATGCGTTGCGGTTTGTCGGTTTCATGCAAAAAGTTTCCTGCTGCTTCAGGGCACGGCACACCGTGCCCCTACATGCGATTCGCCCATTCCCCGTAGGGGCACGGCGTGCCGTGCCCCGGTGTGTCGTGCCCCGGTGTGTCGTGCCCGACATCAGGCATCAGAGGTCAGGTGACAGCCATGTAGGTCGGGCATGTTTCACATGCAGGGCATCAACCGATGCAAAAAGGGTCACGCGCATTTGTCGATGTAACACCGAGAGACCCGCGAACGCCAAATGGACAGCCACATGTGACCAACCGCCAAACGCCCTGTATATGAAACCATGCCCGACCTACGCCGTCCAAGGGCACGGCACGCCGTGCCCCTGTATGCCATGCCCGATTTACCGTCGCCGTCAAAAGCGGGGAGTAGAGCGACGCGGCAATCTCTCATTGTTGCCAAGATTGTCGCGTCGTTTTGCGCCTCGCTTTTGACGCGGTTGCCCAGCATTCGCGGGCGGGGGCGTAGCCATGTAGGTCGGGCATGGCTTCATATGCAGGGCGTTTTGCGATTGATCACATACCACCGTCCATTTGGCGTTCGCCGGTCTATCGGTGTTACCTCGACAAATTCGCGCAATCCTTTTTGCATCGGTTGATGCCCTGCACATGAAGCGTGCCCGACCTACGAAACGGTTATCCGTGTCAAACATTCGGGCACGGCACGCCGTGCCCCTACGGAGAATGGGCAGATCACTGGATTTTGGGGTACAGGGCTATGCGGGCAGGGGTGACGGGGTGCTTAAGGGCGCGGTATCGGTTTTGACGTCAGGTAGGAGCGGTTCATGAACCGCCCGCAGGTTTGGTATGGGGGAGCAGGATGCTCCTCCCACTATGGCGGCAGGCGGCTCAAGGGCGCGTTCTTCGATGCCGCCCTGCCTTGCAACCTTTCAACCTTGCTTCAGGCAATGACATAAAAATTCACGCGATTGCCCGGTTTATCTATCCCCGCTCTTCTGCCTTTCTTCGTCTGAATGCTACACTAGCCGATTCTTTTTACCGTCCGCCGCGTTGGGCGTTCCTGTCGCCATGCGTTTTTTTCGCCTGCTCAGAATTTTCATTATTGCCAGCCGCTATGGGCTGGATACGCTGGCGCTGGAGATGGCCGGGGCGAAACGGCTGGCGCGCGGCTTGCGGATTCTGCAATTCTGGCGCGATCTTTCCGGGTCGCGCGCGGTGCGCTTGCGCCTGGCGCTGGAAAATCTGGGGCCTATTTTTGTCAAATTCGGACAGGTGCTGTCGACCCGCCGCGATTTGTTGCCGCCGGATTTTGCCGAGGAACTGGCGAAGCTCCAGGACCAGGCGCCGCCCTTTGCGCCGGAACTGGCGTTGCAGGAAATCGAAAAGGCTTACGGCAAGAGCGCTTCCGCCGTATTCAAGACATTCGAGCCGGTTGCCGTGGCGTCGGCTTCCATCGCGCAGGTGCATTGGGCGAGTTTGCAGGATGGGCGGGAAGTCGCCGTAAAAATTCTGCGCCCTGACATCAGCGGTGTGATCGAACACGATTTGGCGCTGATGGATGCGACCGCCGTGTTGCTGGAAGCCATCTGGGCGGACGGCAAGCGGTTGAAAATGCGTCAGGTTGTGGCGGAATTCGCCAAGTATCTGCGCGATGAACTGGATTTGATGCGCGAGGCGGCGAACTGTTCGCAACTCAGGCGCAATTTTGCCGACTCGTCGCTCCTGATGGTGCCGGAAGTGTATTGGGATTGGTGCACGCCGACGGTAATGGTGATGGAGCGGATGCGCGGCACGCCGATTTCGCACATCGACAAACTGCGCGCGAAGGGCATCAGTCTGGAAAATCTTTCCGTCGCGGGCGTGGAAATCTTTTTCACGCAGGTCTTCCGCGATGGTTTTTTTCATGCCGACATGCATCCGGGCAATATCCTCGTGCACGATGACGGACGCTATATCGCGCTGGATTTCGGCATCGTCGGCACCTTGACCGATACCGACAAAAATTATCTGGCGCGCAACTTTCTCGCCTTCTTCCAGCGCGATTACAAGCGCGTGGCGGAGGTGCATGTGGAATCGGGCTGGGCGCCGGCGGATACGCGCATCGACGAATTTGAATCCGCCATCCGCTCGGTGTGCGAACCCATTTTTGACCGGCCCTTGCGCGATATTTCCTTCGGCAAGGTGCTGCTGCGCCTCTTTCAGACCAGCCGCCGCTTCAATGTGGAAATTCAGCCGCAGCTCATCATGCTGCAAAAAACCCTGTTGAATATCGAAGGTCTGGGGCGGCAACTCGACCCGGAACTGGATTTGTGGAAAACCGCCAAGCCTTTTCTGGAACGCTGGATGGACGAGCAATTGGGCTGGCGCGGCTTTCTGCGCGGTGTGCGGCGGGAAGCGCCGCAATGGTCGCGCACCCTGCCGCAGTTACCGCGTTTGGCGCGGCAGACGTTGCTGGAGATGGCGGCAAGCGAGCGGACGCATCAGGCGTTGCGGCGGGAGATTGACCGCCTCGCCGCCCGCCTTGCCCGCCAGAATCGGCGGCAAGCGCTGCTGGCGACCGGGCTGCTGTTGCTGTGCGCGCTTGGCGCGGCGGTTTTGTTTTTGAATTGAATACAAAATGGCAACTCTGAATTCAAGCAATTTTACACGCGAGGATGTTCTGGAATGGCTGGGTGAAACCTTCTTCAAACGGGGTGAAGCCTACGCGAATCGAGATCGGGTCAAGCATCTGAAGGTGAGCGAGCATCGTATCGAAGCCGCTGTGCAAGGAACGCAGAAAAAACCCTATGTTGTGCTGGCGCATTTCTCCGAAGCCGGTTTTTTGTCCAGTTGCTCCTGTCCCATTGGCGGGGATTGCAAGCATGTCGCGGCGACGCTGTTGAGCGCCCTGGCATCGCGCAGCGACCCGGAACGGGTGTCGCCCGGCGTGTTGTCATGGATTACCGACCTCAAACATTTGAGCGTGGCGGTCGAAAAAAGCCGCAGCGCCCAGCCTGCCAGCAGACAGCGCCTGTTTTACGCGCTGGACTGGGTGGGCGATGTCGCTGACATCACGGTCTGCAAAGGCGACCGTCCCGGCAACTGCGATCGCTGGATGCTCTCCGAGCGAGTGCTGCTGCAACCGCCGCGTTTTGTCAATGAAGAAGACCTGCCCATTCTGCGCGAACTTTGGGTGATGCAACCCCAGATGCGCGGCTGCGATGTCCGCCTGAACACGGGCAAGGCTTCCGATTTGATGAGCAGAATTCTGGCAACCGGTCGCCTGCTTGCGGATGACATGGAAACCACGCTGGCGCAAGGTTTGCCGCGCCCCGGCAAGGTTATCTGGCAGCGTCAGGCTTCAGGACAGCAGCGTCCGGTCGTTGTGGCAGACCCGCCCGCGACGGTCGTCATCACGACCCATCCCCTGTGGTACGTCGACATCAAACAAGCCTGCGTCGGACAACTGGAACTCGACATCGCGCTGGATGTGCTGCAAAAACTGCTGGCGTTGCCGCCGCTCTCGCAGCGGGAAGCGGCGCTGGTCGCGGAAGTACTGAAAGAAGTCGCGCCGCAGGCGCCCCTGCCGCGCGCCGACAGCAGCGCGCCGACGCGCCTCATCAAGAGCGCCCCGGAAGGCGAATTGCGGCTGGATTCGCTGCTGGTGTACAGCGCCCGCCCCTGGCGCGAACATACCGGCATTCATTACGACTACGCCGGTCAACCCTTCGATTACGCCGAACCCGTCTTGTGTTACGAGGAAGTGCGCCTCGCTTTTGGCGACCCGCGCGAATTCGTCACCCTGCCGGATGGCGAACTGGTGCATGTCCAGCGTCAGCCGGAAGCGGAAAAACGCCTGCTCGCGGCGTTAAAGAAGGCGGGTTTTCAGGCCGTGCCGCCCTATATTCTTTCCGTGCGCGGGCAGTGTCCGGCGCATCCTTATAGCCTTGCCGCCGAACAGGATTGGGAGGCCTTCATGCAAGAGGGCATCGCCCGGCTGGAAGCGACGGGCTGGCAGGTGCGCTATGCAAGCGATTTCCGCCACCACTATCTGGAAGTGGAAGCCTGGGACGCGAACGTGGACGAGGTGGAGGGCAGCGGCGGCGGCGGCTGGCTTGACCTTGACATGGGGGTGCTGGTCGCGGGCGAACGTCTGCCGCTGGCGCCCATGCTCTCCGACCTCTTGCACCGCGAGCCGCGCTGGCTGGACGCCATCTCGCTTGCCGACATTCCCGACGACGAAAATGTGCCGCTGTTGACCGAAGACGGTCGCCGCCTGCGCGTCAAGGCGGAACGCATCAAATCCATCGCCAGATTGCTGATCGACCTGTTTGACGGCTACCGTGAAGGCCCCCTGCGCCTCTCCCGTTTCGACGCGGCAAGACTGGAAATTCTGCAAGACACGAGCCGCTGGCAATTCAAAGGCCCGGACGCGGTGCTGCAACTGGCGGAACGCCTGCGTACCAGTCAGGGCGTACAGGACATCCCCCCGCCGCAAGGCTTGCGTCTGGAATTGCGCGATTACCAGCGCACCGGTCTGTCATGGCTGCAATACCTGCGCGAACACAAACTCTCCGGCATCCTCGCCGATGACATGGGGCTGGGCAAAACCGCGCAAACGCTGGCGCACCTGCTGGTCGAAAAAGAGGCCGGTCGCCTCACTCATCCCGCGCTGGTCGTGCTGCCCACTTCGCTGGTCTTCAACTGGAAAAACGAATCCGCCCGCTTCGCCCCCGGTCTGAAAATCCTGAGCCTGCACGGACAAGGGCGGCGCGAACGCTTCGCCGACATCCCCGACCATGACGTTGTGCTCACCACTTACCCGCTGCTTTGGCGCGACGGCGAACTCCTGCGCGCCTACGAATATCACATGCTGGTATTAGACGAAGCGCAGACCGTGAAAAACGCCCGCAGCAAGGGCGCGGGCGAAGTGCGGCAAATTCGCGCCCAACATCGGCTTTGCCTGACCGGTACGCCGTTGGAAAATCACTTGGGTGAATTGTGGACACAATTCGATTTTCTGCTGCCGGGCTTTTTGGGCGATGCCAAAAGCTTCACCCGTCTCTGGCGCAACCCCATCGAAAAACACGGCGACACGCTGCGGCGAAACGTGCTGGCGCGGCGCATCCGTCCCTTCATCCTGCGCCGCAAAAAAGATGAAGTCGCCACCGAACTGCCGCCCAAGACCACCATCATCCGCACCGTGGAACTGGTCGGCTCGCAACGCGACCTGTACGAAACCGTGCGCGCCGCGATGGACGAAAAAGTGCGCGCCGAAATCGCCTATCGCGGCTTTACGAGAAGCCAGATTGTCATCCTCGACGCGCTTTTGAAATTGCGGCAGGTCTGCTGCGACCCAAGGCTGGTCAAGTCCGCCGTCGCCAAAAAGGTAAAGGAGCGGGCAAAACTCGACCTGCTCATGGACATGCTGCCGGAAATGGTCGAAGAAGGGCGGCGCATTCTGGTGTTCTCGCAATTCACCGCCATGCTCGATTTAATCCAGAGCGAACTCGACGCGACGGGTTTGCAATACCTGCGCCTGACCGGCGAAACCAAAGACCGCGAAACCCCGATCAAGGCATTCCAGGCAGGCGCAGCCCCGATTTTCTTAATCAGCCTGAAAGCAGGCGGCGTTGGACTCAATTTAACGGCAGCCGATACCGTCATCCACTACGACCCCTGGTGGAACCCCGCCGTAGAAAACCAGGCCACCGACCGCGCCCACCGCCTGGGGCAGGATAAACCGGTGTTCGTCTACAAACTGATCGCCGCAGGCAGCATCGAAGAAAAAATCCTGGCCCTGCAAGAACAAAAAGCCGAACTCGCGGCGGGGATACTTTCGGATGAACACAAGGGCGATGTTAAATTTGGTGAAGCGGATATCGCGGCGCTGTTTGAGCCGTTGCCGAGGTGAGGGGGTGGAGTACGTGAGACATCACGTAGTGGGGTGGATGAGCGCAGCGTTATCCACCATTTTCCTATGCAAACGCTTGGCTGCCCTGGATTCATCTTTCGAGTGAACAAAAATGATTTTTGGTGATCCTGACAAATTTGCAATCTTATTTGATATTGTCGAAGAATGGAATGACGATCTTTCTCTATGGAAGAATGGCGTATTTTTTATTTACGTTGATGGGATAATCATCCCGTCAACGTTAAATACTTTTGAACTTAGAACAACTTTAGCTGTATTTAATACTCTTGAAGCCGATATGTTTTATGGTAATAAAATATATCTTCCAAAGAATGATTTAATCGAAATGATTAGAGGTTACTCTGTTGGATGTGATGAACCGTTTGACAAAAACTATTTTATAGAACTTTTAAATAAACGTGTCATATGGGAAATCTCTGGTTGCGAACTGGAAGATCAAAAATACTTCGTATTTGTCATTAAAGATAGCATTTCAGAATCCATTGTATGGAGTGACCCGCAAGCTGGTTTTCATGAAAAGACATTGCCAATCGGCACCGTCGGTTATATTGCAAAAAATATACAAGATTTTCTCGCAGCCAATGAATTTTTAACAACGCGAAAAAAATGAAATGATATACCTCCTGTCTCTTTCGTGATTCATTATTATCTTTTGAATAAAAGCAAACGTAGCGCCAATACCATTAACAGGATGTTGAAAAACCCCGCCCCAATTATGTATATGTTATAATTAACCCATTCGAGAACCGGGAGCAATCAATGCGTGGGCAAGACATAAGTCAGGGGGAGATGTTCAGTTATCGGACGCTG